>JBJTQH010000034.1:0-8274 GCA_046075505.1 Cyanobium sp. | reverse complement strand
TCACCATGGAGCTGGGTATGGGATGCCACGAGAGATTGGCTTGGTGTGATAACCCCAGCCTCTCACGGCTCCCTGCCCACCCAATGACCTGAGACTCGTTCTGCCGCAGCGCTTCTGGGACTTGTGTCCGTCAGTCAGGGTTTGCGCACCACCTTTGAGGCGCGTGGCTACACCGCCTGGGACGTCACCAGCCCCGCCTGGCTGCTGCGCACGGCCAATGGCGTCACCCTCTGCATCCCCACCGTCTTCGTGAGCTGGACGGGGGAAGCCCTCGACAAGAAAACGCCCCTGTTGCGCTCCAACGCCGCCCTGAACCGCCAGGCCCGCCGGCTGCTGCAGCTGCTGGGGGAGCGCGAGATCGCCCCGATCCATTCCAGCTGCGGAGCCGAGCAGGAGTATTTCCTGATCGATTCGGCATTCGCGATGCTCCGGCCCGACCTGCAGCTGGCGGGCCGCACCCTCTTCGGTGCCGCACCAGCCAAAGGACAGCAGTTTGACGATCACTATTTCGGGGCGATTCCGGAACGGGTGCAGCTGTTCATGCAGGATGTGGAGCTGCAGCTTTATCGGCTCGGCATCCCTGCCAAAACCCGACACAACGAGGTCGCCCCCGGGCAGTTTGAGATTGCGCCTTTCTTCGAGGCTGCCAATGTGGCCACCGATCACCAGCAGCTGACGATGACGGTGCTGCGCAGCACCGCCAGGAAGCACGGCTTCACCTGCCTGCTGCACGAAAAGCCATTTGCCGGAGTCAATGGCAGCGGCAAGCATGTCAACTGGTCGCTCGGCAACGCCACCCAGGGCAATCTGCTCGATCCCGGCTCCACGCCCCATGCCAATCTGCAGTTTCTGCTCTTCTGCGGAGCGGTGATCCGCGGCGTGCATCGCTACGGGCCCTTGATGCGTGCCGTGATCGCCACCGCCAGCAACGACCATCGCCTCGGAGCCAACGAGGCGCCACCGGCGATCATTTCGTTGTACCTCGGCAGCCAGCTGGAGGACATTTACAACCAGATCCGCAGCGGCCGCCTGGAAGGCTCAGCTCAGGCGGCTCTGATGTCCCTGGGGGTGGACACCCTGCCCGATCTGAATCGCGACCCCGGCGATCGCAACCGCACCTCGCCCTTTGCCTTCACCGGCAATCGCTTTGAGTTCCGGGCCGTCGGCTCCGGCCAGTCGGTGGCGGGCCCACTGGTGGTGCTGAACACGATCCTGGCCGATTCCCTGCAGTGGATCTCCGACCAGCTGGAGGATCAACTGGCCAGCGGCGCCCCTCTGGAAGAGGCCGCCTTCGCCGTTCTCAGGCGCACCATGGATGACCATGGAGCCGTCGTCTTCGGGGGCGACGGGTATTCGGCCGAATGGCATCGCATCGCGGTCGAGGAGCGGGGTCTGGAGAACCTGCGCACCTGCGCCGATGCCCTGCCCGTTCTGCAGCGTCCGGAGATCCGTGATCTGTTCTCCCGCCAGGGCGTGCTCACACCGGTGGAACTGGAGAGTCGCTTTGAGGTCTATGCCGAGCAGTACATCCTCGCCATTGAAGTGGAGGCCCGTCTGGTGCTTCGCATGGCCCGCACCCAGATCTATCCGGTGGTGATGGAAAGCCTCGATCGTCTCTCCCGCTCGCTGCTCGACCAGAAGGAGCTCGGCCTGCCTGCCGATTCCAGCCTGGCCAGCCAGATGGCCACACGCAACCAGCAGCTGCTGCAGCACTGCGCCAGCCTCGAGCAGACCCTGGCCCTGGCCCAGCCCCCGCATGACACCCAGGCCCACCTGCGCTACTGCTCCGACACCCTGCTGCCTCTGATGGATCGGATCCGCACGGCCGTGGATGGTCTGGAGGTGCTGGTGGAGGATGATCTCTGGCCTCTGCCCACGTACCAGGAGCTGCTGTTTGTGCGCTGAGAGCGATCAGTCCGGATCCGCGGGTGTGGCCGCCGCTCGGTGCACCCGCCGCCGGATCAGGCGCAACATCCGGCTTGAGTTGCCGCTCGGCTCCAGATCGGCCGGCAGCAGCAGCCACAGCGGTTGCGCCCAGCAGAACAGCTCCGGCAGGGGCGTCAGGCCCTGAGCGCGCAGCCAGGCCTGGCCCACCAGGGCTGGACAGAACGGCAGCGCCAGATTCCGATCCCGGATCCGCTTCAGCCATGCCGCTGTCTCCTGGGCTGCCCGAGGCTGAATCACCAGCGGCAGGCCCCGGCGTTCCAGTTCCTGGTGCCACATCGGTGCGACCGCACGCCGGGGTACCAGCACACCACGGGGCAGGCCGGCACGCGCCACCAGCTGCAGTGGCAGCACCCCGAGCGGTTCCACCGTCAGGCCCTCCCAGCTGGGCGATTGCCCCGGGATCGGTGGTGTCTCCAGCCCTCCGGCTCCGAGGATCGCCGCATCGAGCACCGCCAGTCGCACCAGCTCAGCCCAGTGCTCGGCCCGGCGGAATCGCGGCGGCACCGGCTGCAGGCAGCCCGCCAGCCCCGAGAGCAGCGGGTGATGCAACGGGTCGGCGCCGATCCGCAGCACGCCTTGCATGACGCGGTGGGCACGGCTGGCCAGACGCAGCAGATCGAGACAGGGATTGCGGCCCTGACGGCAGACGGCCGATCGCCGGCCCGGTTGCAGGGCCAGCTGCTCCTGCAGCACCCGCAGGCTGCGGCTCACCGTGGATTGATGCATCGACAGGAAGGCGGCGGTCGCATGCTGGGAGCCACTCAGCTCCAGCAGATCGAGCAGCTGCACGTCCGCCAGCACCGCAGGCGGGCTGTAGGAGCCGCCGCGGCCCAGGCGGTCAGAAGCGGGGGATGGAGAACACTCCAGAGCCACGACGGGATGCCGATCACTCGCCTGAGCCTGTTCGGCCCGGCCGTCAGAGGGGTGCTTTCACCTGCGAAAGACCGGAGCCCCCTTGTCGCCGCCGGCTGCTACGGCGTGGGCCTGCCCGCCAGACGGCTCAGGGCGTCATTGGTTCATCGCGCTGGCGATACAGCTCCTTGAGCAACTGGTAGGCCTCATTGATGCGTCGCATCGCTTCGGCCGAGCCGCCGGCATCGGGGTGGTGGCTGAGGGCCATCTCGCGGTAGGCCTCGCGGATCTGGGAGAGGGTGAGTCGCTGGCCCAGATGGGTGGGCAGCTGCAGCAGCTTCAGCGCCCCCTGCAGGGTCATCGTGTGCTCCAGGGTCTGGAAGGAGGTGCCGCGGCTGCGGCGCCGGAACCGCTGCACGAAGCGTCGGATCAGGGTCGGCAGACGCACGGCCAGGGTGGAGGCACTGAAGGGATCCTCCAGCACACCGGCCACCACCATCACCCGCTCGAAGCTCGGGGCACTGTCGTCCCAGCTGGGGGCGAACTCACGCATCAGCCGGCAGGCGGCACTCCAGGTGAACAACCGCCCCTCGCTCTGATCCGACTGGGGCCAGATGTCGTGAGCCAGCCAGATCATCGCGCTCTCCAGCACGGTGGCACTGGGTGCGTGTTCATACAGCTGCAGCCAGTGATCCCGCGCTTCAGCCAGACAGCGTTGCAGCTCCTCAGGGGCGAGCTGCAACGGCGGGATCGCCGTCGGTGCTCCCGCGGCCTCCGACACGCGCAGCCCCCGCTTGATCTCACGGGTGCGCCGCTGCACAAAACCGGGCAGGTCGATGCCACCGCGCCGGCCCGGATCCTCCCGTTCCACGCCGCTGCTGCGGCCCGTCGCTTCGACCGGGGGGGCAGCCTCGAGACTCTCCAGGGCCCCGCGCCCTGACAGCACCAGAGCCACCTGATCATCGAGCTGGGCCTCGCTGGCCCGTACACCGGTGGCCGCCTGCAGATGTTCGGGCAGGGGTTCATCTTCGCCATCCCCATCGAAGATCTGCAGCAGCAGACGCTCCAGCACCGCGCCGCGATGGCGCAGGCCCCATTCGCGTCGCAGCAGCTCCAGCTGCTCGATCATCGATGTCGGCAGCTCGATGCTGGTGCGCTTCCAGTTGCGGGTTGCCCCGTCATCCACCGCGTTCGGCCCTCCTCAGCTGTCGGATGTGCTCATGGCTGGGTCCAGCCCCGCATCAGTTGCTGCTGCGCTTCGATCGCATCGCGGTAGCGCTCGATCACGCCGTTGTTGCCCTGGCCCGGCACCGGAAGCACCACCGCCGGATCGGACCATGGCGGTGGCTCCGGTGTTCGGACCAGCGCAGGTGGGATCAACGGGGTGTCGCGGGCAGCCGCATAGGGGGGAGCTGCCGGCAGGGGCGCCGCCGGTGGCGGCTGCGGCGGGGCATCAGGAGTGACCTGGGGTGTCGCACCACTGCGGGCCAGGGCCACCCGCCGCTCCCGCTCCTGCAGCTGGGCCAGCTGGGTCGCCGGAACGACGCTGAGCAGATGGCCAGGGGTGGCATCGGCGGGGTACACCATGCTCACCCGCACCGGATGGATGCGGCCGGGAGTGAGGTTCAATGCCGCCAGGGAGAGGCTATGGCCGGAGCGGAGACCGACATGGACTTCCTGGAGGCCCTCCTCGGTGCGGATCTGCAGCGATCCACGAAAGGCGACAAAATCTCGACCGCTGGTGGTGGCCGGGTGGCTGATCACCAGCTCATAGGGGCCATTGCCCTTGAGATTGAGGTCGACATCAAAACGCACGCCGTAGGTGCCGATGTTGTCGAGCGAGGAATCGAGCATCCGGGTGGCGAGGGGATTGACCTGATTCTCATGGGTGCCGAAGTGATGGCGCGGTGTGCTGGTGAACGGCACATGCAGAGCGCCCTGGCTGGTCAGATCATGGGTGAGCGTTGCTCGGTATTCATCTCCGAGGGCCACACCCCCCACCCGGGAGAAGACACGACGGTTGTGGATCTCATGGATGCGGTTCAGGTACACCCGGCCGGGGGCCAGCGTGCGGCTGTCCAGCACGGCGAGAATATCGGCATCGCTGTTTGGATTCCTGGCGGCCACCACCGCGATCTGGAACGGTCCATCGCTGTGCCCCCGCAGCAGGGCATTGGCGATTCCCAGGGCGGGAAGCGCTGTCTGAAACAGCACGATGCGGCTGCGGGGCGGAATCGTGATCTCGTCGCTCAGGCGCGAATCCAGCCGGCCACGCAGCATCTGCACCGCCGTGGCATCACCGGGTCCGGTGTTCCAGGGGCGGGGGCCGAGCGGCTTGACCCCGAGCAGGTTATTGGCGAGATAAGGGGCTTCGAAACTGTTGCGTACCGCTCCTTTGGCAAAGCGGATGTGCACAGGCCGCGTGCCGGGATTGATCAGAATCGCGGCCAGGGTCAGTTCCGTGCGCCGCTCGTTGGGATTGATCGAACGGCGATAGGGAGGAAAGTACTTGTGATGGAGATGCATGCCGAACTCACCATTGAAGGTGTAGGCGGCATTGGCCAGTGGCTGACGCGTTTCGCTGGCGTAGTTCACCCCGGATTCGGTGCTGATCAGGATGCCAGGTCCCTCCACCTCCTCGGGCTGGTTGGAATGCAGCACCGGCACGTTGTTGAACACACCCTGCAGTGGGCGGGCCCGCTGACCGGTCATCAGCGCCACATAGGCCTGGGCGGCGGGAGCGACCAGGGGGACGTTCACCGCCACCAGCGTCGCCGCCACGGCGGTGGGCAGAAGCGAGGGACTGACCGAAAGCAAACCGTCTGGAGGCGGGGGACAGGGCTGGCCCCGCGGCTGTCCGGGGGAGAAGGGGAGTCGGGCTGCGCTCGCTGCCTGGAGGCGGTGGACCCAGCCTGGTGGAGGGGCCTGGGACGGGAGGGGGCCCCTCGCCATGGGAGCGGCGGACGTGGGGCTTCAGCAGTGCAGCGTCTGCCGAGTTGAATCCGGACCAGCTCCCGGTAGAAGCGTGCCAGTAGCTAGAACCTGCGGGTGACGCAGATTCCACCATGATGCCACCGCTGGGATGCTGCAGTGGCCCCGCCGATCCCCTCGAATTCCGCCGCAGGCACCAGCAGCGCAAGCTCCAAATGCTCACCTTTTGGCGGGATGGCCTGGAGCGACAACTGGCGGCTCTCCAGGCGGCGATCAGCACGCTGGAACACCAGATTCAGCGCGACTCCCCCTCCGGGACGCCCTGAGCGGCTGTTCCTCCAGCTGCTGACGCAGCCGCTCCAGACCGCGATGCAGCAACCGCTGCACGGTCATTGGGCTGATCTTCATTTCGCTCGCCAGCTTGCGGTAGCTCCAGCCCGCCAGGACCACCTGGCGCACCACCTGACGCTGGCGGGGGTCCAGCCGCTTCAGCAGCACGGCGACGGGCACGAGCCGTTCCTCCTGCTCCTGGCACTCCGGAGCCGCCAGCTCCTCCAGGGGCTGATCCTCGAGGGGCAGCGGCCGATTGAGACGGCGGTACTGCATCAGCAGGCGCCACTGCTCCGCCTCGATGCCGAGCCGGCCCTGCAGATCGGCGTCACCCATCCCCTGGGCCGCGTTGTGCCGCTCCAGCCTGAGGAGTCGCTCCTGCCGTTCCGCCTGCCGCCGCGGCAACCGCACGCTTGGGGCGTCATCCCGCAGATAGTGCAGGATCGCTCCGCGGATGTGGGGTCGGGCGAAGGCCTCGAACGGTGTGCCCATGTCGTGGCGATACAGCTCTGCCGCCCGGATCAGACCGAGCAGACCGACCTGGATCAGATCCTCCCGGGTCTCGGAGCAGCATTGGGCGTAGTGCATCGCCACAGGTCGCACCAGATCGCGATAGCGCTCGACCCGCTGGTTGCGCTGTCGGATCGCCAGGGAGAGCGCTGGGGTGTGGCGGCGGTGGCGAGGTGCCTCGGCAGGGCAGCTGGCGGCCTCGGCTTGGGGGATGGAACGGGTCATGGTCGGGATGTTCTGGATCGAAACCAGCGGTGCCGGTCTCTCTCCTTTCACAGAGGCCCGATCAATCCAGGGTCCGCAACCGTGGAATCACGGAACGGGGGCTGGCCACCGCCTGCAGCAAGGCCCAGGGACCGTGCTGCGACAACCAGTCGCGGTCGGAGCCAGCGGTGCTGAGCAGGTAGCCGGCGAAGCCGAGACCGTTGATGCTGAAGCCCGCCTGATGCTCCCGCTCGCGCCGCACCGTGACGAACCACTGGTCGTCGAACAGCAGGTTGTAGGCCCAGCGGGGCGCCCCATCCTCGGCGGGCGATCCCAGGCCCAGATCCTGGCAATGGCGGTGGTAGAGCTCCGGCAGATCGCCGCCGCCGGCGGGATCCCGGCGGCGGCTGAGCCGATAGGCCCACGGCCATGGTGGCTGCCGCTCCGCCAGCTGATCGATCAGCAGCGGCGCCAGCGGGCAACTGCTCTGATCCGGCCGGCGCGGCAGCAGCTGCAGATGGCGATGGGGCTGGCTGGCCCCGGCGGTGGCACTGCTGTTGAAGAACCACAGCCCACCGGTATCGGTCGCCACCTCGGCCACCGCCTGCCAGTCGAGGGAGCGCAGCCAGCCGCTCTGCGGTTGCCAGTCGCTGCTGATCACCAGCAGGTGGGCCTCCTGCACCGGGTACTTATTGAGCAGCAGCACATGACCCGTGGCCAGCCTCGCCACCTCCAGGGGGGGATCCCAGGGCAGAAACGGGTTGGGGCGGGGTCCGGCGGCACCGAGATGGCGCGGGGGACGCGAGACGAGTTCGCGCAGGACAAAGGGCTCCAGCTCTGGCACGCTGAGCAGCTGGGTGCGGAGCGGTACCAGGGCGTTCTGGCGGAGGGCCTGGTCGGAGACCTCCAGGGCCCGGCGCCAGTGGTGCTCAGCGCGCACCGGCCTGCAACCGGGCCAGGGAGGCCCCCTGGTAATAGCGACCCAGGATCTCGTTGAAGCGCAGTCCCTGGGCTGCCAGCTCCTGGGCCCCGGTCTGGCTCATGCTGGCCCCAAGGTGGGAATGGGCTTCATCGACGATCTGCTGGGTGGCGGCATAAAGACTCTCCACAATGCCGCCCTGATAGCTCAGGATGATGCCGCTGGTGCTGCTGGTGGCCTGGCGGGTGGCCGCGTTGACGGCACGCAGACCTTCATAGTTCTGCCAGCGGGTGGTGTCCCCGAGATGCCAGTGGGCATGGGCGGGTCGGGCCATATGAGCCATGGCGTAGGAGCGGGCCGCCACCGCCTGGGCCCGCAGGGCCTCGGGATTCCAGTGACTGGGCATCTCACCCCCGACCACCGAGCTGATATAGGTCTCCAGAGGCAG
The DNA here is from genome assembly GCA_046075505.1 of Cyanobium sp. Classification (GTDB taxonomy): domain Bacteria; phylum Cyanobacteriota; class Cyanobacteriia; order PCC-6307; family Cyanobiaceae; genus Cyanobium. Next base: position 133 of record JBJTQH010000034.1, on the reverse strand, counting down.
ATGGTTGACCACCAGCACGCCATGACATCGTATAAGTCTGTATCAGGAATATGTTGCAACGAATCAATTAGCCGATATTCAATGTTGGCAAGGCGCTCAAACCGAATGAGGTTAATTCGGGCTAATAGCATTA
>JBJTQH010000033.1:0-6787 GCA_046075505.1 Cyanobium sp. | reverse complement strand
AGACCTTTCTGGAACTGGATCGCGCTACGAGCCATGACCGGACTGGCATTTGCGTACCAGTCTAGCCCCGTGGCTTGCCGTTCGCGGAGCGAGCTGGGTAATCAAGTTCAGCTTTGACATCCGCTGCTGCGGTGTGCCGATGCCGCTGGTGCTGCCCCAGGCCTTGGCAAAGCGGGCATTGCCCTCCTGCAGGCGGCTCAGCGCATCGGCGGGTGTGCAGGCCTGCAGGCTTTCCTGCAGTTCATGGCTCATCGCTCCCGCGGCGCGGGCCCCGCCGGCCAGAGGCAGGGCGGCAGCACCGGCGGCACCGATGGCAGAACCGATCAATAGTTGACGACGATTCACGGAAAAAAAGATCAGAGTTGACCGGTCGCGGTTTAATCCCGTTCCGTTGCCGGCGCCCTCGATCCGTGGTCATCGCAACACGGGGCGGTGGCGGTCGATGCAGTACCGGCTGTGGTGGTGTGAAGGCCCTTCCGGTTGTGGCCGGCTCACCGCGGAGCCCGGCCCGCTGGCCATCCCTCGGCGATCGCGGCCTCGGGTTGCCCCCCACCCCGCGCCACCCGCAGGCGCCGCCATGGGAAAATCCCCGATTCGCTTGCGGTTTTCACCATGCGCAGCCACGGGTGCGGCGATCTGCGTGCCGATCACGCCGGCCAGGATGTGCAGCTGTGCGGCTGGGTGGATCGGCGCCGCGACCACGGCGGCGTGATCTTCATCGACCTGCGTGACCGCAGCGGCACCGTGCAGATCACGGTCGATCCGGATCTCGGCGCCGCGGCCTTCGCCGTGGCCGAGCACCTGCGCCATGAGACGGTGCTGCAGGTGAACGGTCGGGTGCGGCCGCGGCCGGCCGAATCGCTGAATGAACGGCTGGCCACCGGCGCCATCGAGGTGCTCGCCAGCGGTCTGACGGTGCTCAATGAGGTGAAGGGCACCCTCCCCTTCCCGGTGTCGGTGCACGACGAGGAGAACACCCGCGAGGAGCTGCGCCTGCGCCACCGCTACCTCGATCTGCGCCGCGAGCGCATGAACGGCAACCTGCGCCTGCGGGCCCGCACGATCCAGGCGGCCCGTCGCTTCCTGGAAGATCAGGGCTTCATCGAGGTGGAAACGCCGGTGCTCACCCGCTCCACCCCCGAAGGCGCCCGCGACTATCTGGTGCCGAGCCGGGTGTGCGGCGGCGAGTGGTTCGCCCTGCCCCAGTCACCGCAGCTGTTCAAGCAGCTGCTGATGGTGGGCGGCATCGAGCGCTACTACCAGGTGGCCCGCTGCTTCCGCGATGAGGATCTGCGCGCCGATCGCCAGCCGGAATTCACCCAGCTGGATATCGAGATGAGCTTCATGGATCAGGAGCAGATCCTGGCGCTCAACGAAGGGCTGATCGCCTCGATTTGGCAGGCGGTGAAAGGGGTGGAGCTGCCGCGCCCCTTCCCGCGGATCACCTGGCACGACGCCATGGAGCGTTACGGCACCGATCGGCCCGACACCCGCTACGGCATGGAGCTGGTGAACGTCTCCGACCTGGTGGCCGACATGGGCTTCAAGGTGTTCTCCGGCGCGGTGGCGGCCGGCGGCTCGGTGAAGGTGCTGCCGGTGCCCGGTGGCAATGAGGCCCTCTCCAACGTGCGCATCAAGCCCGGCGGTGATGTGTTCAGCGAGGCCCAGAAGGCCGGTGCCGGCGGCCTGGCCTTCATCCGTGTGCGTGAGAACGGCGAGATCGACACGATCGGCGCCATCAAAGACAACCTCAGCGAGGAGAAGAAGGCGGAGCTGCTGGCGCGCACCGGCGCCACCCCCGGCACGCTGCTGCTGTTCGGCGCCGGCGACACCGCCACCGTGAACAAGGCGCTCGATCGGGTGCGGCAGTTCCTGGCCCGCGAACTGGGCCTGGTGCCGGCCGACCGCGATAACGACACCTGGAACTTCCTCTGGGTGGTGGATTTCCCGATGTTCGAGTTCAACGCCGGCGAGAACCGCCTTGAGGCGCTGCACCATCCCTTCTGCGCTCCCAACCGCCAGGATCTCGGCGACGATCCGGCCGCCTGGGCTGCCACCCTGCCCAGCGCCCGCGCCCAGGCCTACGACCTGGTGCTCAATGGCCTGGAGCTGGGTGGCGGTTCGCTGCGCATCCACGATTCCGCCCTGCAGCGCCAGGTGCTGCAGACGATCGGCCTGCCGCTGGAAGAAGCCAACCAGCAGTTCGGCTTCCTGATGGAAGCGCTCGACATGGGCGCCCCGCCCCACGGCGGTCTGGCCTTCGGCCTCGATCGGATGGTGATGCTGCTGGCCGGTGAGGAATCGATCCGCGACACGATCGCCTTCCCGAAAACGCAGCAGGCCCGTTGCCTGATGACGGCAGCACCGGCCGGGGTGGCCGCGGGGCAGCTGCAGGAGCTGCATGTGGCCAGCACCTGGGTCGACGATGACGAGGCCTGAGCCGGTCTTCTGAGGCTGCCTACCTTGGGACGATTGCCCGCAGCAGGCTCCGGCCATGCCCACGATCACTGTGCAGGCCGGCAGCGCCGGCACGACGCCGCTGCTGCTGGGCTACAACCTGGCCCACTTCATGGCCGGCTCCAACAGCGCCGACTGGTGGCGTTACACCGGCGCCAGAGCGGCACGCGCCTTTCTCAGCCCCTCTGAGATCGAGCCGAGCGATGACCTCGGCAGCCTCGGCGACGGGGTGAGCAGCGGCAGCGGCTTCACCAGCCGCCGTTTGGCCCTGCGGGCCAATGCCGCCAGCAGCAGCGCGCCGCTGGATCCGCAATATGTGAACTGGAACGCCTTCCTGGAGCGTTATCAGAACGCGGTGGGGGACACCAACCGCTTCACGATCGCCCACGCCTTCGCAGAACTGCGTCAGCAGGGCGTGAGCATCCTGGCCAATATCACCGCCAGCCCCAGCCGTTTTCCCCTGGCCGATAGTGGCGACTGGGCCAATGCCTGGGAGCTGTGGCAGCACTACTACGCCCAGGCTTTTCTGCTCGGCCGCGACTATGGCATCGAGCGCTACGGCATCTTCAACGAACCCAATAACTGGAGCTGGCCCAGCGGCACGATCGATCCGGTGGCCAACTGGTTGCGTCGCCTGCAACTGTCCTCCGATGCGATCCAGGCGGCTCTGGCCGATGTGAACAGCCGCTACGGCACAAGCCTGCAGCCCCGGATCTTCGCGCCGAATACCGCCAACGGTGCCACCAAGTACAACAATGCCAGCACGGGCGACACGTGGGGGCGGCGGGCTGTGCTGGGCCGGCGTCAGCGCTGGGATGGTGGTACGGACCCCAACTGGTCCAATTTCCAGGTTTACAACTATCAGAAATATGATTCTCTGGCCGCTGATTTTCTCAGCGATTATCAGTCGCTCCGCGCCGCTCTCGATGGCGACGGCGCCACCGATCTGCCGCTGGCGTTGACCGAATTCAATGTGCGCACCGGCAGCAACTATGACGCTCGCATTGAAACGCTGGATTCGCCGTCCGATTACAGCGCCCTCGCTGCCAACAGCATCGCCCTCAGCCAGGCCGGCGCCCGCGAGCTGTATCTGTTCAAGTTCGGCCAGACCGCCCGCAGTGCTCCCACCACCTATCCGGTGGCCAAGAACGGCACGCATTATGTCCAGAATGGCAGCACCGGTCTCAACAATGTCGGAGGCGCCACCAAGGGGGCCGAGGCCTACCGGTTGTTCGTGAAGGGTTCCGGCAGCGGCCGCCAGCGGCTGCTCCACAGCAGCGATGCCGGATCGGCGGTCTGGGTGCAGATCGCCCGGGAGGCCGGCGGTGGCACCGTCTGGGCCACGATCGCCAACACGGGCACCAGCCCGGTGAACCTCGAGCTCGATCTCAGCGCCCTCCTGCTCGCTGGCTTCGGCCCGAGCGACGGCAGCCTGGCGGTGATCGAGGAGGTGAGCGGCAGCTACAGCGGAGCGGTGTCCCGCGTTGTGGCCCTGCAGGGGGGCAGGCTGCCGGCGGCGACGCTGCCGGCCCAGGCGGTCTGGCAGGTGGCGCTCACGCCGGCCCAGGGGATCCTGAGGCGGACCGCCACGGAAGACACCCAGCTGGCCGATGGCACGGGCAAGAACCAGGGCGGCGGGGCCCTCTCCAGCCTGACGGTGCGCTCCGATGGCACGGTCAACGGCCGGCGCGTCAGTCTGTTCAAGTTCAATGTGCAGAACCTGCCGGCGGATCTGGAGCGGGTGCTGCTCAGCCTCAACGCGTCCACCATCAGTCAGAACGGTGCGATCCAGGCTCATGTCTATGGCGTCAGCGACGACAGCTGGAGTGAGGCCGGCAGCACCTGGGCTTCGCTGCCGGCGCTGTTGAAGCAGAACGTGGCGGCGGGCAACCAGATCGAACACAACGTTGTCGCTGGCCAGGGCAGTGCCACCACGATCCTGGGGCAACTGGTGGTGAGCGGCAGCAGCGCCCGCCCCTATCAGCTCGATGTCAGCGATTTTGTGCGCCGCCAGAGCGATGGCTGGGCCTCTTTTCTGGTGGTGCAGGAGCACCGCTGGGATGTGGCTCTGCCCAGCCTCAGCAGCGGTGACACCCAGAGCGATGGCCTGCGGATCAGTTCCCGTGAGGCGGGCGCGGTTCAGGCGCCGGAACTGCAGCTGCTCACCCGCAGCACCACCCCGCCGCCGGCCTCGCCGGGCTTTGTCTTCTGTCTGGCCAACGGCCAGAGCCTCAGCGGCCTCGCCACCGCCAACGAGGATCTGATCGGGTTCAATGGGGCGGCATCCGCCACCAGCGCCTTCAGCCTGGTGCTGGATGGCTCTGCGGTCGGGCTGGGGGCGTTGCAACTGGATGCCTGCGCCCGCCTGTCGGCCCAGGAATGGTTGCTGTCGTTTACCGAAGCCACCACACTAACGGGCGTCAGCCTGGATGATTCCGATGTCGTGCGGTTCAGCCGCGCCGCCAACGGCACCGCCAGCTTTGCGCTCTGGTTCGATGCCAGTGATGTCGGCCTGAGCAGCAACGATGAAGATGTCGATGCTCTGGCCCTGGTGCCCAACACCGGCAGTGCCGGCGGCCACGACCTGCTGCTCTCCACTGTTGGCGCCTTCAGCGCCGGCGGCCTTGCCGGCGAGGATGAGGACATCATCCGCTTCCGACCCACCGCCACGGGTGGCAACACCAGCGGCAGCCTGTCGCTGTTCTTCGATGGCAGCAGTTTCGGTCTCTCGGGCAGCAGCAGCGAAGACATCGATGCGCTGGCGTTGCATGAGGGACGCCTCTATGTCTCCACCGTCGGTGCTTTCTCGGTGAACCGGGCCGACGGCACAGCCCTCAGCGGTTTCAGCGAGGACAGTTTCGCCTTCACCCCCACCACCTATGGCGGCAGTGGCGGTCTGCAGATCACGGCGGGCCGCTATGGCGACAGCCTGGCCTTCGATGGCAGTAGCTATGGCCTCGGCAGCAATGCGATCACAGGGCTGGAGCTGCCGCTGTAAGCCCCTCCGCGGTCGATCGGCAGGATGCGCGCGCCTGGGCCCCCCGCTGGCTGCCAATCGGAAGCAATCCCGGCGAAGTGGACCTCCAATGTCCCGGTCGTCCCAGGCTGGATTCACTCCCGGTTCCAGGTCTGGTTTGGCTGCACCGTTCGCCACCGATCCGATCCGCCTGTACCTGCAGGACATCGGCAGGGTGGAGCGGCTCAGCCAGGAGGAGGAGCTCACCCTGGCCCGTCTGGTGCGCGAACGGGAGCGGTTGCTGGCGCTTAGACCGGCGGCCACCGGCCTCGCTGAGGAGCAGGAGCGGCAGGCCTGGGCCCGAGCGGCTGGCCTGAGCAGTGGCGCCCTGCGCCGTGCCCTGCATCAGGGGCGGCGGGCCAAGGAGCGGATGATTCAGGCCAATCTGCGGCTGGTGGTGGCAGTGGCTAAGAAGTACCAGCAGCGCGGCCTGGAGCTGCTCGATCTGGTGCAGGAGGGCACCCTCGGGCTGGAGCGGGGTGTGGAGCGTTTCGATCCCACCCGCGGCTTCCGGTTCAGCACCTATGCCTACTGGTGGATCCGCCAGGGGATCACCCGCGCCCTGGCCAGCCAGAGCCGCACGATCCGCCTGCCGGTGCACATCACCGAAAAGCTGAACCGCATCCGCCGGTTGCAGCGGGAGCTCTCCCATCGCCTCGGTCGCAGCCCCACCGTGGCCGAGCTGGCCGCCGCCCTGGGCATGAGCGAGGAGGTGGTGCGCCTCACCCTGGAGTGTCAGCCGCGGCCGGTGTCCCTCGATGTGCGCGTGGGCCGCGGCCACGACACCGAGCTGGGGGATCTGCTCGAGGATCCCCACGCCACCCCGGAGCAGTGCCTCACGCGCGAACAGCTGCACCAGGATCTGGAGAGCCTGCTGGCGGAGCTGAGCGGTCGCGAGGCGCTGGTGATCCGCCAACGCTTCGGGCTGGAGGACGACACACCGCGCACGCTGACGGAGATCGGCGAGCAGCTGCATCTGTCGCGAGAGCGGGTGCGACAGATCGAATCGCGGGCGTTGCTCAAGCTGCGCCAGCCCGGCCATCGCAGCCGCGTGCGCGATTACCTGTTCAGCAGCGACTGATCCGGCCTTGGCTCTGGCGTGCGGCGCTGCTCAGGGGGCCGGTATGGCATGAGCTGGCTTACGGGGCGGGCTCTGGCAGTGCCGGGTCCGCGATGGCTGACTGACGGACACAAGTCCCAGAAGCGCTGCGGCAGAACGAGTCTCAGGTCATTGGGTGGGCAGGGAGCCGTGAGAGGCTGGGGTTATCACACCAAGCCAATCTCTCGTGGCATCCCATACCCAGCTCCATGGTG
>JBJTQH010000032.1:0-16734 GCA_046075505.1 Cyanobium sp. | reverse complement strand
GCGCCGCGACCAGGGGATGCCGCAACCGGGAATGCCGGCCACGCTTGATCCTCCTTCCCTGCAGGGGTTGTTCCGGGAGGCGGCGATGGCGCTGGGGCTGGCGAGCTGACGCGGCGGTTGTCTGACGGCCTGATGGCGCCTTGGCTGGCGGCCTGATGGGGCCTTGGCTGGCGGCCTGATGGCCCAGTCTCAAGATCCTCGCTGCTTACAACAGAACTCCGGCCGATCAGGGGAATCGGCCGGAGGCTGTAACAGAGCCAGAGCTGGCTGAAGCCAGGGGCGTCAGAGCGGGGCTCAGAGGGCGCCGCGGCGATAGAACAGGATGAAGATCACGGCAGGGCCGGCCAGGGTGATCAGGGCCAGGGCTCCGAAGTTGGCGATCAGGTGGAAATCGATGCCCATGACGTGCTTCTGGATGGGAGAGCTCGCAGGCACCCTAAACCTCAGCAGCGGTGTCTCCCCAGCTGGATCCACCCCACTGTGACGGCTTGTCACAGCATCCCTGTCGCCCTGGCGAGGGCCTGGTCCCGGGGGGGCGTTCCGGCATCGCCTAGACCGGTCGGGATCTGATCCAGAACGCCATGGAGCGCTGGCGATGCATCGCAGGCTGCGGTGCCTGCTGCCGTCTCGATCCCGCCCTGCGCGGCGACGATCTCGATGCCCTCGATCCCGACCAGCGCCGCCTCTATCTGGAGATGGTGGGACCCGATGGCTGGTGCATCCACTTCGATACCGGTGGCCGGCGCTGCCGCATTTATGACAGTCGGCCTTCCTTCTGCCGGGTGGAGAACCTGGTGACCCTGTTCGGGAACGGCAGCGCCGGCCCCGCCACCCAGGGGCCCGACACTGGGATCGCGCCGGAGTACGACGGCCAGAACGATGGGGCTGCCGGCCTCGATCCAGAGGGAGAGGCCCTGGCGATCGCCAGCTGTCGCTGCCAGATCCGCGCTGAGTACGGCGGCCGTGGCAGGGTGATGAAGCGATTCGAGCGCGCCATCCGCCGCCAGCCATGACCGCTGTCCCACCCGGGGGGCCGACGCCATCCGATTCCGCCGGTGCTGCGCCTGCCGGCGCCGACACCACTCCGGCCCAGCTGGACAGGGCGGCGGCGGCAGGATCCGCCCCCGGCGCGGCTGCCCCGGTTCCCTCGTCCTGGGCGACGGTGTTCCTGTCCACCGCCACCACGGTGTTCCTGGCTGAGCTCGGCGACAAGACCCAGCTGGCGGCCCTGCTGCTGTCGGCTGAATCGGGCCGGCCCGGGGTGGTGTTCCTGGGGGCCTCCCTGGCCCTGATCTGCTCCAGCCTGGTGGGGGTGCTGCTGGGCCGCTGGCTGTCACGCCTGATGGCTCCCCAGCAGCTGGAGCGGGCCGCCGGGGTGCTGATGGTGGCCCTGGGGCTGTGGCTGGGCCGTCAGGCCGTGCTGCATCTGGCCCCCGCCGCCCAGGCCCTCTCCTGAACAGCGTCAACAGCGTCGCCGTCCACCCCTGCCCCTGCCATGCTCGCGCTGCTTGCCTCCACATTCCTCACGGTCTTTCTGGCCGAACTCGGGGATAAGACCCAGCTGGCGATCGTCAGCATCAGCGGCACCTCCGATCGGCCCGGTGCGGTGTTCGCCGGCAGTGCCTCCGCCCTGGTTCTGGCCAGCCTGGTGGGGGCCGCCGCCGGGGGCTCACTGTCGAGTCTGATCCCCACCGATGCGCTGCAGCTGGCCGCCTCCGTCGGTTTCCTGATCCTGGGCGCCCGCCTGATCCTTCGCTCCGGCTCCTCAGAGCCTGAGCAGCCCTCCGCCGGCGGCAACGCCTGAGCCCACCCCCTGGGAGGCACCGGCGGGCGACGGGCAGAGCCGACCAGTGGGGATTGCGGCCCTGGGTGCTGCAGCTGTCTTTTAAAGTGACGGGATCCGGTGGATGAGCTGGCCTGAGCCCGCCAGCGGGATCCTGAAGCATCTCCCTGCTGCAGTCCCCGCCACCAGCGCCCTCCTCACGGGGGCCTGGCGCCATCGGCCCAGCACACTGGCCTTTGCCGCTGTCCCTGCTTCCAGCCTGGGTGCTCTGCCTGGAGCGTCAGGCGCAGGGACGGGCCCTCAGATCCTCTCCCGGGCCCGGCTGACCTGGCCCCCATCGGCTGGGATGTTTCCACTGTTGGGTGTTGGGCGCATCTGGCTGTCCGGGCCTTGCGCTGTTCCGACCATCAGCCCCGATGGCCGGTCCGTGGAGAGGGCGACCTGACCTGGCAGGCTGCAAGGGAGATACGGTGCAGGCCACTGACGGGAACAGCTGCACCGGCGAGCGGCTCCGCCCAGCGGCATCCCCACGGGTCTGTTCCCTGTCTCTTCGCTGTTCCCGGTTGCATCTCCTCCAGCTCTGGCGACCATCGGGGATTCCGGCCTCGGCCGAAGCGCTTCACCTCAACGGTCGTCAGCGGCATCCGCTGCCAGCCCTCCCTCTGACTCCAGCCTGCTCCGGCGATCCTCTCCCCCCTGGCATCCCGCTTCCATCCCCGGCGAGGCCCGCACCCGATGCAGCGGCCCGCACATCCAGCCTCTGTCTCTGCGGGGGGCGCCGCCCTGCCGGCGACTCTCCCGACTGGCCGAGTCCCCTTTGTTCCCGCCCGTCCCCATGGATCCCATGAAGTTCACCGTTGCCGATCTTCTCGATCAGCTCTCCAGCGATGCGGTGCTGCAGCTCAGCGGGCTGGAGAAGGCCCTCGGCCTGAGCACTGAGCAGGAGAAGGAGCAGCTGCGCATCGGTCTCGACGCGATGGTGCGCCTCGATCTGGTGCAGGAGAACGAGGCCGGCCTGCTGCGCCAGAACAACCCGGACCTGATCCCGGCTCGGCTGCGCTGCTCCAGCAAGGGATTCTGCTTTGCGCTGCGGGAGGACGGCGGCGAGGACATCTACATCCGCGATCACCAGCTCAACCACGCCTGGAACGGCGATCGGGTGCTGGTGCGCATCACCCGCGAGGGAGGGCGCCGCCGCTCTCCGGAAGGGGGGGTGCAATGCATCCTGGAGCGCGGCACCGCCAGTCTGCTGGCCCAGGTGGAGCGCCAGGAGGAGCGGCTGGTGGCGGTGCCCCTCGATGATCGCCTGCTCACCACGGTGGAGCTGCCCGAGCAGGATGCCGGCCATCTGACCCCCGCGGAAGAGAGCGTGGTGGAGGTGATGATCGATCGCTTCCCGGTCGCCCAGTTCGCGCCCCAGGGCCATGTGGTGCGCAGCCTGCCGGTGCAGGGGGGCGAGCAGGCGGACCTCGACCTGCTGCTCACCAAGCACCATCTGCACGAGCGGCCGGCGGCCCCGAAGGCGACTCTGAAGAATCCGGGAGCCCGCAGCCGCACCGATCTCACCGCCTTGCCCACACTGCTGCCGGTGGCCTGGAACGGCGATGAGGCTCCCTTCCTGCCGGCCTTGTCCCTGGAGGAGCGCCCTGAGGGAGGCCAGCGGCTGTGGTTGCACAGTCCGGCGGTGGCGGAGCGCTTCTCCCTGGGCAGCGCCCTCGATGGCTGGATGCGGGACCAGGGCGATGCCCTGTGTGCCGGACGGCGCTGGCTGCCCCTGTTGCCCTCGGCCCTGACCAAGGCGGCGGCCTTCCAGGTGGGCAAGGAGAACGAGGCCGTCTCGGTGGCTTGGGATCTCAATACGGCGGGCGAGCTGGAGCACTACCGCTTCTGCCTGAGCCGCATCCGCCCCGATGCACGCCTGGAGCCGGCCGCCCTGCAGGCCCTGGGCGAGCGCAGTCCCCGGGCCCGCAGCGTGCCGGCGGCCCTGCGCAGCCTCAAGGAACACCTGCCGCTGCTGGAGCAGCTGACCGCCCTGGCTGGAACCCTGCGGCAGCAACGCCTGCAGAGCGGTTCGATCGATCTTGATCTGGCTCTGCCGCCGCTGGAGAGCCTGGGTGATCTGCGTCAGCCCGCCCCCGAGCTGCACCGTCAGGGGTGGCTGGTGGACCTGCCCGCCAGCGATCCCACCGCAATCCTGCGCGAGGCGGTGCTCCTGGCCGGCCGTGCCCTGGGGCGCCATCTTGCGGCGTTGCAGCTGCCGGGGCTGTTCCTGGTCCAGGCTGCCGCCGATCCGAGCGAGATCAATGAAGTGGCCAAGGCGGCTCTGGCCCTGGAGATCCCGATGGAGCTGTCGGCTGATGGGAATGCCAGCGCCGCAGAGCTCGCTGCCGCCTTTGCGGCGACGGATCGCCGCCGCGCCCTGCAGCAGTTGCTGCGGGACAGCCTGCGGTCGGCGCAGCTGTCGCTCGAGGCGGGGCCGAACGCCCTGGCCGGCGAGGAGCTGGCCTATGCCCCCTGGGCCTGCCCGGCGCTGCACTACGTCGACATCTGGAACCAGCAGCTGCTGGTGACGCTGCTCAGCGAAGGCAAGGACCGGCCGACGGTGCGCCACAAGACCACGGCCGACATCGCTTCCGACAGCTGCCACGGCTCGATCGACTGGGCCCTGCTCGTGCCCTCCCAGCTGGCCCCCTTCCAGCAGGGGCTGCAGCATGGCCTGGTGCAACGGCTCAATGGCCGACAGCGCATCGTGCAGGAATTCCAGGAGGATCTGCTGGCGATGGTCCAGGCCCGCGCCGCGGAACCGTTGGTGGGCCAGATCCTGCCGGGGGTGATCAGCGGCGTGCAGAGCTACGGCTTCTTCGTTGAGGTGCCGCCCTCGAATGTGGAGGGACTGGTGCACGTCAGCTCCCTCAAGGACGACTGGTATGAATACCGCTCGCGCCAGAACCGCCTGGTGGGGCGTAAGTATCGCCGCACCTTCCTGGTTGGCGATCCGGTGGAGGTGGAGATCCAGAAGGTGGATGCCCTGCGCCACCAGATCGATCTGGCCGTGGTGCTGCCGGATCTCGGCGACGTCGATGGCCTGGAGGTCGAGGCCGGCGAGGACGAAGGCGACGTGGCTGCCGATGGCCCCGGCGCTACTGAGACCGCCGACGCGGCGGAGGGCGATTGAGCGCGCAGGCGGGCCGGTTGCCGGTGGTGCTGGCGGTGTCCGGTGCCTCGGCCCAGCCCCTGGCGCAACGGGCCCTGCAGCTGCTGCTCGAAGACGATCAGGCAGTCGAGCTGGTGACCAGCCGCGGGGCGATTGGGGTGTGGCAGGCGGAGATGGGCCTGCGGGTGCCCTCCGAACCCGACGCCCAGGAAACGTTCTGGCGGCAGCGCTGCGGCAGTGATCGCGGCACCCTGCGCTGCCACCGCTGGAATGATCAGGCCGCCGCGATCGCCAGTGGCAGCTTCCTCACCCGCGGCATGGTGATCCTGCCGGCGAGCATGGGCACGGTCGGGCGCATCGCTTCGGGGGTGGCGCTCGATCTGATCGAACGGGCTGCCGATGTGCATCTCAAGGAGGGGCGGCCGCTGGTGATCGCCCCGCGGGAGCTGCCCTGGAATCTGGTGCATCTGCGCAATCTCACCGCCCTGGCCGAGGCCGGTGCCCGCATCGCGCCGCCGGTGCCGGCCTGGTATCACCGCCCCACCACGATCGAGGCGATGGTGGATTTCCTGGTGATCCGGATCTTCGACAGCCTCGGCCTGCAGCTGGGGGATCTGGAGCGCTGGCAAGGCCCGCTGGGCCGCAGCGCGCCGGCTGATCCCCTGCCGTAGCGTCAAGCGACTGCCGTGCGCCCTCTGAACCCCCTGCGCCGCCTGCTGCTGGTTCCGGTGCTGGCCCCGTTGCTGGCGCTGCTGCTGCTGGCCGCTCTCAATCCACGCCCCTCCCTGTCGCTGCGGCTGCTCACCGCCCGCACCGCCGCCCTGCCCCTGGGGCTGTGGCTGGCGGCCGGCGGTATCGGGGGGGCTGCCCTCAGTGCCCTGACCACCACCCTGGCCCTGCGCCAGGCGGGCCACGCCCCGCGCCGTGGTGGCAGGCCGCTGGAGCCGGAGCCCTGGGCGTCACCACCCGCCTGGGATGAGCAGGGGGCGCCGCAACCGCGTCGCTGCGCCGACCGCCAGCCGGCCGCTGACGAGGGCTGGAGAGAGGCTGGTCCGGCCCGGGCCCCTGGGGAACCACCTCCGACGGTGTCGGTGCCGTTCCGGGTGATTCGCCGCCCTGCCACAGCCTCCGCCCCACCCCACGGCTCCGGCCTGTGGGAAGACGGGTTGGCCCCCGCATCGGCCCAGCGCGGGGATGGCGGCGCCGATGACTGGCAGGAGCCACACAGCGACGACTGGTGAGTGGCGGCCCTATGGCCTGAGACCTGGAGCCACGGTCTGAGGAGAATGCTCAGCATCCTGGCGCGGAGCGACCAGGGAGTTGCCCCTGGGGCGCAGGGCTCTCGGGCAGGGGGCTGCAAGGGGGTGTCTGCGGCCAGGAAACCCTTGAGACGGCGAAGGCCTGTTCCGGTGCGGACTTCTTAAAGTTGCGCCCTCCCTCGCTGCCGTCCATGACCGACTCCGCCACCCCCGCCACCCCGGCAGCAGCGGCTCCCGCCAAGGCCGCCGCCAAGCCCCCGGCTCTGGAGGATCGCCCCTTTGAGGCGTTTGTGCCGGAGCTGTTGCTGCCGGCTCTGAGCAAGGAAATCCAGGCCTATGGCGGTCCGGCGCCGGAACTCAGCCTGCGCCAGGGCGCGATGCCGGTGGTGGGCAGCGACTGCTGGATGGTGTGCGGCAGCCTGCCGGGCGAGCGTCGCTTCTGGCTCTGCTTCACCACCGCCGACATCCAGGCCCCGAAGACGGTGGCCCTGGCGGAAGGGGGCGGCGAGCCGTCGCTGCTGGAGTCGTTCCTGATCGACGAACGCAAGATCACCCTGCCGCTGCTGGTGTCGCGGCTGGTGCAGCGGCTCAATGGCCAGAAGTGGCTCGGGCCGAACTGAGGCCAGGCCCGAGGGCCGGGGAGCCGTCGCCTCAGGCCACGGGCGACCCGGAGGCCGGGCCGGCCGCAGCCTGTCTGGAAGCTCGCCCATGCCCCTGCGGCGGTGCGATTCCCGGCGCGCGACGGCCACCAGCAGCGCCACGATCGCCGCCGTCACCTGGTTTGAAGTTGCGGTGACCACCGTCGTTGCCGCTTCACTGCCAGTCTTCGCTGCAGGCCGGCGCTGGGGGCATTGCGGGCCGGCGATTGAGTGCAGCGGCCGGAGGCACCTCGCTGCCTTGCCTTGCGGGACGGGGCCGCTGCGGGGATCCGCTGGAGGGATCGCCTGCAGAGATCGGCAGCGCTGGCTGCAGCAAGGGCCGGATCGGGGGGGGGGGCCGCCAACCCAGCCGCGACTGCGACCCGAGGTGGTGGCAGAGCCGCGGCGGTGGCCGCGCCCTTGCTCCGTCATCCCTGTTGCAGAGCCGTGATCGCGTCGCGGTCCCGCCTACGATGGCGTCAGCAGCTCTGTCCGCGCGTCCGCGATGGTTCCTCCCTCCGCCACTCTCTCGCCAGCAGCCCCGGGTCTGGGGGGTGCCCAGCCGGGCACTCCCGATGCACCGGCGATCAAGGATCCGGTCAAGGACACAATCCTGACGCCGCGCTTCTACACCACCGATTTCGAAGCGATGGCCGCGATGGATCTGCGGCCCAACGAAGCGGAACTGGAGGCGATCTGCGAGGAGTTCCGCAAGGATTACAACCGTCATCACTTCGTCCGCAACGAGGAGTTTGAGGGTGCAGCCGACAAGCTGGATCCCGATACCCGCAAGGTGTTTGTCGAGTTCCTGGAGCAGAGCTGCACCTCTGAGTTCTCGGGCTTCCTGCTCTACAAGGAGCTCAGCCGCCGCATCAAGGAAAAGAATCCGCTGCTGGCCGAGTGCTTTGCCCACATGGCCCGCGATGAGGCCCGCCATGCCGGCTTCCTGAACAAGGCGATGACCGATTTCGGGCTGCAGCTCGATCTGGGCTTCCTGACCGCCAGCAAGGCCTACACCAAGTTCAGCCCGGAGCACATCTTCTACGCTACCTATCTGTCGGAGAAGATCGGCTACTGGCGCTACATCATGATCTATCGCCATCTCGAGAAGAATCCCGAGAGCAAGATATTCCCGATCTTCAATTTCTTCGAGAACTGGTGCCAGGATGAAAATCGCCATGGCGATTTCTTTGATGCCCTGATGAAGGCCCAGCCCGACACCGTGCGCGGCTGGAAGGCACGCCTGTGGTGCCGTTTCTTCCTGCTGGCGGTGTTCGCCACGATGTATGTGCGCGATGTGGCCCGCAAGGAGTTCTACGAAGCTCTTGGTCTTGATGCCCGTGAGTACGACAAGCGGGTGATCGAGAAGACCAACGAAACCTCGGCGCGCGTCTTCCCGGTGGTGCTCGATGTGAACAATCCCCGCTTCTGGGAGCGGCTGGAGCGACTGGTGACCAATAACGCCGCCCTCGGCGACGCCGATGCCTCCAGCCTGCCCGCGCCAGTGAAGGCGCTGCGCAAGCTGCCCTTCTGGGCGGCCAATGCCCTGGAGATGGCCAAGCTGTTCCTGATGGCCCCGATCCGCAGCGAGCAGTACCAGCCCGCTGTGCGCTGAGTTCAATCAATCCCTGCAACCGCCAGGCTCATCCACTGCGGAGGGCTTGGTGGTTTTTTTGTGTGCAAAGCCTCGCTGCTGCGGTGGTCAGCGCTTCAGCGGCCGCTGCCGCCGAAGAAAAACTGGCGCACCCTTTCACGCTTGCGAAGCGGCTTGCGCCAGGGAGTCCAGGGTGAAATCGGGTGCGGCATGACCAATGGAATGCCAGCTTCGCTCAAGCGAGCCAAGGGATTGTCCCCCCAGATCCAGTTGCGGGGCATCGCCTCCTTGAGTCCTTTGCCGCCCTGCACGGTCGAATCGTCCAGAAGCCGGGCCTCATCTTCGTGGATCAGGGCCACATAGAGATGGTGCTGAATGAAATCAGCGATCACTTTGGTGGGGGCATCCTCAAGGGCCAGATTCTCCGCTTGTCGCTTGATCAAGCTGACGGGCACGATGTGCTCCCGATATGGTTTTTCGCGTGCTCTGGGCGACTGGCCAATCACAACCATGCGGTCGACCGCATCAAAACACAGGGCGGAACGCCAGTTGAGCAGAGGCCATCGCAATTCTTTCTTCACACAAAGCTGTATAAATTTAGCCACCTCTTGATAATAGTTGTTGTCCATGGGAAGCTGGCCGCGGCCGATCAGCTGCGGGCCGTGGTCCTCGCCTGTCTTGAGATTGGCGGGTGCATTATCGAGGCAAACCTCATCAAGAAGCGGTCCCAAGCAGCGGCACAGATCCGCAACGCCCGCCACCGTGCTGCCAGCCATGAGCTGGGCACCACGCCGATCCCGTTTCAAGTCCTCGGGGCGCCTGGCGACCTGGGCAAACAGGCCTGCCACGAGATCGGCATGATCGGGCTTGTTCTTCTCTAGTCGGTATTCCAGTTCATATTGCCGAGTCGTGTCATCCCAGACGGCGAAAATCTTGTCGGCATCGTTGCCGAACAGCAGGGTGATATCGCGTCGATTGCGTTGATCCCGGCGCACCAATAGTCCTGGAACGAACTTCAGAGAATCCTGCAGGCTGCTGAGGCGTTCTGCGCTCGACAAGGGTTGGGCAGGCTGCGTTGCCGGCTTGCCGCTGTCGATCCCGGTTGTCACCGCCGTGTCAGCACGTTCTGAATCCCCCATCAAGCAGAGACTGCCGCCCCGTCCCCGGCCGCGTCGCACCAGCCCGGCGGCGATCAGGAGATCCTTGATCCGCTCGTAATACTCAGGTCCAACGGTGCGCCCCGCCTGCTCAATCAAAAGGTCGCGCACCTTCCCGTTTCCCAGTGATCCGCCATGCTTCTCAAGAATCTGCAGAACTAACGTCGCAGCTTTACTGATTGAAATCGACGGCATCTGTCCTCGCATTCGCGTAGTGCATCTTATGGCGGCAGGCTGCATTCCCCGGGCGGCGATCGTCTCTCTCTGTGCTGCCGCCGATAGCGATGTTTAGGCGAGGCGGCTTCGCGGCGGTGGTTCCGGCGGCGGCGGTCACCGGCGGCGGTCAGTTCCTTTACACTCAGTTGAATTCCAGGCAGCGTGACCAGGGGCGACAGTCAGGCCGCTCCGGCGCCTGTCGCGATCCCCGATCCGGTTTGACCGCTTCTTCGCTTCTTCTTCCCTCCAGCGGACTGCCCGCCGTGGTGCGCCGCGATCTGCTGGATCTGCTGCTGCACCGCGGCCGCGCCGCCGGCGCCGATCTGGTCGAGATCTTCCTGGAGCGCACCGACCATCTCGGCGTGCTGGCGGAACAGGAGGCGATCACCAGTGTCACTCCCTCCTTCGGGATGGGGGCCGGCGTGCGGGTGTTCCTCGGCAACCGCGACGGCTTCGTCTCCACCAATGACCTCAGCCAGGCCGGTCTGCTCGATGCCCTCAGCCAGGCGCTCGGCATGCTCGGGCTGCATTGCCCCAGTGGTGCCGCCGCCACCCTCTCCGGCTTCGAAGGCCTGCCGGAGCTGCGCGACCACGGCGCCGCCAAGGCCGACTGGCTGGAGCGCTCACCCCAGCTGCAGGAGACCACCGGCATCCTGCTGCGGGGCACCGAGCGGTTGGCGCACCATGGCCAGCACCTGCAGTCGCGGCGCGGCAGCTACGCCCGTCACTGGCAGGAGGTGGTGGTGGCCGCCAGCGACGGCACCCACGCCCGCGACATTCGCCTGCATCAGACCCTGGGGATCGGGGTGCTGGCCGCCCATGGTGAGCACCGCGCCAGCCTGGGGCGCCGCTATGGCACCACCGATCAGCCCGATGATCTGCGCCAATGGGATGCCGATGCCGCCGCGGTTGATCTCTGCGACAGCACCGCCCGCATGCTGCGGGCCGACTACGTGGAAGCCGGCCAGTTCCCGGTGGTGCTCGCCAACCGCTTCGGGGGGGTGATCTTCCACGAGGCCTGCGGCCATCTGCTGGAAACCACCCAAGTGGAACGGGGCACCACCCCCTTCGCCGAGCAGGTCGGGGAGCTGATCGCCCATCCGGCCGTCACCGCCATCGATGAAGGGCTCACCGGCGGCGCCTTCGGATCGCTGGCGATGGACGATGAAGGCCTCGAACCGCAACGCACCGTGCTGATTGAGAACGGCGTGCTGCAACGCTTCCTCAGCGATCGCGCCGGTGAACGGCGCACCGGCCATCCCCGCACCGGCAGCGGTCGCCGCCAGAGCCATGCCTTTGCGGCCGCCAGTCGCATGCGCAACACCTATATCGCCGCCGGTCCCCATACCCCTGCTGAGCTGATCGGCTCGGTGGAACGGGGCCTCTACTGCAAGGCGATGGGGGGCGGCAGCGTCGGTCCCACCGGCCAGTTCAACTTCGCTGTGGAAGAGGGGTACTGGATCGAGGATGGTGAACTCAGCCGCCCGGTGAAGGGAGCCACCCTGATCGGTGAAGCCAAGGAGGTGATGCCCCGCATCTCGATGTGCGCCAACGATCTGGAACTGGCGGCGGGCTTCTGCGGTTCGGTGAGCGGCAGCATCTACGTCACCGTCGGTCAGCCCCATATCAAGGTCGACAGCATCACCGTGGGGGGGCGCTGAACCATGCCCGGCTCACCACGCTCCAGCTCCTCCTTTATTCCGCCCTCCCGCGCCGCCATGACGATCAGCGCCGCCCCCAGCGATCTCGGTGATGCCGCCACAGCATCGGTATCGGCTTCCACCTCCCGCATTGATCCGCAGGCCCTGGCCTCCCAGCTGGCGGCTCTGGCCGCTCGCGCCGGCATCCGGCAATGGGATCTCGGTGCCTCCTGCAGCACCGACACCTCGGTGCAGGTGGATCGCGGTGAACCCAAGCAGATGAAGGGGGCCCAGCGCCGGGCGATCACGGTGCGCGTCTGGAATGAGCATGGCCTGGTGGGCATCACCAGCACCTCCGATCTGTCGCCGGCCGGTCTGGAGCGGGCGCTCAGCGGCGCCCATGAGGCCAGTGCCTTTGGCAACCCCGATGACACCCCCGCCTTCTCACCCCTGGCCCAGGCTCCCCTGCCGGAGCTCGATCAGCCCCATCGCCAGCCCCTGAGCATCCTCACCCTGCTGCAGACCCTGCAGGAGGCGGAGCGGGATCTGCTCGGTCGCCATCCGGCCTTCGGCACGGTGCCGTACAACGGCCTGGCCCAGCGCAGCAGCGAGCGTCTCTATCTCAACAGCGATGGTGCCTGCCGCCATCAGAGCCTGACCACCGCCAGCGTCTATCTCTATGCCCGCGCCGAGGAGGCCGGTCGCAAGCCGCGCAGCAGCGGTGCCATGCGTCTGGCCTATGGCGCCGCCGATCTCGATGTGCAGGGCTGCATCGCGGAAGCGGCGGAGCGCACGATCGCCCATCTCGATTACGCCCCGATCGAAACCGGTCGCTACACCTGTGTGTTCAGCCCGGAGGCGTTCCTCGATCTGATCGGTGCTTTCAGTTCCCTGTTCAATGCCCGCGCTGTGCTCGATGGCGTCAGCCTCAGCACCCGCGAGTCTCTCGGCCAGGGCCTGGCGGTGCCCTTCTTCTCGCTGCACGACAACGGCCTGCACCCCGGCAACATCGGCGCCTCCCGCTTTGATGGCGAAGGCACCCCCACCGCCCGACTGGCCCTGGTGGAAGGTGGGGTGCTGCGCCATTTCCTGCATTCGGAGGCCACCGCCCGCGCCTTTGCAGTGGCGCCCACCGGCCATGCCGGCCTGGGGGCCAAGGTGTCGGTGGGGCCCGACTGGTTCGAGATCGGCACCACACCGGGCAGCAGCGGCGGCCAGGCCGGCCTCGATCGCCATGCCGGCCGCGGCTTCGGCGCCGAGGAGGGCCGTGGTCTGGTGGTGATCGATTCCCTCTCGGCCCTGCATGCCGGCGTCAAGGCGTCGCAGGGATCGTTCTCGCTGCCGTTCGATGGCTGGTGGATCCGCGATGGCGAACAGCTCTCGATCGAGGCGGCCACCGTCGCCGGCGATATCCGCCAGCTGCTGCAGGCGATCGTTGGCTTCGAAGGCGAGGCGAAGGTCACCCCGGGTGGCCTCTGCCCCTGGGTGTGGGTTGAGGGTCTGTCGGTGACCGGCGAAGCCTGAATCTGGTGTCGCTGTCCAGCCACTGACGCATGCGCGTTCTCTTCTGGGGCACCCCGGCCTATGCGGTGCCCAGCCTCGACGCCCTGGTGACGGCGGGCCATACGGTCGTGGCGGTGGTGAGCCAGCCGGATCGGCGCCGCGGTCGCGGCAAGGCGTTGCAGCCGTCGCCGGTGAAGGCGCGGGCCCTGGAGCTGAATCTGCCGGTGTTCACCCCCGGGCGCATCCGCCGCGAAGCGGAGCTGCAGGCGGAGCTGGCGGCGCTTGGGGCCGATCTGTCGGTGGTGGTGGCCTTCGGGCAGATCCTGCCGCCTGAGGTGATGGCGGTGTCGCCCCTGGGCTGCTGGAACGGCCACGGCTCGCTGCTGCCCCGCTGGCGGGGAGCGGCCCCGATCCAGTGGGCGCTCCTGGAGGGTGACAGCCACACCGGTGTGGGGATCATGGCGATGGAGGCGGGGCTGGACACCGGCCCGGTGCTGCTGGAGCGCCGCCTGCCGATCGGACTGCTGGAGACGGCCGGAGCGCTGGGAGAACGGCTTTCAGCCCTGACGGCCACGCTGCTGCTCGAGGCCCTGCCCCTGATCGAGGCGGCGGGGCCCGGTCCGGAAGCGGAGCGCCTGGCTCGCCTCGGGGTGCGCCCCCAGAGCAGCGAGGGGATGACCTACGCGCGGCAGCTGCTCAAAGAAGATTTCCAGCTCGACTGGAATCAGAGCGCTCTGGCCCTGCACCGACGGGTGATGGCGCTCCATCTGGGGGCGTTCACCCACTGGCGCGGCAAGCGCCTGCAGATCCTGGCCAGTGAACCCCTGGTGCTGCGGCTGCGCGGCCAGCTCAGTGCCGAGGGGGCACAGCTGGCGGAACGCTGGGGCCAGGGGATCCCTGCTGAACAGCCGGACGGTGCGTCGCAGCCTTCCACGCCTGCAACCGCTGCACCCCCCGCGCCGGCTCCGGGCACGGTGCTGGCGGTGGAGCCTGGGGTGGGGCTGGTAGTGGCGAGTGGCGGCTGTCCGCTGCTGCTGCGGCAGGCCCGCCTCGAGGGCAGAAGCGCCGTGGCCGGCACCGCCCTGATTCAGCAGTGGGGCGGCCAGGTGGGGGAACGCCTGGGGAACGACTGAGGCGCGGCCCCGGCCGAGCGTGCCAGGCCGGGGAGTTCGGTGGGGCGCGCAGCAGAACGGCAGCGAGCCTGTGAGGGGGAACACACAGGCTCCCGGGCACAGCTCGGGGCGCGGAAGTCAGCGCGCGCCAGCGGCGGGAAGGCAGCGCCCGAGACCAGCCCATGCGCCGTGGAGGCGCCCGGCACGAGCCGCCGAGCGGGCGGCCAAGCCACAGGCGACAACAGCCGCCGATGCGCGGAATCCCATCACAAACCAGAAGACAATCGAAAGGATTGTGCTGTGCCTAGTGCGGAAATCTGCCTGGGCATGCATGCGGAGAGAACCACGCTTTGCTTACGTTCTGTGTTGTTAGCGTCTCGCGACAGTGCGGTGGCGGCAGGACGGTTTAGAAATCGGACAGTTTCGATTCGTGGCAGCGATGGGCATCCAATCCTGGGGCATCGAATCCTGGGGCATCCAATCCTGTGGTCCATTCCCGACTGGTCAACCCAGCGGCGATCAGGGCCGTGTGGCTCAGATCAGCAGCGAACCGCGTAGCGGCCAACCCCAGAGCCATGGGCAACTCTCGTTTGTGAAGGCCACCGGTACCGGCTGCCAGATTCACCGAGAGACCACCGGTCGCTATGTGGTCAGCCATCCCGGCCAGCCCCGGGCGCGGGTGCTGGCGGCCACCCTGGCCGGCGCCTATGCGGCCTGCCGCACCTGGGAGCTGAGCGGTCGTCTGCTCGATCCGGCCATCTGATTCGCTACTCCCTCGATCAACCGCGCCGAATTAACCGCGCCGATCCATGGCTGCCGGTCACTATGGGCCTGGCTGGATCCACTCCAGACCAGGCTTTTTTCATGTCCTGCCGTGCTGCCTTGCGCCAATCTCGGATAGGGGCGCAGCAGCCCCGGGGCCTCAAGCCGGCTGGCTGTGAGCGGCTGGCCCTGGGACAGCAGCCGGTATCGAGGCCTGCGCTCCTACGGCTCGGTGGCCAGCCGCTCACAGTGGAAGTCCTGCACGGCACCCGAACCCTGACGCCGGCGGAAGCGGGGCTGGGCGGCATCCTCCAGGCTCCACCACCAGCGACCATCGGTGAAGCTGGCCGGGCCGGCGTTGTTGGTGCGTGGCAGCTGCAACTGCAGGCCACGCCATTGCAGGAGCACCCCGCCCCCCACCGGCACCGGTGCCGTGCTGGGGTCGGGAATCGAAGCCGCATCGACGGCACCGCGGATCCACTGGGCCCGCAGCGGGTCACCGTCGCAGCGATAGGTCTCTCCATTGGCATTGGCATCGGCTCCTGCCGCGGTGGCAAGCGGCGTCGCGCCCGCCGGCAGTGCCAGCAGCAGGATCAGCGCGATCGGCAACAGCCTGAGCCCCAGTCCAACCATCGGGGTCCTGCGGAGCGAGGCGACACAGGCCCGGGGGAGCCGGAGCCAGGTGCCGCTCCCCCGGAGGCAGAGCACCGCCCGATGCAGCAGCCCCTGGCGTCGCCATGGCCTGATCGGAAGCCTCGCCAGGGTGGATCGCTGGCCGCAGCAGCGGCTGAACGCTGGGTTGGAGATTGGGCCGGACATCAGGCCTTCGCAGACACTGTGCATTCAGACACAGGGCGACAGGTCTGAGAGAGGGCGGTTGCCGCTGTGAGCTCCGCTTGTGAGCTTCGCTGAGCCGTGGACTGATCGGCTGGGGATTTGGTGGTGGGTGGTGGCTCCTCCACAGGCCATCCGAATCCAGCAGACGCCGGACGGGAATGGCCTGCACGAGGGCGCTCGACTCTGATCTCAGCCGGCGGCGGCGAGGGCATCGCTGCTGTCGGTGTCGCCGAGGGGCAGCAGATGAATCTGCTTGCGGCCCAGCTTGATCTCGAACTCATCGCCGGGCTGCAGGCCGAGCTGGGCGGTGTAGGCGCGGCCCACCATCAGATTGCCGTTGAACTGCACCCGGGTCTGATGGCTCAGTTCCCGCCCGGGGCGCCGCTTGCTGCCACGGCTGGCCGGCCCACCCAGGTTCATGCCCTTGGCCTCGAGCATCGCCTCATAGAACGCTGTGAAGTTGAGCCGCTCCGAGCCATCCTTCTTGGTGCTGACGTAGCCGCAGCCCCGCACCAGATCCGACTTGGATGCCTCGCCCAGCTCCTTGACCCTGGCGAGAAGATCAGCACCGGTGAGCATGATGAAATCCAGAGAGAAGAATCCCGACCATAGGACACCGCTGCCAGCAGGCGAGCGACCCCAGCGCCTAATCCTTACCGGATTTCAATCACTGCCTGGCTGCTCATGCGCCGCTGCAGATTGCTACTGCCATTCCGCCGCGTTCTGCGGCGGCATCTGGATGCAACGGCTCGGTGACCAACGAACACCAGCGTGTGATCAATGGCACAACCCGTGGACTGGGGGGCCTCAATCGCTGCGCGTGTTGCCCGCGCTTCCGCGGTGGGCGCGGCCCGGCATGGGCGTACCCGTTCAGAGGGCGAGACGGCTCCAAGCGAGCAGCGATATTTCTGAGCTCTTGACGGCAGCCTGACTCCCGGCCCCATCTCACGGATAGACTTCATGAGATGAACACCCCTCCGGCTGGGATCCCAGAAGCGGACTGGTTGTCGTGGCCAGCCGACGCCAGGAGCTTCATCGTGGCTCAGAAGGAGGAGATCGAACGACTGCGCAGCCAACTC
>JBJTQH010000031.1:0-3488 GCA_046075505.1 Cyanobium sp. | reverse complement strand
GGATCCGGCTCCAGATAGCGACGGCCGTCCGCAGCGGCGAACGTCCAGCTCCACCAACCGCTCGGATACATCGGCACCCAGCCGTAGAGCGGATCGGCGTGGCCGAACACCTCGCGCAGCAGCCTCACCGTGTCGAGATGCACCTGGCGGAAGGCCTCCGGCGATTCGCTCTGGGTGGCGAACACACCGCCGGGCTTCAGGATGCGCCGGCACTGCTCGAAGAAAGCGCGGTTGAACAGACCCTCAGCGGGTCCGGCCGGATCCGAGCCGTCCACGATCACCACGTCGTAGCTGGCGTCAGCGGCGTTGGCGGCCCAGGCAATGCCGTCGCCCACGGTGAGGTGGAAGCGGGGATCGCTCCAGCAGCCTCCCCCGATCGAGGGCAGGTGTTGCTGGCTCCACTCCACCACCAGGCCGTCGATCTCCACCATGTCGAGGTGCTGCACGCCGGCGTGGCGCAGGCACTCGCGGGCGGTGCCGCCGTCGCCGCCGCCGATCACCAGCACCCGCTCGATGCGCTCGGCACCGCACAGGGCCGGATGCACGAGTGCCTCGTGGTAATGCCGCTCCTGGCGCTCGGCGGTCATCCAGCAGCCATCGAGCAGCAATCCCTTGCCGTAGCGCTCGCTGTCGATGATCGTCACCCGCTGGAAGGGCGACTGCTGCTCAGCGATGACACGACCGGCCAGGCCGTAGCGCACGCCGTCGAAGATCTCATCGATCCAGCCAGGGGTGGCGAGGAGGGGCCCGCCGGGGATTGGATCGGGCGTGCTGCTGGCGGCCATCGGCGCGGCGGTTGCTGCCTCCAGATTTGCGCATGGCCGGTGTGCCCCACCTCACCAGGGGCGTGCCACGAGAACAGCTTTGGCGTGGGAACAGCCGTGGCGAGGGAACAGGCGTGGCGTAGAAACAGCCGTGACAGCGCCGGCTATGACAGGCTCCACCCATGGCCAGTGGCGGCGCGACTCCCGGGGATCTGCAGGTGCCGGTGGCGGGGCGTGCCCCTGTGATCCTGCCGGCGGCGGAGCTGCGCTGGCGCTTCTCCCGCTCCTCCGGTCCCGGCGGGCAGAACGTCAACACCACCGACTCGCGGGTGGAGCTGCGCTTCGATCTGGTGGCCAGTGAAGCGCTGCCGCCACCGCTGAGGGCCCGGGCGCTGCTGCGCCTGCAGGGCCAGCTGCTGGAGGGCTGCATCGTGATCCTGGCCAGCGAACACCGCTCCCAGTGGCAGAACCGGGTTGCCGCCCAGAGGCGCCTGGTGGCGATGCTGCAGGAGGCCCTGCGGCCGCCACCGCCACCCCGGCGGGCGACACGGCCGACGCGGGGCTCGGTGCAACGGCGACTCGCTGCCAAGCAGCGGCGCAGCGCCATCAAGAGCCAGCGTCAGGGGCGGGTGCAGCTGCCGGAGGAGTGAGTCGGGGCATCCGCTCGCGGGGAGGTTCATCTCCGGGGCTGGCTGGCCCGATGCAGCAGCACCCGACCCAGAACCCAGAACCCGGCTGCGATCCTTGCGGCCGGTGCCCCGGACAAGCCCCTCAGGGCCAGCGACGGCTGAAGGCCGCCGCGGCCCGATCGCCCGAGCTTGGCCAGGATGACCTCGGCCGCTCTGGTGGAGCCCGATCGATGCCAATCCCTCTCTCCCGCCGCCGGCTGCTGCGCTGGGCCGCCGGTCTCGCTCTGGCGGAGCTGGCCTTCGAGAGGCGGCCCCGGGCGGTGGCCGCAGCGGAGGCGGACCTGGCCAGCGCCGATCGGCTGCGGGCCCAACTGGAACTCTGCCATCCCCAGGGCGATCCCCTCGAGGCCCTGCTGGCGGGCAACCGCCGCTTTGCCGCGCTGTGGCAGAGCACTGCCGGCGAGCTGGAGCCGCGCGAGCGGATGGCCCGTCTGGCGGCGCTGTGGAGCGACAACTGCCAGCCCGATCCGAGTGCCCTGGCACGGGGTCAGAGGCCCTGGGCGGCGGTGCTCACCTGCGCTGATTCGCGCGTGCCGCCGGAGTGGCTGTTCGATGTCGGCCCCGGGGAGCTGTTCGATGTGCGCAGCGCCGGCAACACCCCCTTCCATGCCGGCATCGCCTCGCTGGAATACGCCGTGGCGGAGCTGGCGGTGCCGCTGATCCTGGTGCTGGGCCACAGCGGCTGTGGCGCCGTGACCGCCGCCATGGGGGAGGCGCCGCTGACGCCGCTGCTCCAGGAGCTGGTGGACCCGATCCGCGCCTGCCTGAAGCCGGGCATGGATCTGCAGGCGGCGATCGCGGCCAATGCCCGGGCCACCGCCGCCGCCCTGCCACAGGGCAGCGCCCTGCTGGCGGAAGCGGTGGCGCAACGGCGCCTGAAGGTGGCCGCGGCCACCGTGGAGATCGGCAGCGGAGCGGTGACGCTGCTCTGAGCTGCGCGGCTCCCCTGAGCCGGCACCAGCGCCGGGCCGGGGACCGGCAGCCAGCAGGGCCCGAACACCGCGCCTGCCCCCATGGGCCTGAGGCCTGGAACCGGAGCACCCACCCCGCTCAGCGCCTCCACTCGCACCCGCAACCACCCTGCAGCTCCCCTGCCGCAACAGGCCGACCGGAGTGGCGCGAGGCCGGAAGCGGGGCCAATCCTGAAGCGAAACCCGCCACAAATCGCCGTTTTCTATAGCATTGTGGCGGAGATGCAGCAGGCCCGCTGAACAGCTCTACGCACGATTTGAGCCGACTAGAAATGGTTTGGCCGCACTTGCGGTCACTCATCCCAACTGGAGATTCATCCAATGTACGATTTCACCCTTCTTTCCGACCTGGAAGCCGAGCAGGTGAACGGCGGCGCCTTCTTCCTGATCAAGGACAACACCGTCAACGCCGCCTTTGCCAGCATCATCCAGGGCAATGCTGTGGTCGGTGAAGTGAAAAAAGCTGACGTGCCCATCTTCCAGAAGAATCAGGCTTTCATCATCCAACGCGTTGGCTGATTTCTGGGCCTGACCCAGGCCATGAAGCACGACCAGGCCTCTCTTTCGAGGGGCCTTTTTTACTCCCAACATCGCTCGAGGATCCATGATTCATCTTTCCGATCAGCAGGCTGAAGCCATCCGTGGCGGCATGACATTCATCGTTTCGGCGCCTGTCACCACCAGCGTCGCCGTTGTCCAGCAGGCCAATATCGCCGCGCCTGTTGTCGTGGGCATCGGCACAAAGCCCGGCAAGCCTTCCATCACCCAGGTGAGTGGAGCGATCGTGAATCAGAAGCCCTATCTTTCCGCCCTTTCCATCTAACTCTATTCGTTCCATCTAGTCTTTACAGCGTTCGCACATTCACGTCATTACGCCTGGGCCCCCGGCCCAGGCATTGACGCCGGCAGAACCGGGAGGCGCCGCCTGGCTGACCGACACAACTCGGAAACCCATTGCAACAGAACGGGTCTCAGGCCATTGGGTGGGCAGGGAGCCGTGAGAGTTTGGGGTCACTACACCAAGCCAATCCCCCATGGCTGCCCATACCCACCTCCATCGTGAG
>JBJTQH010000030.1:0-6056 GCA_046075505.1 Cyanobium sp. | reverse complement strand
CAATCTGCTCAACGAAGCGGCGATCCTGGCCGCCCGCCGCCAGCTCACCGAGATCTCGATGGATGAGGTGAATGATGCGATCGAGCGCGTCATGGCCGGCCCAGAGAAGAAGGATCGGGTGATGAGCGAGCGCCGCAAGCGACTGGTGGCTTACCACGAAGCCGGCCACGCCCTGGTGGGTGCCCTGATGCCCGATTACGACCCGGTGCAGAAGATTTCGATCATTCCCCGCGGCAACGCCGGTGGCCTCACCTTCTTCACCCCCAGTGAGGAGCGGATGGAGTCGGGCCTGTATTCACGCACCTACCTGCAGAACCAGATGGCTGTCGCCCTCGGCGGCCGCGTCGCTGAAGAAATCGTCTATGGCGAAGATGAAGTCACCACCGGTGCCTCCAACGACCTGCAGCAGGTGACCCGCGTCGCCCGTCAGATGGTGACCCGCTTCGGGATGAGCGACAAGCTGGGCCCGGTGGCCCTGGGCCGCAGCCAGGGCGGCATGTTCCTCGGCCGTGATTTCACTGCCGAGCGCGACTTCTCGGAAGACACCGCTGCCGCGATCGATGAGGAGGTGAGCCAGCTGGTGGCCGAGGCCTATCGCCGTGCCACCGAGGTGCTGCATTCCAATCGCAGCGTGCTCGATGAACTGGCCGAGATGCTGGTGGAGAAGGAAACCGTCGACGCCGAGCAGCTGCAGGAACTGTTGATCCAGCGCGATGTGCGCGTGGCGGAATACGTCTGAGCCTGGACTGATGAGCCTGGACTGAGCCTGCACCCCAATTTCGTCCTTCAGAGCCTGTCGGGGTGCCCTCAGCAACCACCGACAGGCATTCCCGAATCCTGAGGCCTCCCGCTCCGCCGGGGGGCTTTTTGCTGGAGGGCTACCCCAGGCCGGCCTATCGAGATTCCCAGGCGATGGTCACGCCATCCGGCCGCGGTTCAGGATGAGGTGATGCCCGCCGCCCCCCCGCTGATCCAGTCCCTGCGGCGGCAGCCGCTGCTGATCGTGCTGCGCCCGGGCGAGCCGCTGCAGGCCCTGCCAAGGCTCGAACAGCTGGAGGGGCTGGGGCTGATCCATGTGGAGATCGCCTGGCAGCCGCTGCCGGGCTGGGCTGAGCAGATGGCGGAACTGGTGCGCTGCTTCCCCGCTCTGGAGCTGGGCGCCGCCTCGGTGTGCGAAGCGCAGGGCGTGATCGATGCCGCCGCCGCCGGCTGCCGCTACGCGGTGTCACCCGTGCTCGATCCGCAGCTACAGCAGCAGGCCGCGGCACTGGATCTGCTGCTCGTGCCCGGCGTGATGAGCCCCAGCGAGGTACATCAGGCGCGGCGGCTGGGCTGCAACATCGTCAAGCTATTCCCGGCGGTGAGTGTCGGCGTGGAGCACTGGCGGCGGCTGCGCGAGCCGCTGGGGACGCCGCTCCCCTTCTGCATCGCCGCCGGCGGCCTGAAGCCGACCGATGTGCTGCCCTGGCTGGAGGCCGGGGTGGATGCGGTGGCGCTGGGGTCGAGGCTGGGGGAGCTGGAGGAGCCGGGGCCCTGGCCGGCCTTGCTGGCGGCGCTGGGCGGCAGAGCCGGGGCAGCCGAGCCAGGGCAGCCGAGCCAGCTCCCACTTCTCACCTGACTGAGGAGTTTGCAGAAACTGATGCGTTTGCAGAAGAACCGTTCTGCCAGCAGCGTTGCCCACAGCCTCGACGACCACAGCCTCAACCGATTTCCTTGAACTTGAAATCCAGCTCGACCGCAACAGAGGCCCCTTAGCCTGAGCTCAACGACCACACGGGTGATGCTGGCTCCGCTGAATCCCAGGCAGATGCCGGGCGCCGCGCCGCCAGGCCCGGGCAGCCTCGGCCCTGATGAACTCCTCGGCGCGCTCACCCTGCCCGTGGCGCTCACCGACAGCCTGCGGCTGAGCCCCGAGCAATTCGAACAGCTCTGCCAGGCCAACCCCGAAGCGGTGCTCGAGCTGGCTGCCGATGGACACCTGATTGCCATGACACCCACCGGCGGCGAAACCAGCAGCCGCAACAGCCGTTTGCTCATCCAGTTAGGGATGGCCCTGCCCCGTTGCCAGGCATGCCTGAGGATCTTCGACAGTTCCGGCGGTTTCCGCCTGCCGGATGGATCCATACGCAGTCCCGATGCCTCCCTGGTGCTGGAGGATCGCTGGCAGGCGCTGACTCCTGAGCAGCGGCGCCGGATTCCCCCCCTGTGCCCAGACCTTGTGGTGGAACTGGCCAGCCCCAGCGACGAAGGCCCCCGCGGCCTCAACGCTTTGCGCCGGAAGATGGCCGCCTACCAGAGCAACGGCGCCCGCCTCGGCTGGCTGCTGATCCCGCAGGAGCGGGCGGTGGAAGTGTGGGGGCAGCGGGATAGCGGCGAGCAGGGCCGGCGTATCGATGCCACCACTCGGCTGGAAGGAGGACCCGGGTTTCCCGGATTGGTGATCGATCTGGAGCCGATCTGGGCGGAGTGAGGCCGTTTTCTTCCGTGCTGCAAGCAGCAGGAGCGCTGCTCATCCCGGCATCACCCCCACCCCAGCGGCCCAGGCCGCTTCCGCAAGATCCGCATCCCGGGTGGCGATCGGCAGCTGCAGCCGCAGCGCCAGCTCCAGATAGGCCGCGTCATAGCTCGTGAGGTTGAAGCGCAACGCCAGGCTCAACAGCGCCGCTGGCAGCGGCGGCGAACCATCGATCCGGATCGGCAACTGCATGACCCGGTCCACGATCTCGCGGGCCAGGGCGATCGGCAGGGTTCCGCGCCGGCAGGCAGTGCGCAGCACATTGCTGAATTCCAGCTGCAGCAGCCAGGGAGCATGGGCGTCGACCTGGCTCAGCTGGCGTGCGATGGCGTCCCCATAGTCACTGGCCTGATTGGCCAGGAACCAACCGCACAACACGGAGTTGTCGAGCACGAACGGCGTGCCGTCCCTGTTCTGGTTCGGTGGGTTCTGGTTCGCTGGCTCCTGGCTCAATCGAGACCCTCCCGGGCAATAGCCCGCAGCTCGCCCTCCAGGACCAGACCGTCCCGCAGCTGCAGCAGCCCCTCCACGACTGCCTGCACGCGTTGGACGCGTTCTGCCGGGGCGCCATTGCGGGCGGCCAGCGGCACCAAGCGCGCGACCGGAACGCCGCGGCGGCTGATGGTGACGTCCTCCCCCTGCTCCACCAGGTCCACCAGCGCCGACAACCGGTTCTTGGCATCGGCGAGCGGCACGGCCGCCGTTGGCCGATGGGTCGTCGCCGGGAGCGCCGCCTGAATCCGCCGCGAGCCCGTTGCCATCCTTTGCCAGCCAGCTACTTGGTTAACCTAGCTAGCTGGCGTGGATTTCAGCCGCCGGGGGGCTGCTTCAACAGTCACTGCTTCTCCAGAAGTTGCTTCACCAGAGGCTGCACTGCCCCTGCTGGCGCAGCAGGTGATCGGCGAGCACCAGCGCCACCATTGCCTCCACCATCGGCACGGCGCGGGGCAGCACGCAGGGGTCGTGACGGCCCTTGGCGGCCAGGGTGGTGGCGTTGCCGTCGGAATCGATCGTCTGCTGCTCCTTGCGAATCGTGGCGGTGGGCTTGAAGGCCACCCGCAGGCGGATCTCCTCGCCGTTGCTGATGCCGCCCTGGATGCCGCCGGAATTGTTGGTGGCGGTGCGCAGCCGGCCCGCCTCGCTGGGCAGGAAGGCATCGTTGTGCTCACTACCCTTGAGCAGGGTGCCGCCGAAACCGGAGCCGATCTCGAAGCCCTTGGTAGCCGGCAGCGACATCACCGCCTTGGCCAGATCGGCCTCCAGCTTGTCGAACACCGGCATGCCCAGACCCACCGGCGGGTTGCGCACGACGCACTCGATCACACCACCACAGGAATCCCCCTCGCGGCCGATCGCCTCGATCCGCTCGATCATCCGCTCCGCCGCCTCAGCATCGGGACAGCGCACGATGTTGCTCTCGATCGCATCGAGCGTCACCGCTGCCGGATCGATCTGGGCCTCGATCGTGTGAATGCGCTGCACCCAGGCCAGCACCTCGGTGCCGCCGGCTTTGGTCAGCAGCTGCTTGGCGATGGCGCCCGCCGCCACCCGGCCGATGGTTTCGCGGGCGGAGGCCCGGCCGCCGCCGCTGCGGGCCTGGATGCCGTATTTGGCCTGGTAGGTGGCATCGGCATGGGAGGGGCGGAAGGCCACCGCCATCTCGCTGTAATCCTGCGGTCGCTGATCCTTGTTGCGCACCACCATGGCGATCGGCGTGCCGAGGGTGATGCCATCGAGCAGGCCGCTGAGGATCTCGACGCGGTCGTCTTCCTTGCGGGGGGTGGTGATTTTGCTCTGACCCGGCTTGCGGCGGTCGAGCTCGGCCTGGATGGCCTCGAGATCGAGCGGCAGCCGCGGCGGGCAGCCATCGACGATCACCCCCACCCCACCTCCGTGGGATTCGCCGAAGGTGCTGAGGCGGAAGAGGGTGCCGAAGCTGCTGCCCATGGGCCTGGTGCGCTGGAGTTGAGCCTACAAACCAGGCCAGGGAAGGCTGCAGTGGCCCGTGCGGCCATCACTTCCGCCCGCCGCAGCCCCTGTGCCTCCAGACGGCGAGGGAGAGGAGCCGGCCGGCCGGCGTGGGTCAAGGCGGATGAGAAGCCACCACGTCAGACACCACCCTGCCGTCCCTGCCTACGTTCAGCGCAGACGCGATCCTGCGGCCTTGCGCAAACAGGAACGGGCCGCCCTGATCCTGCGGCGCCTCGAAGAGCTGTATCCCGACCCGCCGGTGCCCCTCGATCACCTCGATCCGTTCACCCTGCTGGTGGCGGTGCTGCTCAGCGCCCAGTGCACCGACAAGAAGGTGAACGAGGTGACCCCAGCCCTGTTCGCGGCGGGGCCAACGCCTGCCGCCATGGCGACCCTGAGCGAGGAGACGATCCTGGGCCACATCCGCCAGCTGGGCCTGGCCCGCACCAAGGCCAGGAATGTGAAACGCCTGGCTGAACTGCTGCTCGAGCGCCATGGCGGCGAGGTGCCGCGCAGCTTCCGGGAGCTGGAGGCCCTGCCCGGCGTGGGGCACAAGACCGCGAGCGTGGTGATGGCCCAGGCCTTCGGGGTACCGGCTTTCCCGGTGGACACCCACATCCACCGGCTGGCGCAGCGCTGGGGGCTGAGCAGCGGCGAGAGCGTGGTGCGCACCGAAACCGATCTCAAGCGCCTGTTCCCGCAGGAGGCCTGGAACCGTCTGCACCTGCAGATCATTTTCTATGGGCGCGAGTTCTGCACAGCCCGTGGCTGCAACGGCACGGTCTGTCCGTTATGCCGGGAGCTGTATCCCAATCGCCGCAGACCTGTGGTGACCAGCAAGGCCTGAGCCCGCGCCAGGTCTAGATCACAAGCCGCCCGCGGCTGTTGGTTGGCGCGCCTCCCTGCAGCAGAGCAATCCGACCTCCACAGCCCGCCCAACAAAAAAGCCCCCGCCGAAGCGGGAGCTTTCATTCGTGCCTCAGCGACTCGAAGGATAATCCGAAGGATCAGCCGATCGCAGGAGCGGTGAGGGCAACCGGGGTGGCCTCAGCGGCAGCCAGGTCGAGGGGGAAGTTGTGAGCGTTGCGCTCGTGCATCACTTCCATACCCAGACCAGCGCGGTTGAGGATGTCAGCCCAGGTGTTCAGCACACGACCCTGGGAATCGAGGATCGACTGATTGAAGTTGAAGCCATTCAGGTTGAAGGCCATCGTGCTCACGCCCAGGGCGGTGAACCAGATGCCGACCACAGGCCAGGCAGCCAGGAAGAAGTGCAGGCTACGGCTGTTGTTGAACGAGGCGTATTGGAAGATCAGGCGACCGAAATAACCGTGTGCAGCCACGATGTTGTAGGTCTCTTCCTCTTGGCCAAACTTATAACCGTAGTTCTGCGACTCAGACTCGGTAGTTTCACGCACCAGGCTGGAGGTCACCAGCGAACCGTGCATGGCGGAGAACAGGCTGCCGCCGAACACACCGGCCACACCCAGCATGTGAAATGGGTGCATCAGAATGTTGTGCTCAGCCTGGAACACCAGCATGTAGTTGAAGGTGCCGCTGATGCCGAGGG
>JBJTQH010000029.1:0-16546 GCA_046075505.1 Cyanobium sp. | reverse complement strand
CAATGGCGTGCGCAAGGTGAACATCGACACCGACAACCGCCTCGCCTTCACCGCCGCGGTTCGTGAAGCCGCCTTCAAGGATCCCGCCAACTTCGATCCCCGCCACTTCAACAAGCCGGCTCGCCAGTACATGAAGCAGGTGTGCCTGGATCGCTACCAGCAGTTCTGGTGCGCCGGCAACGCCAGCAAGATCAAGCAGCGCGACATCAACTACTACGCTGCCCTCTACGCCAAGGGTGCCCTCGATCCCAAGACGGCCGTCGCCGCCTGATCACAGCGGCAACACTGATTCGACTCCGGGGGGCTCTGCCCCCCTTTTTCATAGTTCAGAGCTGTCAGGGCTGACCGCACCCACTGGCCCAACCGCAAACCTGAATTGGCCCCCTCTCCGGTCGCGATCGGATCTGGATCAGGGAGCAACGGCGGGGAGCAACGGTTCGATCGCGGCCGCCGCCGGGGCCTCGGTGGCGGGGACGGAGCTGCCGGAATCCGGGCGAGCCGCCACCAGACGGGCCAGGGCCTGGCGCAGATCCTTCTCCATCACAATGCGTTCGCCATCGGTGACCACCACGCGCACCAGCGTGGGGAGATCATTGCTCCTCGACTGCAGATACACCGGTTCCACATAAAGCAGGCCCCGCCCCACCGGCAGCACCAGCATGTTGCCGCGGAACAGGCGCGACCCCAGCCGGTTCCACAGGCCGAACTGGAGGCTGATCGTTGGATCCTGATCCACCAGGGCGGAGATCTGTTGCGGCCCCAGCACCAAGCGTTGCTGCGGCAGGCGCCCGAGCAGCAGTTGACCGTAATGGGGCGGGTCATTGCGGGCCACCAGCCAGCCGACGAGATTGGTGCGCTTCAGGGGTGTGAAGGGCTGCAGCAGCACGAATTCGGTGTCCCGGCGACCGGGAAGCTGCATGGTGACGTGATAAGGGCGAACCGGCACATTGGTGTTGCCGTAGATCTCCATTGGAATCGCCCAGACATCATCACCGTTGTAGAAGGTGCGCACATCGGTGACGTGATAACGCAGCAGGCGCTCCGTCTGAATGTTGAACTGGCTGATCGGCACGCGGATGTGACGCAACAGCGCCTGCGGCATCGCCGACAGGGGGCGGAACAGCTCCGGGAAGGCCCGCTGCCAGGTGCGCAGGATCGGATCGCTGGGATCACTCACATACAGCCACAGTCGGCCATCATGGGCATCCACCACCGCTTTCACGGGATTGCGGAAATAGCGCAGACCGGCCGGATTGGGATCGCTGTAGGGATAGGAACGGCTGGTGGTGAAGCCATCCAGCATCCAGTACTGATGTTGCTCCGGCCGATAGCCCGCTGCCGCTCTCACCCGCGCGGTCACCAGATAGGGCTCCCCTTCAAAACGCAGGAAGGGAGCCAGGGCCTGCAGCCGCTGATTCACCTGCCGCCGCAGCAAGAGCAGGGAGCGGGGGGTGAGCGAACCGGTGAACAGCACGCGCGGCTCGCCCAGATACAAGGCCGCCTGCAGTCGCTGCCAGCCGGTGGCCAGCGCAATGCCGCGGCGGCCATCAAAATGGGTGTAGATATTGGTTTCACCATCGGGATAGGCGAATTCGCGCACCCGGGTCGGCGCGATCGCATAGGGAGCAGGACCGGAGCTGTAGTAAAGGCTGGGCCGTCCCACCGGCAGCACGGCATCGGCCTGGGCGTCATTGATCCCCAGCTGCGGGATGCCGCGCGCCTTGCCACTGCGACCCAGATCCTTGACAAAGAACAGCGGCAGACCGTCACCACCGGCGACATTGACCGGTGAAACGGTGAAGCCATGGCCATTGGTGAACACCAGATGGCGATTCAGCCAGGTGCGGGATCCGGCCGGCAAGGCCGAACTGTCCAGCTCCCGCGCGGCGACCAGCACCTGCTGACTGAAGCGGCGGCGCCCATCGGAGGACTGCAGCGGATAGCGATCGACAGCCGCGGAGGAGAAGCGGTAATAGAGCCGTAACTGCTGCAGCTGGCGATTGGCGGCCAGCAGCGGCTGGCTGTCCCAGAGGCGGATGTTCTCGATCGTCCCCGGAGAGGCGGCCAGATCGGAAGCCAGCAGGCGCTGCTTCGGTTCAAGCACCCGCTCCTGCATCTGCTCGAGCCCGAAGGCCCGCCGCGTCGCGCGGATGCTGCGCTGCAGATAGGGGGTTTCCACCGCCAGCTCCCGCGGCTGCACCCACAGGCGCTGTGCCAGCGGCGCCAGCAGCCCTTCGCTGATCGGCACCAGCAGCGCCGTCCCCGCCAGGGGGATCAGGGCACCGCGCCGCAACCAGCCGCGCGGCAGCGGCACCAGCAGTCCGATGGCGGTGAGCAGCAGCAGCAGCGCCAGCACCAGCCGCAGCGGCAGGCGCACGTGCAGATCCACGAAACCGGCGCCGGCCGCAACCCCGCTGCCCTGCACCATCAGATCAAAGGGGGCCAGAGCGGAACTCACCGCCGCCACGATCGCCAGCACCGCCAGCTGGGGTTGCAGCACCCGCTGCTGCGCCCGGGTCAGTCCTGGAAAACGCAGTTCACTGAGGCTGTCGCCTTCGCTGAGGGTGACCAGCAGGCAGGCCGCCAGCCCCACCAGGCCCTGGGCGAACAGCACGCTCAGCAGCAGACGCAGAGCCGGCAGCTGCAGCACCGTGAAGGCCAGATCCAGGCCGGTGAGCGGATCTCCTTCCCCGAAGGGCTGCGCCAGCAACGCCGGCAGCCACAGGCTCCAGCCGCGCGCCAGGGCGGTGGCAGAGCCGGCCAGGGCCGCCGCCAGGGTGATCCGCAACGTGGTGAGCGGTGCCAGCAACAGCGGCAGCACCAGCGCCAGGGCCAGACCCAGCGGCAGCAGCAGCGGCAGATCCCGCAGCAGCGACAGGCCGGTGACCACGGTGCCACTGAACGGTGCCGTGATCAGATCGCGGGCCTGCATCAGCACGAACGACAGGCCGAGCACCAGCAACAGCAGCAACGCCACCAGGACCGGCACCAGCCGGAAGGCATCGAGCTGCAGCAGCGGCTCCGCCGGCAGGATGCGTCGCTGGCTCTCCTGGCGCAAGCGCCAGCAGCGCTGCAACTGCAGCAGCTGCAGCAGCGACAGGGGGCCGCAGACCAGCAGGAAGGCGCCGAGCTGCAGCCACCAGCGCCGCAGCAGCACACCCTGCAGCCCGAACTGGGCGAACCAGCGCCACTCCACCGTCAGCCGGGAGCTGACGACCAGCAGCAGCGCCAGGAGCGCGAGCAGCGGCGCAAACCACAGCCACCAATGCCGGCGCGGCAAGGAACCAGGGAGCAGAGGCACCGGCTGAGCCTAGGCAGGAATGAAGCGCGATCCCCCGGCCACCGAGCGCTGCGACTGGGTTCCCGCGCCCATCTGTGCAGCCGGGATCCCGGAGACGAAACGCGCCTGCCAGGGCGGCAGCATCGGATGGCGGAGCGGTGAGGGCGCGGCAGTCAGAGCAGGGCAGGAGGAGCGCCAGCAGCAGGGATGGACCCGCCGCCACGGACGGGGATCATAATCCCGACTTTCAGGGTCGGCTATTGATCAGCGTCGCGGCCGGCGCTGATAACCTCCCGATGTTCGGGCTGTAGCCGTGACCCTCGCCCTCTCCCGCTCCACCTTCACCGGGCTCCGCTGCAAGGAATGCGGCCAGCCCTATGAAGCCACTGCCCGGCACGTCTGCGAAGACGTGTGCTTTGGCCCGCTGGAGGTGGTGTACGACTACGAGGCGATCCGCTCCCGCGTCAGCCGCGCCACGATCGAGGCCGGCCCCGCGTCGATCTGGCGCTACCGCGATTTCCTGCCGATCGAAGGCGATCCGATCGATGTCGGCACCGGCTTCACCCCCCTGCTGCGCGCCGATCGACTGGCCAGGCGCCTCGGCCTCAAGGCGCTCTACATCAAGAACGATGGCGTCAACATGCCGACGCTGTCGTTCAAGGATCGGGTCGTTTCTGTGGCGCTCACCCGCGCCCGTGAACTGGGCTTCACCACGGTGAGCTGCGCCAGCACCGGCAACCTGGCCAACTCCACCGCCGCCATCGCTGCCCACGCCGGCCTGGAGTGCTGTGTGTTCATCCCCAGTGATCTGGAGCTGGGCAAGGTGCTGGGCACCTTGATTTACAACCCCACCCTGATGGCGGTGAAGGGCAACTACGACCAGGTGAACCGCCTGTGCTCGGAAGTGGCCAACACCTACGGCTGGGGCTTCGTCAACATCAATCTGCGCCCCTATTACTCCGAGGGCTCCAAGACCCTGGGCTATGAGGTGATCGAACAGCTCGGCTGGCAGCTGCCCGACCACATCGTGGCCCCCCTGGCCTCCGGCTCCCTGTTCACGAAGATCCGGAAGGGCTTCGATGAATTCATCAAAGTCGGGCTGGTGGATGAGAAGCCGGTACGCTTCAGCTGCGCCCAGGCGGAAGGCTGCATGCCGATCGCCCAGGCCTTCGCCGAAGGGCGCGATTTCATCACACCGGTGAAGCCGAATACGATCGCCAAGTCGATCGCCATCGGCAATCCCGCCGATGGTCCCTATGCGATCGACATCGCCAACCGCACCGGCGGCACCATCTCCGCGGTGAGCGACGCCGAGATCATCGAAGGCATCAAGCTTCTGGCCGAAACCGAGGGCGTGTTCACCGAAACCGCCGGCGGCACCACGATCGCCGTGCTCAAGAAACTGGTGGAGCAGGGCAAGATCAATCCCGAGGAAACCACCGTCGCCTACATCACTGGCAACGGCCTCAAGACCACCGAAGCCGTCGCCTCCTCAATCGGTGAACCACTGCTGATCGAAGCGCAGCTGGACAGCTTCAATGCCGCCTGGGAGCGGGCCCAGGCCCTGCATCGCGCCACCTGGGAAGCGGTGGGCTGATCCCACTGGCGGCTCCCGCCCCGTGTCCATCTGCTGGCCGGCACCCACCCATCCGGGATCGCCCTGCAGGGGCCGACCGACCGGCGGCGCATGCCAGCCGATTCCCTCTCCCTTTCCCCTTCTCTTCTTTCCCGAGCTCCATGGCCGTCACGGTTCTGATCCCCACCCCCCTGCAGAAGTTCACCAACGACGAGGCCAGCGTCAGCCTGGACGCCGCCAGCGTCGATGCCCTGCTGCAGGCCCTGGAGGGTCGCTATCCCGGCATCCTGCAGCGGCTCTGCGACGAGAACGGCAAGCTGCGCCGCTTCCTGAACGTCTATGTGAACAGCGAGGACATCCGTTTCCTCGACCATCAGGCCACCGCCCTCAACGACGGCGATGAGGTGAGCATCGTTCCCGCTGTGGCCGGCGGCTGAGCGCCTGCACCGGTTCGCTCAGCGCCGTTGAGGGTTCGGCCGAGGCTCGGTGCTCCGAGAGGCGCCTGTGCCGGAAGCCAGGTTCGATCGTGGCGCTGTAGCCATGGCCACAACGCGTTGCAAGCGAGGCGGCGATTCTCACCACCCACCTTCCCTTTCCCCCTCATAGGGTGTTGTCCCCGGGAGATGTCGTGATGATTCAGAACAGCACCGCCTTGAACGACGCCACCACCCGCGCCGTGGATCCTTCCGCTCCTGGCGGCTCTTCTACTGCGCCCACCGCGCCGCCGCCCTACGACTGGCAGGCGGCCGCCGAGATCTACGACTATCGCCAGGCCGCCAATCCGATCCGCCACGGTCTCACCGAGCCCATCCCCTATTACGCCTGGCCGGCTTCGCTGCATGCCGTGCCGCACACGGCGATCCTGCCACTCGATCTCAGTGCCGCCCTGGGCTGCCCCGGTCCCGCCACCAGTCCCGGTCTTGCGGCCCACTTCCTGCGCATCCTCCCCGGGGAGGGTCTCAAGGCCAGCGCCAGCGCCACCAGCTCGCTGTTCTACGTCCTGCGTGGCAGCGGTGTACTGGAGCGTCCGTCCCTGTCGGCCCACGAGTTACCCCCCCAGGAGCCGCTATCCCTGCGCTGGTCGGCCGGGGATCTGTTCGTGCTGCCCTGCGGCGCTGACCCCCTGCTGCATGCCGATCAGGACAGCCTGCTCTACTGGGTGCACGACGCTCCACTGCTGCGTTATCTCGGTGTGATCCCGCAGCAGCCCCGTTTCCGGGCCAGCCACTATCCGGCGGCGCGGCTGGAGGCGGAGCTGGAGGCGCTGCTGGCCGATCCCTCCGCTGCCCGCAGCAACCGCCTGAGCATCCTGCTGGCCAGTGCCGATCACCCCGCCAGTCGCACCGTCACCCATACCCTCTGGGCGATGCTCGGAGTGGTGCCACCCGGTGCCCTGCAGCCTCCGCACCGGCACCAGTCGGTGGCCCTTGATCTGATCATCGACTGCGATCCCGGCTGCTACACCCTGGTGGGCACCGAACTGGCCGACGACGGCACAATTCGCCATCCGCGCCGCATCGACTGGGAGCCGGGAGGGGCCTTCATCACACCTCCCGGTCACTGGCATGCCCATGCCAATGAGAGCGGGCGACCGGCCCGCCTGCTGCCGATCCAGGACGCCGGCCTGAAAACCTACCTGCGCAGTCTCGACATCCGCTTCAGCGGACCCCTGGGCTGAGCTCTCCAACGGCCCACTGAGTCCGGCCTGGCCTTGCTGATCCCCCAGGCCGGATCTGCAGCAAGGGAGACGCAGGTCGCGTCCGCGCCGGCCCGCGCCGACAGGCTCCTTCCATGTGCAGCCTGTCCCTCTCGATTCCCGCCGGAGCGGCCCCGCTGGCCGCCCGCCTGCAGCTGCCGACCCCCTGCCGCGGCCTGGTGGTGTTTGTGCATGGCAGCGGCAGCGACCACCGCAGTCCCCGCAACCGGGCCGTTGCCGCCAGGCTGGAGCAGGCCTCCCTGGCTACGCTCCTGTTTGATTGGCTCACAGCCGACGAGCAGCGGCACGGGGTGACCTGCAGCAGCGAGATCGCCCTGGCGAGCGATCGCCTGCTCGCCTGCCTGGCTTGGCTGGACAGCCGCATCGAGTTGCAGCCGCTGCTGCCGCTGGGGCTGTTTGGTGCCAGCACCGGAGCCGCGGCCGCCCTGCACGTCGCCGCGGCCCGGCCGGAGAGGATCGCGGCGCTGGTCTGCCGCGGTGGTCGCCTCGATCTGGCCGCCGAC
The DNA here is from genome assembly GCA_046075505.1 of Cyanobium sp. Taxonomy (GTDB): domain Bacteria; phylum Cyanobacteriota; class Cyanobacteriia; order PCC-6307; family Cyanobiaceae; genus Cyanobium. The sequence continues at coordinate 9,470 of JBJTQH010000029.1, read as the reverse complement.
GCCCTGCCCCGGGTGAGCGCACCGACGCTGCTGGTCGTCGGCAGCCGCGATCCGGCGGTACTCGCCCTCAATCGACAGGCCGCAGAGCAGCTGCACTGCCGGCATCGGCTGGCTGTGGTGCCGGGCGCCGGCCACCTGTTTGCCGAACCGGGATGCCTGGAGGCCCTGGGGGTTCTGGCCCGCGACTGGTTTCTGCACCATCTGCCGGCAACCGCCAGCCCGGGGGAGGATCAGGCCGGCCGGGGTGAGGACGCTGGCGATTCTGGCGAGCGGAGCCGCCGCACGGACCAGCGCCCAGCACCCAGCCCCTTGCCGGGACGGGGATCATGAACCTTCGCCCGCCCCTCTGGATCGACCGCCATCAGGCCGGTGTAGCCCTCGGGCAGCGGCTGGCCGGCAGCGGCCCCCTGCCTGCCGATACCCTGCTGCTGGCCCTGCCCCGAGGTGGTGTGGTGGTGGCCGCTGCGATGGCCGAGGTGCTGCATCGGCCCGTATGGCCCTGGTCGGTGCGCAAGATCGCCGATCCGGCCTGGCCGGAGCTGGCCCTTGGCGCCATGGCAGGCGACGGCACGACGGTGTGGCGGCCGGATGTGGATCCCAGCCGGCAACGCCGGGCCCGCCGCTGCGGATGGCTGCAGGCCCAGGAACAGGAACTGCAGCGCCGCCGCGATCTCTACGGCGATCCCCGCCCGGAGGTTCTGCGCGGCCACCCGCTGATCGTCGTTGACGACGGCATCGCCACCGGCATGACCGCGCGGGCGGCCCTGCTGTCGTTGCGGCCGCTGCAGCCGCACTCCCTCACCCTGGCGATACCGGTGCTGGACCGCAGCCTTCTGCAGGACCTGCTGCCGCTGCTGGATCAGCTCGAGGCCCTGGCGGTGGTCGATGACCTGCGAGCCGTCGGGCACTGGTATGCACGCATTGAGCAGGTGAACGACGGCGAGGTGCTTGCCCTGCTCGCCCGCCAGGGCCTGCCGCGGCCGGCCTGATGGGCGCCCCACAGCCGTGGAAACGCCACGATCACAGGCACATGTCACCCCGGCCCTGAACCGCCCCGTTCACTGCCGCTCCACGGTTCTCCACGGCTCTGCCCTGCTCTGCTCAGGTGAAGCTGAGGCGCTGGGCCATCAGCCGCAGCAGGCCGCGCGAGAAATCCTGGGAACGGCGCAGCAGCTCCTCGAACACTTCGGCCGGTAGCTCGTAACTGCGCATCCCCGCGGGGCCGGCGACAACGGTCTTGTTGCGCGGGTTGCCGGTGAACACCCCCATCTCGCCGATCGTCTCGCCGGGTCGCAGCACCACGGTGGCGCCATCGCGGGTCTGCAGCCGCGCCTCTCCGGCGATCACCAGGCAGAGACCATCGCTCGTTGCCCCCTCACGCATCACGACAGCAGCGGGCTCCCATTGGCGGATGCCGCCCTGAGAGGCCAGCCACACCAGGCCGGAGGGGAGCAGATCGGCAAACAGGCTGGCGGCATCGAGCGGTAACAGCCACTCCAGGAGATCGCTCTGGCCGCCCTGCTGCTGCAGGGTGAGGAAGGGGGAGGAGTCCAGCAGGGGGCGCTGCTGCTTCAGGCGCCGCTCCACCTGCTCCGGATGACGATGGCGCTCCAGCAGCAGCACCCAGCCGGCGGTATCGGGATCGGGATCCTGCCAGAGCAGATCCAGGGCCTCCTGCAGGGTGCCGGCAGCGGGAACCGCCGCTGGCAGGGGCTCCAGACCGGCGGCTTCCAGCCGAGGCTGCAAGCGGATGCGACGCGTCTCCAGCCCGGCATGCATCGACAGGGCCAGGGGTCGCAGGAGAGGCTCCGCGGCGCTCTGCGCCACCAGCAGCGCCGCCAGGCCCGCCTGCCGGATCCAGTCCTGCTGTTCCCGTTCCAGCCGCTCGCGCTCCAGACCGCCGCGGGGGCCGTAGCACGCCAGCATCTCCTGCCAGTCCTGGTCCTCGAGTCCGCAGGAGACGCGCAGACGTTCCAGAGACTGACGCAGAGCCGGTCGCAGCGCGTCGGGATCGAGCACCTCAACGCCGGCGGTGCTGATCAGATCCTGCAGCGATTCAGCGACTGCTTCCCGGCGCAGGTCCTGCACCTGCAGCTGACGACGGTCACCCTCGAGCAGGCCGGGATGCTCAGCGGCCAGACGCCGCAGGGCTTCGTGATGATCGCCATCCTCCAGGCTGAGGGAATCGCGCAGATCCTGCAGCTGCAGCAGCAGCTGGCCCCGATCCAGGCGACCGGAGCGCAGCATGTCCTCGAGCACGTTGAAGTAGATCTCGCGCGACCGCTGCTGGTTCACCGCCGGCAGGGCCTTGGCGAGGGTAAACACCTCCTGGGGGCTCAGCTCCTGCAGCGAACGGCCATCGAGGGCCTGCTCGAGACCGGGCAGGTCGCGCAGCTGACGCCGCAGGCTTTCACTGGTGCTCTCCCGCCTGTAGAGCTCCGGATCGCGACCCCAGCCGCGGAACAGCCAGACCGCGGTGATCGCCAGCACCAGGGAACGCAGCAACTGACCGCCGTGGGGGCCGAGGGCTCCCTGGCTCGGATCCACGAACCAGAAAAAGGTGTTCACCGCCAGAAAGGTGGCGAGCAGCCGGGTGCGGTTGATGGCCACCACCTGCGGCTCACGCACCCCCTGGGCCGCTAACAGGCCCTGGAGACGACGCTCCAGCGCCTGGAACCCCCAGACAGAGATCCAGCCCGCCAGCACGAGCAGCAGCGGAATCGCCACCAGCCGAGGCAGGGGCACGGCGGCCGCCAGGGGATCGAGAGCACGGCCGGGCAGGTCGGCATCAAAGGCCCACAGACCGGAACGCAACGACGAGAGAACACCGCCCTGAGCGACGGCCGGCTGCAGGCTGGTCTCCACCGTCTCCTCCATCAGCTGGAAGAAGGCGAACACCAGACCGGGATAGGAATACCAGGCCCAGGAGAAGCCGCGCCGTCCCTGCAAGGTCTGCCAGTAGGCCCGCTCCGAATCGATGTCGAGGCAGGGGGCCTGGCAGACGACACAGGCGCTCTGCTCCTTGCCGCTCTCGGCGATCGTGCGGCACATCGACTGGGTGATGCGCGATGGGGTGCCCATGTGGGCGGTGCTGCCAAGCGGACCGCGGGGACCGGTGAGCACCGCCTGCACCGGAGCCATCGGGCAGACGTATTGACACCAGGCCTTACCGCCGTAGGCCCAGCCCACGCTCAGGGCAGCCACCAGGGTGAGGATCAGCAGCAGGGCCAGACCGATCGGGCTGCTGTTGACCACCAGCAGTCGCAGGCAGAGGCCGGCGATCAGCAACGACCATTGCAGCTCGATGTGATGACGACCCAGCCAGGACTCCTGGCTGACCTTGACCACCTCAGGACGCCCCCCCTTGCCCGGGCGGGTGCGCTGGCGGCCGAGGGCACGAAACAGCTGCGACACAAAGGCCAGGGGGCAGATGCGGCGCCACAGCTCGTGGCTGAGGGCAACGATCATCAGCACTCCCATCGGAACCACCACCCCCCAGAAGAGGCGATTACCGGGCTGATGGTGCAGGGAGCAGCCCAACAGGCCCGGCGGACAGCCGGGAGTGAGCGGTGGTGGCACCTGCACCGCCGGCAGCAGCAGCGACAGAATCAGCAGCAGCCAGCCGACGAGCAGGACCCAGCGGACGAGACGCGCCTGATGTTCAGGCCACTGACTGAACCGTTGCATACCCCCTGCGATCGATGCATCGCTGCCAGGATGCCGCAACTGCAGCCATCCGCTGCAGATTTGAGCATTTCGAAGCAGCGCAAGCGGCCAGCAGAGCACATAGCGCAGGCCTGCGCTACAGCCCCGGCCGCGAGACTCACTCAGCGCCGGACGAACCGGCTGCGCGTCGGAGCGGCCACCCCCGCGAGCCGTGCAAGGGAGCCACGCAGGGCCGCTTCAGCCGCGGGCAGGATCAGCAGGCCGGATCGCTGCCACCGCCGGATCGGCACAGACCGCCGGATCAGCGCAGATCGATGGAACGCAGGCGCGCGCGGAACCCCGGCTCAGCGCCGCCGCCATCGCCGTCGCCGTCGCCGACCAGAAACTGGGACTCCGGGCCTGTTGATGTCGTCAGCCGAGCGCCAAAGGGGGTTCCGGCCGGACGCTCCGGCAGGGCATCGGCAGCCACCACCCGCACCTCCATCGCCTGAGCGGCGCGGCGACTGCGACTCATACCCGCCTGGGCGCGGGCCTCAATGGCACGGATGAGGCTGCGACTGCGGTTCACGGCACCGACGGTTTCGCCTTCGCCGGGGCGGATCAGGGGATGATCACGGATCTCACCGCGCAGCTGATTGAGCAGCCGGAAATGGCCGGTGGTGTTGTATTTGCGCAGGACGACCGGATCCCAACCCATCGCGTCACGACTCAGAGAATTGCGATAAGCCTAGTCGCCGCCGTTGCCGCCACGGTCGCGGCAACCCGTGATAGCTTGTAACGGAGGCAACTGGGAGTCGTTCCGACTTCGGCCTGGCCCCGCCGGTGGGTCGCCGCGGTCCTCGCCAGAGCGGTTTCCCGTCTGCAGCATCCACCTTTCACCCTCCCCCCATGTCCAGGCTCGTCGGTCTCCCGGCTCCCGACTTCACCGCCACCGCCGTGGTGGATCAGGAATTCAAGGAGATCAAACTCTCCGATTACCGCGGCAAGTACGTGGTGCTGTTCTTCTACCCGCTGGACTTCACCTTCGTCTGCCCCACCGAAATCACGGCGTTCAGCGATCGCTACGCTGAGTTCACCGCCAAGAACACCGAGGTGCTCGGCGTTTCAGTCGACAGCCAGTTCAGCCATCTGGCTTGGGTGCAGACCGAGCGCAAGAACGGTGGTCTCGGTGACATCGCCTATCCCCTGGTCGCCGACCTGAAGAAAGAGATCGCCCGCGCCTACGCCGTTCTCGACGAGGAGGCCGGCATCGCCCTGCGCGGTCTGTTCATCATCGATCCCGATGGTGTGATCATGCACAGCACGATCAACAACCTGCCCGTCGGCCGTAGCGTTGACGAGACCCTGCGGGTGCTGCAGGCCTTCCAGTACGTGCAGTCCCATCCCGATGAGGTCTGCCCCGCCAACTGGCAGCCCGGCGAAAAGACGATGAATCCCGACCCCGTCAAGAGCAAGGACTTCTTCGCTGCCGTCAACTGATCGCAGCTGCACTGCCGCCACCGGCGGCTGCACGCGTCACCACCGTCCCCCGGCGCCCAGGCGGCCGGGGGATTTTTCATGGCCTGGGATTTCCCTTGGCAGGTGGCCGGGGATCGCAGCGTTGCCGCCTGCGGATGTCAGGCGCCGATCGCCGCCAGCAGGCGGCGGCCATCCAGGCCTCCGGTGGCCGGATCGCAGGCCCGCTCCGGGTGAGGCATCAGGCCGAGCACATTGCCACGGGCATTGCTCAGACCCGCCACATCCCCGACCGATCCATTCGGATTGCGGCCGTAACGCAGTACCACCTGGCCCTGCTGCTGCAGCCGTTCCAGTTCGCTGGGCTCCACCTGGTAGCGACCCTCCCCGTGGGCGATCGGCAGCACGATCCGCTCGCCCTCGTCATAGCCCTGCAACCACTGGCAGGGGCCTGGAGAGACCTGAAGCTCGGTGGGCTCGCAGAGAAAATGGAGGCTGCGGTTGCGGGTGAGCGCACCGGGCAGCAGGCCCATCTCGGTGAGCACCTGAAAGCCGTTGCAGATGCCGAGCACCGGACCGCCGCGGTCGGCGAAGGCCTGCACCTCCTGCAGCACGGGAGCAAAGCGCGCGATCGCACCGCAGCGCAGATAGTCGCCGTAGCTGAAGCCACCGGGCAGCACCACCGCCGCCAGGCCGGAAAGATCCCGCTCCTCGTGCCAGAGAAAGCGGGTGGGGCGCCCCAGGCAGCCCTCCAGGGCCCAGCGCACGTCCCGGTCGCAGTTGGAGCCGGGGAACACAACGATGCCAATTGTCATCGCCACCCTCCTCAACCGGCTTCAGCCAGATCCAGCGACCAGTCCTCGATCACCGGATTGGCGAGCAGGCGGTCGCTGAGCAGCTCCAGCTGAGCCTGGGCCGTGGCGCGATCGGGCGCCTCCAGGGCCACCTCGATCGCCTTGCCGATGCGCAACCGCTGCACACCGTCGACCCCCAGACGGGCCGCGGCGGCACGGGTGGCCTCCCCGGCTGGGTCGAGCACCGAGGGGCGCAAGGACACCTGAACGCGGGCATGAAAGAGCGGCACCGGCAACACTGGCGTTTGTTAAATCTTGGCAGCCCGCCCACCGCCTCCCCATCGCGCGGATCAGCGTGGAAGCAGAGCCCGTGCCGTGGTCGCGGGACACCCCGGAGGTGCGCCATGCCCTGCCTCACGCCCAGCCATCGGCACGGCTGCAGCAGCACTGCGGGACGCTGGCGCAGCAGCGGAATGGCCACCGCCGTCCTCCCAGGCCTCCCATCGTTGGCCGGCGGCCGCCCGGCGGGACTGGCGGCCCTGCTGGCCTCGATGACGATGCTGCTCGGACTGCTGTTCTCGGCCGGCTGGAGCCCACCGGTTCTGAGCCAGGAGGTCCCGCTGCAGTGCCGCCTCGGCAGCGGCCCCTGGCGCCCCTGCCGGATGGAGGTGCAGGACATGGGGCTGCACTGGTTCCTGCAGATCGGCACCCAGCGGATCGAATTCCGCCACAGCGGCGATGGTGCCGTGCGCATGCAGAAGGGCGCTGAACCCTGGCAGCCGGTGACGGCGCAATGGCAGAGCAATACCAGCCTCTGCTGGGACGGCGTCTGCGCCAAGGGGGCGATTCCTCTGGATTGATGGGCTGGGACAGATGGTCCCAGGCTGAGGGACTGAGCGACCTGGCCTGATCGTCCTGCCCCCGATCAGACGGCGGGGGGAAGGGTGGCCGCCAGCCAATCGCGCAACGCCTGCTCCTGGGACGCTGGGGCGAGCACGACCAGCTCGAGCGAAGGGGTGTCGCCAGCCGTGGCGCCATCGCGCTCATACCAGCATTCGAGCCGCGGCCCCACGGCCTGAATCTGCAGCGGCAGGTTGCGACCGTTCTGGTGCAGCCGGCCCTTGAGGCGCAGGATCGGCTGCTCGCGGATCAGCTGCCGCAGCCAACTCTCCAGCGGTTCCCGCTCCCAGTGCCCCTTGCGCTGCAGCACCACCGAAGCGATCGCCGCATGGCTGTGGTCATGGGAGTCGCCGTGATCGTGAGCATGGCTGTGATCGTGAGCATGGCTGTGATCGTGGTGCTCATCACCCTGATGGTGATCATCACGGTGGTCGTGATCGTGGTCACCGATGCGGCCTTCCGGGACTTGCGCGCGCAGCTCGGCCTGCAGGGAAGAAGAATCCAGCACCAGAGCAGGATCGATGCCGCCGCGGGCCATCGGCAGCAGCGAGGTGCCGGGGCGCACACGGCTCTGCAATGAACCCACCAGGGCAGAGACAGCCTCGGGGGCGAGGCGATCGGCACGGCTGAGCAGCACCAGATCGGCCGCCTGCAGTTGATCCTCAAACAGCTCCTCGAGGGCGCTGAGATGATCGAGGCTGGGATCAGCGCGGCGCTGGGCCTCCACAGCCTCGGCGTCCCCGACGACATGGCCGGCCGCCAGGGCTTCGCCATCGACAACGGTGACCACCGCCTGCACCCGCACCCGGGGCCGAATCGAGGGCCATCCGAACGCTGCCACCAGCGGAGCCGGCAGCGCCAGGCCACTGGTCTCGACGACGATGCCATCGAGGCTGTCGCGGCGCTCCAGCAGGGTTTCCATCGTCGGCAGGAAGTCCTCCTGCACGGTGCAGCAGAGGCAGCCGTTGGTGAGCTCCACGAGACGATCGGCGCGCTCCTCCTCCGGGCAGAAGCCACAGCCGGCGATCAGATCGCCGTCGATGCCCACATCACCGAATTCATTGACCAGCACCGCCAGCCGCTGGCCGCTGTGCAGGAGCAGATGGCGCAGCAGGGTGGTCTTGCCGGCTCCAAGGAAACCGGTCACCACGGTGACCGGCAGACGTTGCAGGGACGTGCTCACAGGCTTCAGGCCACCAGAGCGGACCAGCCCCAGGCCAGGCCGATGCCGATCAGGCCGCAGGCCAGACCCTGATGGACAGCCGGAGCCCAGCGAGCGCTGAGGCGGCGCAGCAGGGTGAGGGAGAGCAGCAGCAGGCTGCCCTGGCTGAGCAGCAGTCCCACCAGATAGAAGGAGAGTGGCGCCTGACTCCAACCGAGCACCGCGGCGCTGAGCACGTAGCCGTGCAACGCGAAGGCCGGCAGCAGCACCATCCGGGGCAGACGGCCGAGCAGCACCAGAGCCACGGCCACCAGCGTCAGCGCCACCAGCGCTTCCCCGCCGGGAAGCCCGGGCCAGATCAGGCCGAGGGCACTGCCAAGCAGACCGGTGGAGAGCAGGGCCAACAGCCAGCGGCGACGTTGCACCAGACCGACCAGAGCCAGAGCCAGCAGAAACAGCAGGTGGTCGGGCCCGATCACCGGATGGGCCAGACCGCTGAGCAGGCCGGTGAGCGGGGTGGGCTGCAGATCAAGCAGGGAGAGCAGGTGATGGGCCCGGGCGGCGGGCGCCAACAGCAGATCAGCCAACAGCAGAGCAACCGGGGCCAGGGCCAGCAGCCCAGCGGCACGCCGCGGACCACCAGGCCACGCCAAGGGCCTGTGCGTCGGGAGGAGAGTCATGGATGGCACCGGTCCGCGCCGGTCACAGAGAACAGGGGATCGGCGGGCGTTCTGACTGGACCCCAGGGGGGTCTTCACAGCTGCGGGACAGTGCCGGACTGGGAACCACATGGGCTCCGCACCGGTCTTTCCCCGTTTCCTCCGCGGGCTGCTCCCCCGCGGAACCGATCGCTGGAACTCTATGGGAGGGGGACGGCGCTGCCCACACGCGGAACTCTGGCTCCAACGCCGCCAGCGGGCCGGCCATGGAGACGAGGCTCAGCCGCCCGCAGCCCGGTTCAGCGGCACTCGAGGCTGTCGCGGGTGGCGATGCCGGTGCGGCTGTTGGTGCCGCTGGCCCGGGCGCAGAGAGCCTTGCGCTCCGGCAGATCGAGCACAGCATCGCTGAAGTCAGCGCCGTCGATCACCGCATCGCGGAAGTGGCTCTGCATCAACATGCCGTTGCGCAGCACCGCATCGCGCAGATCGGAGCCTTCGAAGCGGCTGGCATAGGCCACCACGTCTTCCAGGTCGGCGCCGTGCAGATCGGAGCCCTGCAGGTTGCTGCCGTTGAACACAGCTCCACGCAGATCGGAACCGGAAAAGTCGTAGCCCTCCAGATCGGCCTTCAGAAATTCCTGCTGCTGCAGGTTGCGGCCGTGCATGTCGGGCTGCAGATCCTGCAGCGAACGCTGGGAACGCAGCTCCGGCGCCGTGATCGCCGCAGCGGGGAGGGGCGAGAGCAGCAGCGGCAGCAGGACAAGAGCGGGCAGCAGAACGGCGACAGGCCGTTTCAGAGCCTGCTGAAACCAGGTGCTGCAGGCCTGCAGCAAC
>JBJTQH010000028.1:0-10016 GCA_046075505.1 Cyanobium sp. | reverse complement strand
TGTAGCAGCCGATCCATCGCCCCCCGTTGGGCTGCCGCGGCACCACCGCCTCGACCCGACTGCCTCCACCCGATGCCTGCCACCCATCCGATCACGATCCACTGGCGCCAGCAGAACCAGCTCCTCCACGCCGAGGTGCCCGAAGGGGAGTACATCCTGCGCAGCTTCGAGGCCCAGGGCATGCCGCTGCCTTTCAGCTGCCGCAATGGCTGCTGCACCACCTGCGCGGTGCGGGTGCTCAGCGGTGAGATCGATCAGCGCGAAGCCCTGGGGCTGTCGCGCGAGCTGCGGGCGCGCGGCTACGGCCTGCTCTGCGTCGCCCGGGCCACGGGGCCACTCGAGGTGGAGACCCAGGACGAAGATGAGGTGTACGAGCTGCAGTTCGGCCGCCACTTCGGGCGGGGAGCCGTGCGGCCCGGCCTGCCCCTGGAGGACGAATGAGCCATCCCGATCCCGAGGCCCTCAGCCTCAGCGCCGCAGCCCTGCGCGGCTCGGGTCTGTCGAGCGCCGATCTGTCCGCCCTGGCAGAGACAGCCCGGCTGGCGGCCCAGGCCGGCGGTGAAGCCCTGGTGCGCCATGCCGGCCGGCTGCAGCGGATCCGAGAGAAGGGCCGTGCCGGCGATCTGGTCACCGAAGCGGATGAGGCCGCCGAAGCCGCCGTGCTGGCCACCCTCAGCGAACGCACACCGGGGCTGGGAGTGCTGGCGGAGGAGAGCGGCCGTCGCCCGGGCAGCGGCGATCTGGAGTGGTGCGTCGATCCCCTCGACGGCACCACCAATTACGCCCACGGCTTTCCCTTCTATGCCACCTCCGTCGGCCTCACCTGGCGGGGCAGACCGTTGCTGGGGGCGCTGGCGGTGCCGGCGCTGCAGCAGTTCTTCTGGGCGGCGCCGGGCCTGGGAGCCTGGTGCAACGAGGCGCCGATCGCCGTCAGCGGTGCCGAGCGCCTGGCGGAGTCCCTGCTGGCCACCGGCTTCGCCTACGACCGCCACAGCCGTCTGGACAACAACTACGCCGAATTTGCCTGGTTCACCCATCGCAGCCGCGGCGTGCGCCGTCCCGGGGCGGCAGCGGTGGATCTGGCCTATGTGGCTGCGGGCCGGCTCGATGGCTACTGGGAGCGGGGCTTGTCCCCCTGGGATCTGGCTGCCGGCGTGGCTCTGGTGGAGGTCGCCGGTGGGGTGGTGTGCGCCTATGACGGCAGTCCGCTGGACCTGAGCAGCGGCCGCCTGATCGCCTGCAGTCCGGGCCTGCTTGAGCCGCTGCGCCAGGGGCTGGCCTGCGGCCGTCCCCTGAGCGGGGCCAGCTATGGGGCGCCGGAGCTGGATGGCGGCGGGGTGGTGGCCTGATCGCCCCGTTCCAGCCAGGGTGCCGGGAAGCCTGAGGGGCGATCCATAGGATCAGCCGGCACCTCCCGCGTTTCGCCAGCAATCCCCCATGGCCCTGCAACCCGCCGCCGGTGCCCGCGACCGCAATCCCTGGGAGGTGGACAGCAACCGCCGCCTGCGTTCCCTGCTAGCGGCGGTGTATCGGCTCTGGGGGTATCAGGAGGTGGATCCGCCCACGATCGAGCGGCTCGACACCCTGGAAGCAGGAGGCGCCATCGCCGGCCGTGAAGTGGTGCGCCTGGCGGCCGATGAACCGCTCGGCCTGCGGCCGGAGCTGACGGCGTCGATCGCCCGGGCCGCCTGCACCCGCCTGGCCGATCGCCCCAGACCGCTGCGACTCTGGGCCGATGGCACCACCTTCCGCAGCGCCATCGGCGAGGGGGGCGGCCAGCGGCTCTACGAGAGCATCCAGAGCGGTGTGGAACTGCTGGGCGAACCCTCGGCGGCTGCAGATCGTGAGCTGATGCATCTGCTGCTGGCGTCCACCGCCACCCTGGGGCTGCGCCCCGAGCATCAGCCGACGCTGCTGGTGGGACACCACGGCCTGCTCAACGCCCTGCTGGAGCGGATCCCGGTGGCGCAGCGCCTGGCCACCCGCCGCGCCCTCACCGAATTCGATCCGATCGCCCTGGAGGTTCTGGAGGTCCCGCAGGAGCAGCGTCAGGCCCTGGTGGCCCTGCTCAACCTGCGCGGAGACCCGACCACCGTGCTGAAGCAGCTGCAGCAGTGGCTGGGGGCCACACCGCTGCTGCACAGCCTGGAGACCACCCTGGAGGCGGTGGCGCCGGCGGCGGCGCGCCAGGGGGTGCGGCTGCAGCTCGATCCCACCTTCCAGCCCCATTTCGATCTCTACGACGGTCTGGTGCTGAAGCTGGTCTGCCAGGGCCCGGATGCCCCGGTGGCGATCGCCAGCGGTGGCCGCTACGACGGGCTGGTGCGGCGCTTCTGCGGCGATTCGGCCCAGGCTGCCGGCACCGGTTTCGGATTCGCGATCGAGGCGATCCGTGATCTGCTGGAAACCGAGGCGCCGGAACAGGAGGTGGCGGCCCCCTGGCTGGTGGTCTCCGCCGTGGGAGATCTCACAGCTGCCCTGGAGCGGATGAGCGAACTGCATGCCGCCGGTGAGGCCGCGGCGCTGCATGGCGGCGCCTGCGCCACGGAGGCGGAGGCGCAGCAGCTGGCCGGCGAGCGGGGCTGCCGCGGAGCGATCTGGCTGGCGCCGTAGGGCAAGGGTGGCGTTCAGCGGCAGGCTGTGGCCCGGCTTGCAGCCGGCGGCGATGCCGTTGCGACCGACGCCGTTGCGACCGATACCGGTGCTGTCGGTGCCGGTGCTGTCGGTGCAACTGGTCATGATGCAGTTGCTGCCGGTGCAACTGGTGACAACGGTGCCGGTGACGAGGGCGCTGGTGACGTTGGGCTTGGAGAGCCTGCAGCAACAGCGGCCCCTGACAACCGTCTTTTAGGCTCTGGCCTGCCTCAGCGGAGCCATGGCCCACACGATCGTCACCGACATCTGCGAAGGCGTGGCCGATTGCGTCGATGCCTGCCCGGTGGCCTGCATCCATCCCGGCTCTGGGGCCAACCGCAAGGGCACGGCCTTCTACTGGATCGATGCCGACACCTGCATCGACTGCGGCATCTGCCTGCAGGTGTGCCCGGTGGAGGGGGCGATCCTGCCGGAGGAGCGGCCGGAGCTGCAGCGCACCGCCTGAGCTCCCGGCCCGGATCGGGGCCAAGGGCGGTTTCCTGCCCATGCAGCCCCTTGGCAGCGATGGGGGGCACAGAGGAATCTGGAGCCCACGTTGTTGCCAGCGGAACTGTGCTGCAAGCCGAACAGGGACAGATCCAGATCCACACCGAAAACATCTTCCCGATCATCAAGAAGGCCGTTTACAGCGGCCACGAGGTGTTCCTGCGGGAGCTGGTGAGCAACGGCGTCGATGCGATCAGCAAGCGGCGCATGGCCGCCATGGCCGGCGACTGCAGCGAGGGCTCCGAGGGGCGGATCAGCATCCGCATCGATCGCGAAGCGAAGACCCTGACGATCTCCGACAACGGCATCGGCATGACGGCCGATGAAGTGAAGCGCTACATCAACCAGGTGGCCTTCTCCAGCGCTGAAGACTTCCTGGAGAAGTACAAGAGTGAATCCGATGCGATCATCGGTCACTTTGGCCTTGGTTTCTATTCGAGCTTCATGGTGGCCAGCCAGGTGGAGCTGGCGAGCCTCAGCGCCCGAGAGGGCAGCGAAGCCGTGCGCTGGAGCTGCGATGGCTCCCCCAGATTCAGCCTCGAGGCGGCCGAGCGCAGCGAGCCCGGTACCGATGTGATCCTGCATCTGATGGAGGAGGAGCTCGAGTACATCGAACCGGCTCGGATCCGCACGTTGATCACCACCTACTGCGACTTCATGCCGGTGGAGGTGCAGCTCGAAGGCGAAACCGTCAACAAGCGCGAAGCCCCCTGGCGCAAGAGCCCCCGCGACCTCAGCGACGAAGATTACATCGAGCTGTACCGCTACCTCTACCCCTTCCAGGGCGACCCGCTGTTGTGGGTGCACCTCAATACCGATTACCCTTACACCCTGCAGGGCATTCTATATTTCCCGAAATTCATAGGTCGTGCTGATTGGGAGAAAGGCGAAATAAAGCTCTATTGCAACCAGGTGTTCGTCAGCGATTCGATCAAGGAGGTGGTGCCCCGCTATCTGCTGCCGCTGCGCGGCGTGATCGATTCACCCGACATCCCGCTCAATGTGAGCCGCTCCGCCCTGCAGACCGATCGGCGCGTGCGTTCGATCGGCGGTTTCGTGGCCAAGAAGGTGGGCGACCGGCTCAAGGAGCTGCATCGCGATGACCCGAAGCGCTACGCCGAAATCTGGGAATCGCTGGCTCCGTTCATCAAGATCGGTGCGATGGAGGATGAGAAGTTCGCCGATCAGGTGGCCGAGCTGGTGCTGTTCGGCACCACCGCCACCGCTTCCGAAGCGGACAGCCCCGATCCGATTGCGGCCGAGAACGGCAAGGCATTCACCACCCTCTCCGGCTACCGCTCGCGCCTGGCCACCGACAACGACAAACGGATCCTGTACTGCACCGATGAGGCCGGTCAGGCCAGTGCGCTGGCGCTGTGGAAGGGCCAGGGCGCGGAGGTGCTGCTGGCCGATACCTTCATCGACACCCAGTTCATTCCCTGGCTGGAGCATCGCCATGAGGAGCTGAAATTCCAGCGGGTCGACAGCGAGCTGGATGAATCGCTGCAGGAGAAGGAGAGCGAACTCGCCGATGCTGATGGCAAGGACAGCGGCGACAAGCTGCGCGAGCTGTTCCGCAAGGCCCTCGACAACGACAAGGTGACCCTGCAGGTGCAATCGCTCAAGGGTGAGGACGCTCCCGCCGCCCTGATCCTGCTGCCGGAGCAGATGCGCCGTTTCAATGACATGGATGCCCTGATGCAGCAGAAGTTGCCGGGTCTGCCCCAGCACCATGTGCTGCTGATCAATCGCCGCCACCCGCTGGTGGCCAATCTGCTGCGGCTCTCCAGCGGGGCGATTCTCACTACAGGTGGTGGCGACTCCCCCAGCGAAGTGCTGGCCGCGGATCTGAGCCGCCACCTCTACGATCTGGCCCGCCTGGCCGTCGGTGGTCTGGAGCCGAACGAACTGGCCGGCTTCCAGCAGCGCAGCAGCAACCTGATGGGCCGCCTGATGGAGCAGAAGCTCTGAGGCCTGAGCAGCGGAGGGCAGGCCGAAGACGGCCTGCTCCTCTTGTGGGAGCCATGGACTGCAGCCGCTCAGGCGGTCCCGCCCCGGCTCCTCGGCTCTCCAGGGGCTCAGGCCACCCTGCCAGCCTGGTCAAGGCTGCCCATCTGGCTAAGACTGGCGGTCTGGCCAAGCCTGCCCGTCTGAGCGTGATCACGGCCCAGCAGGCGGCAGCCGATCTGAATCTGCCCCTCATCGAGCAGGCGACCGATCTGCAACGCCCTGGCTTCCTCATCGCGACTGAAGCTGGCCTGATGGGTGGTGAGCCAGTCGATTTCCTCCTGGGTGATGATGCCGCTGGACATCGTCTCCAGAAACACCTCGCCGATGTGCATGGTTGGGGTGGGGGCAATCCCCGCGACTGGCGCGGATCGTAGGACGACCGCCTGGATCCGATCTCGCTCCCTCACCAACGTGGAAGGGATGCCGCGACTGGCATCACTCCCGTGGCGAAGTGCCGCAGGCAACGTTCGCCAGAGATGCCCCCTTGGCTTCGTGCTGCATCGGATGGGTGATGAATGGGGAGGCGCCTGGATGATCAAACGCCTCCATGGACTGTGAACCGGATTCTGAACTGGATTCTGAAGCGTGGCTCCAGTGGAGCCTGATCAAGGAGGTGGTGTGAATGGCGATGGTATGTAGTGAAGCGGTGCTGATCGGACGATGGGCCTGTCAGGGCCGGTGATGGGTGATGCGGCAACAGCCGTCATGAACGCACCATCAAAAAGTCGTCAGCATCGACAGAATGTGTCGGAAGTGGTGGATTGGGGGGCGGAGTTTCCGAATAAGGCACCTGGGGCCATGGTGTCCAAGCAATCGGTTTTCTGTTGACCCCGGGGCACCTGATCACTCCTGAGGGACGGCGCCCGTGAGGGCAGCCCGGGAGAGATCGTGTTGATCACTGCAGAGAATCTCCAGTGATGCCTTCACCATGATGGCGATCAGGATGAGGGCGGTGAGGCTGGCCAGGCACTGGGCCAGGCCGGGGATGGGCGGTGCATGGGGTGGTTCCGAGGGAACCGGAAAACCGTGAATCGAGACAAGACTGTTGGAGCAGGGGCCTGCAGTCAGTTCGCTCCTGATGCCTGCTCGGGTGGTGTGTCGTCCATCGCTGGACCTCCCTCTGGGTTGCTCCCACTGTGTGCCGGCCGGTGGGGTGGCCGCCATAGGCATTCATGCCTGTTCTGTGAGCGGTTGCTGACAGGTGCTGCCCGCCTGCGGCGATGTGTCGCCTCGGGTTATCAGCTCTGGCCTTCCCGGCAAGGCTGGGGCCACCGGAGCGATCGCTTTCCATGGTCTCCACCCCCTCGACCCAAGGCACGGCCTCCCCAGGCGGGGAGCTCGAGCAGGAGCTGCAACGGCTTGATGCCTGGTGGCGGGCCGCCAACTACCTGGCGGTGGGCATGATCTACCTGTGCGACAACCCCCTGCTGCGGGAGCCGCTGCAGCCTCAGCACATCAAGGCCAGGCTCCTCGGCCACTGGGGATCCAGCCCCGGCCAGGCCTTCCTCTGGGCCCACGCCAACCGGGTGATTACCCGCCACGACCTCGACATGATCTACCTGTCGGGTCCGGGCCACGGCGCCCCGGGGGTGCTGGGTCCCACTTACCTCGATGGTACCTACAGCGAGGTCTATCCCGACAAGAGCCGCGATGCCGAGGGCCTGGCGCGCTTCTTCCGCCAGTTCTCCTTCCCCGGTCACATCGGCTCCCACTGCACCCCCGAGACGCCCGGTTCGATCCACGAGGGCGGCGAGCTCGGCTACGTGCTGTCGCATGCCTGCGGCGCCGTGTTCGACAACCCCGATCTGATCGCCCTGGCCTGCGTCGGTGATGGCGAGGCGGAGACCGGCCCGCTGGCCACCAGCTGGCACATCAACAAGTTCCTCAATCCGATCCACGACGGTGCCGTGCTGCCGGTGCTGCACCTGAACGGCTACAAGATCGCCAATCCCACCCTGCTGGCGCGCATTCCCCACGCCGAGCTGGAGAACCTGATGCGCGGTCTGGGCTGGGATCCGCTGTTCGTGGAAGGGCACGATCCCGCCGCCATGCACCGGGCGATGGCGGCTGCCATGGACGAGGCGATCGGCCGCATCCTGGCGATCCGCCGCGAGGCCCGCAGCAGCGGTGTGGCCCGCCGGCCCACCTGGCCGATGATCGTGCTGCGCTCCCCGAAGGGCTGGACCGGTCCGGCCTTCCTGGGGGATCGCAAGCTGGAGGGGTTCTGGCGGGCCCATCAGGTGCCGCTGCCCGACCCCGCCCACGATCCGGCCCAGCTGCAGATGCTGGAGGAGTGGATGAAGAGCTACCGCCCCTGGGAGCTGTTCGATGAGCACGGCTGCCTGCGCCCCGAGCTGCAGGAGTTCTCGCCGCAGGGCCCGCGGCGCATGGGATCCAATCCCCATGCCAATGGCGGTCTGCTGCGCCAGCGGCTGCGGCTGCCGGCGGTGGAGGATTACGCCGTGGCGGTGCCGACGCCAGGGGCGCTGGAGCACGAGAACACCTATCCCCTCGGTGAACTGCTGCGTGATGCGATGGCCCTCAACAGCCGTTCCCTGCGCGTGTTCGGGCCGGATGAAACCGCCTCCAACCGGCTGCAGGCGATCTTCGAGCGCAGCAAGAAGGTGTGGATGGAGGAGCTGCTGCCCGAGGACGAGGGGGTCAATGGTGTCGGCGGCAGTGAACTGAGCCCGGAGGGCCGCGTGGTGGAGATGCTGAGCGAGCACACGCTGGTGGGGATGATGGAGGGTTATCTGCTCACCGGCCGCTACGGCTTCTTCCATACCTATGAAGCCTTCGCCCATGTGATTGCCTCGATGTTCAACCAGCACGCCAAATGGCTGGAGAGCTGCATTCACCATGCCCCCTGGCGCGCGCCGATCGGGGCCTGGACCTGCCTGATCTCCTCCACGGTCTGGCGGCAGGATCACAATGGCTTCACCCATCAGGATCCCGGCTTCATCGATCTGGCCGGCAACAAGAGCGGCGAGGTGGTGCGCGTCTACCTGCCGCCCGATGCCAACTGTCTGCTGGCGGTGGCCGAAACGGCTCTGCTGGAGCTGAATGTGAGCAACATCATCGTTTCCGATAAACAGGCCCATCTGCAGTACCTCAGCCTCGAGCAGGCGCGCCAGCACGTGGCCAAGGGCATCGGCCTCTGGGAGTGGGCCAGCAATGATCACCATGGCAATGAACCCGATCAGCCCGATGTGGTGATGGCCTGCGCCGGCGACATTCCCACCAAGGAGACCCTGGCGGCGGTGGAGATCCTGCGGCGGGAGATCCCCTACCTCAGGGTGCGGGTGATCAATGTGGTGAAGCTGTTCGCTCTCATCGATCCCCACGAGCATTCCCATGGCCTCAGCGACCGCGACTTTGACAGCCTGTTCACCACGGATAAGCCGGTAATCTTTAATTTCCACAGTTATCCCTGGCTGATTCATCGCCTCGTCTACCGCCGCACCAATCACGCCAACTTCCATGTGCGCGGCTACAAGGAAAAGGGCAATATCAATACACCGCTTGAGCTGGCGATGAACAATCAGATCGATCGTTTCTCGCTCGTGATTGATGTGATCGATCGTGTTGCTCAGCTCGGCTCCCGTGCCGCCCACATCAAGGAGCGGATGAAGGACGCCATCCTGTACCACCGCAGCCACGCCCATCGCCACGGCATCGATGCGCCCGAGATCCTCTCCTGGCGCTGGTCCCTGCCGGCTCAGGAGGGCGGATGAGCCGCAGCGAGCCCCCCGCGACCGCGTGGAGCAGCGGTCGCGACCCGATGGCCCCTGCCAGTGCTGTGCCCCTGGCAGCGCCCGCTGATCCCGCCGTCGTCGCGGTTGACAGCGATGCCGCCGCTGTTCTGGTGCTCAATGCCGGCAGTTCCAGTCTCAAGGCGGCGCTGATCAGCGCCACCGGTGCCCTGCTCTGGCGCGATCAATGGCGTTGGGATGTGGCGGCAGGCCCGCAGGAACCCGGGGCCCCCGAGGCTGTGCTTCAGGCCTGGTTCCCCGCTCTGCTGGACCGCTGCAGCGGCGAGCTGGCGGTGATCGGCCATCGGGTCGTCCATGGCGGTGAGCGGTTCACGGCCCCCACCCGCCTCGAGGAGAGTGTGCTGGTGGCCCTGGAGGAGCTGGTGCCGCTGGCTCCACTGCACAACGGGCCCGCTCTGCGGGTGATGCGCTGGCTGAGCCGGAGCCTGAGCGATCGCCCCCAGTGGGCCTGCTTCGATACCGCCTTCCACCGCACCCTGCCGCCCGCGGCCAGCACCTATGCCCTGCCCGCCGCCTGGCGGGCCCGCGGCCTGCGTCGCTTCGGATTCCATGGGCTCAACCATCAGCACATCAGCGAGGTGGTGGCGGCCCTTGATGGCGCCTCGGCCGGCCGCGACCCGGCCCTGGGACCGTTACGACTGATCAGCTGCCATCTCGGAGCCGGCTGCTCCCTGTGTGCCATCCGCGATGGCGTCAGCGTCGCCACCACGATGGGCTACACGCCGCTCGAGGGTCTGGTGATGGCCAGCCGCAGTGGCAGCGTCGATCCGGGACTGCTGCTGGCCCTGCTGCGCCAGGGGCTGGAGCCGGCCGAACTGGAACGCACCCTGAACGGGGCCAGCGGTCTGCTGGGGCTCTCGGAACTGAGCGGCAGCATGGAGGATCTGCGCCAGGCCGCCGCCGCCGGTCACGTCGGCGCCGCGTTGGCGATCGCCGTCTTTCATGAGCGGCTGCTGCAGGGCATCGGCGCCATGGCCGCCAGCCTCGGTGGTGTCGATGTGATCGCCCTCAGCGGTGGTATCGGGGAACACGACCGGGAGTTGCAGGCCGCCCTGCGCCGCGATCTGGCCTGGCTGGAGCCCTACCGGCTGC
>JBJTQH010000027.1:0-5993 GCA_046075505.1 Cyanobium sp. | reverse complement strand
CGCTATTTCCTGCAGCCGGTGGAGGAGATCGCCAAGGCCCATGGCGTGCGGGCCGTGGCGGTGGATCTGAACGATTTCCGCCAGGAGCTGGATCTGCTCAAGGAGTTGCGGGCCGGAAGCTGCGTCGGGCTGGTGAGCATCAGCCCCGGCATTCTGCGGGCTGCGGAGGTGATTCTGCACAGCATGCGCGGCAATGAGCTGCTGGTGATGACCGCCAATCCCGATGTCGGCAGCCGCCTGCTGGCGCTGCTGCGGGCCGCCGGCCATGTGCTGTGCGATCGCCCCAGCCTGCCGCTGGTGGAGCAGACCCTGCGCCAGAACCGTGCCCAGCTGATGCGGATGCCGGTGGTGCACTGCGCCCAGAGCTACCTGGGACGGGCCACGATCAACCAGCTGCGCAAGGAGATCGGCCTGCTGGCGGCGTGACTGGCGATACTGGCCCGTGATTCGCCCGGTTCATGCTGCAGGCCATCCGCACCGATCTGGCGATCATCCGGGAACGGGATCCCGCCGCCCGCGGCCCCCTGGAGATCCTGCTCTGCTACCCGGGTCTGCATGCCCTGGCGCTGCATCGGCTCAGCCACCGGCTCTGGTGCAGTCGCCTGCCGCTGCTGTTGCTGCTGGCCCGCGCCCTCAGCCAGCTCGCGCGTCTGCTCACCGGCATCGAGATCCATCCGGGCGCCCGCATCGGCCGTGGTGTGTTCATCGATCACGGCATGGGGGTGGTGATCGGGGAGACCGCGGTGGTCGGTGATCGCTGCCTGCTCTATCAGGGCGTGACCCTGGGGGGCACCGGCAAACAGCACGGCAAGCGTCACCCCAGCCTGGCGGAGAACGTGGTGGTGGGGGCGGGGGCCAAGGTGCTGGGGGCGATCTCGGTGGGTGCCAACACGCGCATCGGCGCCGGCTCGGTGGTGCTGCGCGATGTGGAGGCCGACTGCACGGTGGTGGGGATCCCGGGTCGGGTGATTCATCAGAGCGGTGTCCGCATCGATCCCCTCGCCCACTCCGCCCTGCCCGATGCGGAGGCGGGGGTGATCCGCAACCTGATGGAGCGCATCGATGCGCTCGAGACTGAACTGGCCCGCACCCAGGCCTGTCTGCGGGCGGTGGCCGCCGGAGCGCCTCTGCAGGAACCCTGCCTGGGGGAATCGCAGAACCTGCGCGACCGCGAAATCCTGGAGTTCCTGGGCGACAACGGCGCCGGCGATGGCTGAGCCGTGGATCGCCGCGGCGACCGGGTCCGGGAGCGGCTCTGCGGCCGCGAGGCCGGCTCAGCGGGCCGCCACCCAGCCCGTACCGCTGCGTTGCATCACCCTGGGATCGCTGGGGACATGGGCATCGCGGCGATCGCTGCCGGTGAGATTGACCAGGATCGTTTCATCGGGGCGGAACAGGCCGAGCCTGGCGCGCTGCACCATCGCGGCCACGGCGGTGGCGGCGGAACAGCAGATCTCGATGCCTTCGCGATCCCTGACCAGGGCCTGCGCTTCCAGGATGTCCGCCTGCGTGGCGGCGCGGATCTCACCGCCGCTCTCCTGCACGGCTCGATACACGTAGGGGTAGGCCCTGGAGGGATCGCCCCGGAGGATCGCCATGGCGATGCCACTGGGCTGGCGCACGATGTCCTGCGGGCGGATCACGGGCGAGCCGGCCGTCCAGGCGCTCACCATCGGCGCACACGACTCCTGCTGCGCGCAGAGCAGCTTCGGCAGCTGAGAGGTGAGACCGAGGGCGAGCAGTTCGCGGGCGCCTTTGGCCACGCCGATCACCCCCATGGCACTGGAGACACCCTGCACATACCAGTCGATCGGCGTCGGAATCTGCTCGACGGCTTCCAACCAGGCCAGTTTCAGCCCCTCACGGCGGCCGACGTTGAAGAACCCACGCTCTGAGGTATAGCCATGTTCGGCGGCGAACACGCCGGCATACTCAAACGCCTCGGCGAAGCTGGCGCCCTCGAGCACGTAGTGATCCACCTGATCGGTTTCGTGATAATTGACCCGATGCTGGAAATCTCTACCGGTGAACAGGCTCATCCGCAGCCCCGGGATGCCGCTGATCGCCACGGCATAGGCGGTGGAGCTGTTGCCGGTGGAGGAGGTGCAGAAATGGCGCACCCCGGCTTCATAGAGATAGGGCAGAGATACGGCCGCCATGCGGTATTTCGTTGTGCCGGTGGGATTGGCGGTCTCATTCTTGAGATACAGGCGCTCCAGTCCCAGCTGCTGGCCGAGGCGGGTCGCATGCACACAGGGCGTCATCTGCGCTGTCGGCAGCAGATCCCTGTCTTTTACGGGGATGAGATCGAAATAGCGTTCAAACGGATTGTCGCTGTCGCGCAGGCGGGCCTGACTCAGGTCGTGCTGGCATTCCGTCATCCCGCCGCAGGCAGCGCAGAATGGCTGATAGGGGCCAGCTTGACGGGTGCCGCACTCTGTGCAGGCGAGATGAAACGCGAGAGACAAGCTAAGCCGCTGCTGATCGTGGCAGGAATCTATCAGGAATATCCGGTGATCCCCCCGCCAGCAGCCGGCTGGCCATCGTGGCCAGCCAGGAGCTGAGCAGCACACCTTTGGAGCCGCCGCCACCGGCCAGCACCAGGTTGTCGTAGGGGGCGACCGGCCCCACCACCGGCAGGCCATCGGCAGTGGAGGGGCGGTAGCCGGCGGTGTGCGCCACGATCGAGCCTGCCTGCAACGGCAGACCGGGAAGCATGCGCCGGATTCCAGACAGGATGTGATCACCCCCCGCCTCGGTAGGGCCCGCGGCCTGCGCCGGATCGGAGCGGGTGCCGCCGAGCCAGTATTGATGGTCGCGATGTTGATAGAAGCCACGCAGTCCATGGGTGACGTCAAACGTCAGGGCCTGGGAGGCTGGTAGTTCCAGCAACAGCATTTCGCCCTTCACCGGTTGCAGCAGGCCGGCGCAGACGCCCAGGGGATCGAGCAGCTCCTGGCTCCAGCAGCCCGCGGCCACCACCACCGCTGAGACCACCAGGCTCTGCTGCGTCGTCACCACCGCCCGCACCCGCTCGCCATCGACCAGCAGGCGCTCCACCCGCTCCGGCTGCCAGCGCACGCCATGGGCCAGGGCCGCCTGGCGGATCGAGGCGGCATACACCGGTGCATCGACGGTGACATTGCCGTGGGTCCAGAGTCCCCGCCGCGCCTCACGGCTCAGGCGTGGATCCCGTGCCGCGATCTGGTCGGGCTTCAGCAGGCTGGCGCTGAAGCCAGCGCGGTCATAGCGAGGCGCCATCGCCTCCAGCTCGGCCTCCTCCGCCTCCGTGAAGGCGAGGAACAGACGGTCGATTGTGCGATAGAGCCACGGCGCTGCGTGCTGCTGTGGTGCCAGACGCTGCTGCAGCTCCTGATGCCGCTCAAAGGCCTGGCTGTAGAGGTCGGCGTAACCCTGGCCGATCGCCGGCCCATGCAGCGGATTGATCCCGCCCGGATTGTGATCCGAGGCGGCATAGGGCGAGCGATGGTCGAACAGCACCACCGACTTGCCGGCGTCTGCCAGCAGCAGGGCGGTGAGGGCGCCGGTGAGGCCGCCACCGATCACGGCGATGGGAGGCTGGTGCATCAGTGTTGCGCAGACTGCAGCGGCGCCGAGAAGGGACCCAGCGGGATTAGATCATGGCCGAAATCCCGCAGCGTCACGGGTGTGATGGCACTGATCACCGTTTCTGCCTGCTGGCGCATCGGTTTGCCGTTCTCATTTCTGGGGATCGCAGCCACAAAATAAAAATGCAGCGGAATGCGAGCAAAATTATCGCCGCGTGCTCGATAGGCGGCCGCGAAGATCGCCATCGCCTCCGCCCGTTCCACGTCGGGATCGAGCACCACCAGGGCGCTCAGCAGGGGCAGGCCATGGGCACCGGCCTGGGTGAAGACCATCGCATCCTGCACGTGCTGGCAGGCCAGCAGAATGCCATCCTGCTGGGCTGCATTGATCTTGACACCACCGATGTTGAACATGTCGGAGCTGCGCCCCACGATGCACAGCTCACCGGCCGCATTGATCAGGCCGCGGTCGCCGGGGAAGAACCAGCCATCCCGGAAGGCTTTGGCCGTGAGTTCGTGATTCTTCAGATAAGATGAGACGGCGGAATCGGACTGGAGAGTCACTTCGCCTTCGCAGCCTGGCGGCAGGGGTTGCTGGTTGTCATCACGGATCTCAACGGCGATGTCTGGATAGACCGTTCCCACTCCTTCCAGCTCCGCCACTGTGCTGACCAACTTGGAGGCGATCGGGCCGACCTCGGTGGAGCCGTAGCTGACGCGGACACGCTGATAGCACTGACTCAGCTTCTCGAAGAGAGGCGGCGAAACAGCGGATCCGACAACCTTCACCTCTTTATATGGCCTCTCTCCATTGGTCGTGGCTGTCTGGCGCAGTTCCTCGCCTTTGAGCAGAAACATCGCCGGTGACAGGATGTGGTGTGTCGCCTGGCTGATGGTGGGGGTGAGCGTGCCGCCGCGCAGGATGGTGACGATCAGGTAGAGCAGCGACTGATTGGTCAGCCCTTGCATGTTGTACCAGAGCACATCGCCTTCCTCGCTCGCTTCGGCCTGCAGGAGGCGATGGGCACGCTGCAGGAGTTGGGCTTCGGTGATCGGGATCCGTTTCGGCACTCCTGTGGTGCCGGATGAGCAGGCGATCAGACAGGGGGCGTCGGGTTTGCGCTGCCTGGGATGGGCCCGCAGGATGGCGGGAAGATCCAGACCCTCGCGCACGCTCCGCAACCAGTCGCGGGGTACGGGCAGGCCATTGGGCAGGCGCCTGCGTCGCGGCTGAGGCGGTTGGCGATTCCCGGCCTGTGGGTGGTTTGCCGCTGCTGGGCTCTGCAGCTGGTCCTGAGCCGGGTCGAGCCCGTCTTCCTTGTAGAGGATGATGCGGGTCAGCGGTGTCGGCTTTTCAATCAGCACATGGTTGCCGATCAACAGGGCAAGCGCTGCGATCAGCCGTTGCAGTGATTCTGTTCCTGGGGCATCCCCTGTGCCCGCTCCACCGCGCAGCAAGGCGACACTGCATCCCGGTGGCACATTCCTTGTGCTCAGCCAGGCGAGGAATGCGAAGGAGAGATCGCGCACCCGGCGATAGGTGATGACCTTGCCCTGATCCACTAGGAAGGGCCGATCGCGATGGGTCTGCAGGGCCTCAAGCAGGGCGGCCCTGAGCGACAGCGAGGTCCGGGAACCCAGGGGGGCATCTGCCAGCTCAGGGGAGGTCGGCATCACAATGATCGGACTGAGAAAGGACTGTAGCGACCCTGCCATCAGCGGCCGCAGCAATCCACACCCATCCGCCCCCGGTCCATCCCTTGCGCTCCGGCCATGGATGAAAGGGGGTGGGTTGTCTCAGGGACGCCCACCCCCTGCGGCTCAGGCTGCGGTGATCTGAGGCTGGAACATGAACATGGAATAGATCACATTCCGGCGCATCTGCGTCATCATCTCCAGGAACATGTCATACCCCTCGTTCTTGTATTCAATCAGCGGATCTTTCTGGCCGTAGCCCCGCAGGCCCACCGATTCGCGCAGGGCGTCCATCGCCTGCAGATGCTCACGCCAGAGCATATCGATCTGCTGCAGGATGAAAAAGCGTTCCGCTTCCCGCATCAGTCCCGGACGCTGCTGCTCCACCTGCCCTTCCTTGAGGACATAGGCATTGCGCATCTGCTCCTGCAGGAACGCCTTGAGCTCCTCCATCGACAGGCCGCGCACATCATCAGGGCGCAGATCCTCCAGGAGATAGATGAATTCCTTCACCTTGTCCACCAGGCGACCCAGATCCCATTCCTCGGGCGGCAGTTCGGGATTCACATAGGCTTCCACGATGTCGTCGATGGTGCGCTCGCCGTAGCCGATCACCTGGGCCTTGAGTTCACGGCCCTCAAGCACCCGCCGGCGTTCGGCATACACGGCCTTGCGCTGATTGTTCATGACCTCGTCGTACTCGAACACCTGCTTGCGGATGTCGTAGTA
>JBJTQH010000026.1:0-12242 GCA_046075505.1 Cyanobium sp. | reverse complement strand
ACCTTGGCGCGGATGCCGTACTCCTCGGTGCCGCGCTTGAGGGTCTGGATGCGGCGGATGTCCAGGCGCACGGAGGCATAGAACTTCAGGGCGTTACCACCGGTGGTGGTTTCCGGGCTGCCGTAGGTGACGCCGATCTTCTGGCGCAGTTGGTTCAGGAAGATCACCGTGCAGCCTGATTTGCCGATGTTGCCGGTGATCTTGCGCATCGCCTGGCTCATCAGGCGCGCCTGGCTGCCGACGGCCAGATCACCCATTTCGCCCTCGATCTCCGCTCGCGGTGTCAGAGCGGCCACCGAGTCGACCACGACGATGTCGACGGCGCCGGAGCGCACCAGCTGATCGACGATCTCCAGGGCCATTTCACCCGTATCCGGCTGGGACACCAGCAGGTTCTCGATGTCCACCCCTACGGCGGCGGCATAGACGGGATCGAGGGCATGCTCCGCATCCACGAAGGCCGCCACGCCACCGCGGCGCTGCACTTCGGCGATGGCATGCAGCGTCAGGGTGGTCTTGCCGGAGCTTTCAGGGCCGTACACCTCCACGACGCGGCCTTTGGGATAGCCGCCGCCCAGGGCCAGATCGAGGGTGAGGGCACCGGTGGAGATGGTCTCGACCCGCATGCGGGAGGCATCGCCGAGACGCACGATCGAGCCCTTGCCGAAATTGCGCTCGATCTGATTCAGCACCAGCCCCAGGGCCTTGTCCCGCTCGGCGGCGGCGCGGGCATCGGCGGCGGCGGCCGCGCGGGCATCGCTGCCGCGGGGAGCGGAACCGCGGGACTCGGAGGCCTTGGAATCGGCAGGCATGGTGAGACGGGTGGAAGGTGAACGAGAGGGGCCGAGCGCGCTGAACGCTGCGACCGAACGGGGGAGTGAGTCTCCCGGAGGATCAGATCCCGGTGTGTGAATCCTGCGAGGACCGATCAGGGGGAACCGGGCCCGGGAGGTGCAGAACCGTGGTGCACGGATCCTGGCGTGGACAACCGCGAGGACAGCCGCGTGGATGGCAGGCCTTCGGCAAGGGCCGTTTGGACTGTGGGTGCCGAGGGCGGGTGTCGAGGGCGGATCGCGAGGCTGGTGTGGGACGTGGCCGTGGGAATCGTGTTGAGCGCTGAAGTCAGCGTGGGGCGCGGATGAGCGGCTCCCCATCACCAGTGCCACCGGAGGCGGGGTTCTGTATCAGGTCAAGTACAGCAGTACTCTAGCGCGTTATGGCCAGTCCGCCAGGGGGCGGCCGAAGTCGGTCGGGGTGAGCCAGTGCAGTCCCAGGCGGGCCAGGTCGTGGTCGTCGCCGGCGGCCAGGTATCCCCAGGAGACCAGGAAGCAGCGCACCACTTCCAGGCCCGGCGTGCGGCGCACGGCTTCCAGGGTGGGACGGCGGTCCTCCAGAAACCACAGCGGCCGTTGCAGAGCCTTGAGCTGCAGCAGCACCGAGGTCTTGCTGCCCTGCTCATGGCCATGCAGGAACAGGGGTTGCAGGCCGGCAGCCGCCAGGATCTCGCCGGCGTAGACCGCCCCCTTGGTGGTCAGCACCCCCCAGTCCACCCCTTCGGCAGGCAGGCGTTGGAGCCGCTCCGGCACGCCGGGGAAGAAGCGATGGCGCGCCAGCCACCCGGCGCGGTCGTCCGAGAGCGCCTGGGAGCGGACCGCTTCCAGCCTGGTCTGCAGAGCCTGGGCGCTCCAGCCGCGGCGCTCCAGGGCCGGTTCCAGGGCCGCTTCGTAGCTGGCGGCGGCGATTAGGGTGCCGGTCGGGCCATGGCGCAGGGCCCAGGCGATCTCAGCGGCCACCAGCACCATCTCCCAGCCCTTGTGGATGGCGGGGCGCAGACGGCGGAAGGCTTCCGGGATCGCTTCCGGCAGCGGCAGGGACGCATCGAGTTGCAGGGCAGCTTCGCGGGCCGCCCACCAGTATTCGGACATGCCGTCCACCAGCACGCCATCAAAATCACAGACCAGCAGCGGCTTCGATCCAGACGCGCTGATCATGGATAAATAATAATTAAACTGGGTCGCTAGGATTCGAACCTAGGAATGGCGGGACCAAAACCCGCTGCCTTACCACTTGGCGACGACCCAATACGGGTAACAATCGGCTGCGTCTCCGCGGCGCGATCGGCTGCCGGTCGTCAGCAGCTTAGATAGTTACCCACAACGGCCGGTCCTTCGTCAACCGGCCCGGGCGATCAGGCCGGGAACAGGCGCAGACGCTGCTGCGATCCGCTGCCGAACACCGCGCTGCGCAGGCCGTAACGCCCTGCCAGTTCCGCCTGCATCAGGCGCACCCGCTCGCAGCGGGGCAGCAGCTCCACCGGACGGCCCAGGGGCAGCACCACCTGCTCTACCGCCAGGCGGCATTCCTCCAGGGCGGCATGGGCATCCTCCAGGCGGCGGGCCGGATCGGGATCCTCGTGGTCGGAATCCGGGGCCGTGCCCCGGCGGCGTTCCAGCAGCCGTTCCATGGCCCGCTGCAGCTGATGCAGGCTGTCCGACTTGATCACCAGAATCGGCAGTCCCAGGGCCTGGGCGCGACGTCGCAGGGCTGGATCGCGCCCCAGTTCGCCGCGCAGGCTCAGCAGGGCCTCGGCCTGCTCGGGGTCCGCCACCACCTCCACCGGCAGACCGCGGCCGCGGGCCGCCCGCTGCAGCAGCTCGGGCTCCAGTCCCACCCCGTACAGGCGCAGCGGTGACGAGGCGCCGGCGCTCGCCGGTTCAAGGGTTGTCGCCGCCTTCAGGGGCGGGGGGGGCAGCAGCGAGGCCGACGCCGATCCAGCGCGACGGGCGAGGGGGTGCACCGGGGCCTGGGGATCGGGCAGCGGAACCGTGGCCAGCGCTTTGGCCGGTCGCAGTCCTGAGCCGACGATCGGGGTGATCGGGCGTTCCGGAGGCGGCACGGCCTCGGCTCGGGCTGGGGTGGCATGGCGCCGCTGCACCTGGCCGTCGCCTCCCAGTTCCCGGATCTCCGGGCGGGCCGGATGGCCGCGCAGCAACAGATCCACCGTGCCGGCCACATCGCGATGCACGAGCCAGCGATGACGGCTGTGCATCTCCACCGCCATCGGGAAGGTGGGCTCCGCCGCCCGCTCGAGCACCGTCTTCTGGGTGCGGCGCCGGCGGGCTTCCTCGTCCCCCAGGGTCACCGACTGGATGCCGCCGACCAGATCGCTGAGGGTGGGGTTGCGGATCAGGTTCTCGAGGGCGTTGCCGTGGGCGGTGGCCACCAGCATCACGCCGCGCTCGGCGATCGTGCGGGCGGCCTGGGCCTCGAGTTCGGTGCCGATCTCATCGATGACGATGACTTCCGGCATGTGGTTCTCCACCGCTTCGATCATCACCTGGTGCTGCAGCTCCGGCCGGGCCACCTGCATCCGTCGGGCGCGGCCGATCGCCGGGTGGGGGATGTCGCCGTCACCCGCGATCTCGTTGCTGGTGTCGATCACGATCACCCGTCGCAGCAGGTCATCGGCCAACACCCGGGCGATCTCGCGCAGGGCGGTCGTCTTGCCGACACCGGGCCGGCCCATCAGCAGCAGCGAGGCGCCGCTGTCGAGCAGATCGCGCACCATCGTCACCGTGCCGTACACCGCCCGCCCGACGCGGCAGGTGAGCCCCACCACATCGCCGGTGCGGTTGCGGATGGCGCTGATGCGGTGCAGGGTGCGTTCGATCCCGGCGCGGTTGTCGCCGCCGAAGGGACCGAGACGCTCCAGCACCAGGGCCAGATCCCGGCGTTCGATCGCGGCATCGCCGAGCGCCTCGGCCCGGCCGGGGTAGCGGGCCTCGGGCACCCGCCCCAGATCCAGCACCACCTCCAGGAGCTGCTCGCGGCTGCCCGGGGCGGCCAGGGCGGTCTGCACGGTCTGGGGCAGCACCGCCAGCAGGCGGTCCAGGTCATCGGTGACCCGCTGGGGCGCGATGGCTTCTGTAATGGCCCCCGCGATGGCCTCAGTGGCGGCCTTGGTGGCGGCCTCAGTGGCGGAGGTGCCTGGGGTGGAGACGGCCGAGGGGTCCCCGGGGCCGGCGGGCGCCCCAGGCCTCGAGGGCGGCGGTGGTGAAGCGGGCAGGGGAGGTGGCGACGCGATGCGCCGAGTCTGCGCCGGTTCTAGCGGGGAATGATCGCGGCTTAGGGCGGCCCAGGGTGCGGCGGCCGGGGCGGTGCCGGTGTCGCCAGCCCCCGATCGCCAGGGGAGGCGGGTTCACGGTCCCAGCCGCCAGGGCGTGATCAGCTCCTGCACCAGCCGCAGGGCTTCCGGCCAGAGGTCGTCGGCCTGCAGCAGGGTGCAGCCCCGCGCCTGAGCCTGCAGCAGCAGCGGTTGCAGCAGGCTGCGACTCACCCCTCCGAAAGCGACACCAGCCAGGGGAGGCCGCTGGGCGGCGGGGATCCGCTGCACCAGCGCGTGCGTGTGGCCGTTGGTGCCACCGGCCAGCTGCAGAGGGCCCGGCGGCGCCAGCGGGGCCAGTTGTTGCCATAGCTTCACCGCCGCATGGGCTGTGCCGCTGCCCACATCGCCGCGCATCGGGCGACCATCGAGCTGCCACAGGGGGCGTAGCCCGGCGGATCGCACCTGGCTGAAGCGCTGCCACAACTCCCGGGCCAGTCGCTCGGGGGACACCGGTTGATCGGCGAGGGGCTCTCCGACCGCCGGTTCCAGGCCGCAGCTCACCGCCAGGCGCTGCAGCGGCACGCCGGAGTCCTGGACCTGCCGCAGCCTGGCGGCGAAGGCGCTGTCCCGCCCGAGGCGGGTGTGCAGCTCGATCGCATCCGGTTTCAGATCCGCCAGCAGCGGTGCCACCGCCTCGGGTTCCAGGATCCAGGGGCGGTCGTGGATCAGGCCGAGCGGACAGGCGGGCAGGCAGCGTCCGCAGCCATAACAGCGATCCTGGCGGACGCCGCCGCTCGCCGGTGCCGCCGGGATCGCCAGGGCGGGACAGCTGCGGCTGCAGGGCCGCGGGCAGTCGGAGGGGCAGTGGCGTGGATCGAAGTGCGCCTTGCGGAAATGGGGATCGGCGCCATCGCTGAGGCTCACCATCAGCCAGGGAGTGGCGGGCTGGGTGGCGGGCCGGTGCCGGCGGGCCTGCTGCTGCGCCCAGGCGATGCCCCGGCGGGCGGCGGCCACCACGGCGGTATCGGCGGCCACGTCAAGACAATGCACACCAGCCAGGGCGTGCAGGCCGGCCAGATCCTCGATGGCCGCCAGATCCTGGTTGCTGGCGCCGGCGATCCATTTCACCCAGTGGCCCTGACGCAGGGCCTGCTCAGGCGAGGCGATGCCGGCTTCAGCGCGCAACAGAGCGTCGCCGGAACTGCGGCCCACAGGCATGGCGGATCGGCCAGGAGGGGATCTCCCGATCTCAGCACGGCTCAGGGGTGGCCGGAGCTGCCTCGGCAGGCCAGGGAGCCAGCCCCTGTCCGCGGCGGCTCTGGGGCGGTGACGACCAGGGGGTGCCCTGGGGGGTCAGGCGGCCAGGGCCTGCTCCAGGGGGATCCAGCGCAGGGCGCGGGCCCCGCCCATTTCCACCACCACCTTCAGGCGGGGTTCCTCGCGGCAGAGGCGACACAGGGCGGTGAGTTCGGCGTTGGAGAGCACCTGACCCTCCAGCAGCCAGAGCAGCACCGGACCCTCCTCGGCGAACTGGGGACCCAGCAGCGGAGCCGCCCGTTGCACCTCGCCCACGGCGGCACCGCGTCCGACGCTCTGGTGACCGAGATGGGGAGGACGGACGCCGTGCAGGCGCGTCAGAAACGCCTCGGGATCGCCGAGGCCGCGGGCGGAGAGCATCTGAGCCCGGTAGCCACCGGCTCGCAGGCGCCGCATCAGCCGCGTCTCCGCGCCTCCCTCCAGGGGGGCATAGAGGGCCAGCGCTCCGGATCGCTCCAGATCCTGACGGAAGCCACGGCCGCTGAGGAGAAGAGGCATCACTGCGACGCACTTGCAGGGCGGCAGTCTGGCAGCCCTGGCCGGCAGCTGACTGGGGTAAGGGCGGTGCGCTACTATCGATCACTGTGCTGCTGAACCGTGCCCGTCCGCTAGCCGGGCCTCCGGATCGCAGTACAGGGGATGTCGTCGGCGATATCCCCTCCAGGCCAGTACGGAGCCAGGTCAACCGCGAAATCGAGTCTCACGGCTCCTTCGCTGTTTCCACCTCTCCGTCGGGAAACTAGCTGGATTTCCACCCGATCCCGCGTCAGGTGCCAGCCCAGTCCCAGCCCGCTGATTCGTCCCGCTAGCCCGATGAAGCCGGTCCCGATCCGGGGCTTCACGCTTCTCCAGAGCCATCGTCCGAATTCAGCCCAGCCGTCCTCACGGTCCGGAGCCTCCCGTTCCGATCCGTGCTGTGCGGTCGTCCAGCTGGCGTCGTTCTCCCTTCCATGTCCCTCGGCATCCTCGGGACGAAACTGGGCATGTCCCAGTTCTTCGACCCTGAAGGCAGATCGGTCCCGGTCACCCTGATCGAGGCCGGCCCCTGCCGCATCACCCAACTCAAGAGCGAAAGCACGGACGGCTACGACGCCGTTCAGATCGGTTTCGGCGAGATTCGCGAGAAGCTGGTCAACAAGCCGGCCCGTGGTCACCTGGCCCGTTCCGGTGACGAGCTGCTTCGCCACCTGCGCGAATATCGCGTCGGCAGTGTCGAGGGCTTTGAGCTCGGCGCCGCCGTCACCGTCGCGGCCTTCGAGGCCGGTCAGAAGGTCGACGTGAGCGGCGACACGATGGGGCGCGGTTTCGCGGGTTATCAGAAGCGTCACGGTTTCAGCCGCGGCCCGATGACCCACGGCTCCAAGAACCACCGCGAACCCGGATCCACCGGCGCCGGCACCACCCCGGGCCGCGTCTATCCCGGCAAGCGCATGGCCGGTCGCTACGGCGGCAAGCAGACCACCACTCGCGGTCTGGTGATCCTCAAGGTCGATCTTGAGCACAACCTGCTCGTGGTCAAGGGGTCGGTTCCGGGCAAGCCCGGGTCCCTGCTCGACATCCGCCCGGCCAAGCGGGTGGGCAGCAAAGGCGAGAACTGAGGAGGAGACCGATGACTGATTGCATAGTCCGCGATTGGCAGGGCAAGGAGAGCGGCACCACCAGCCTCAACCTGAGCGTCGCCCGCGAGAGCAGCGCCGCTTCGCTGCTGCACCGGGCCGTGGTGCGCCAGCAGGCCCACGCCCGCCAGGGAACCGCCAGCACCCTCACCCGCGCCGAGGTGGCCGGTGGTGGCCGCAAGCCCTACAAACAGAAAGGCACGGGTCGCGCTCGTCAGGGTTCGATCCGCACCCCCCTGCGTCCGGGGGGCGGCATCGTGTTCGGCCCCAAACCCCGCAGTTATGAGCTGGGGATGAACCGCAAGGAGCGTCGCCTCGCTCTGCGGACGGCTCTGATGAGCCGCAGCGCCGACATCACGGTGATCAAGGGCTTCGGCCAGGGTCTCGAGACCCCCCGCACCCGCGAGATCACCGAGGCTCTGCAGCGCTTCGGCATTGAGGCCGGAGCCAAGGTGCTGCTGATCCTGGAGGGCGCCAGTGAAGCTGTGAAGCTTTCGGTGCGCAATCTGGAGAGGGTCAAGCTGATCGCCGCCGACCAGCTCAACGTCGTTGATCTGCTTGATGCCAACAAGTTGATCCTCAACGAGGAAGCAATCGCCAGGATTCAGGAGGTTTACGGAGATGGCTGAACGCTTTACCGGGCGCCTTGCGGATGTGATCCGCCGGCCCCTGATCACCGAGAAGGCCACCCGCGCCATCGAGCTCAACCAGTACACCTTCGAGGTGGATCATCGGGCGGCCAAGCCTGATATCAAGGCTGCTGTTGAGGCCCTCTTCGATGTCAAGGTCATCGGGGTGAGCACGATGAATCCCCCCCGTCGCACCCGCCGCGTGGGTCGCTTCGCCGGTCGTCGCGCCCAGATCAAGAAAGCGGTGGTGCGCCTCGCCGAGGGCAACGCCATCCAGCTGTTCCCTGAGTCCTGAAGGGTCTGAACAACCATGGCAATCCGTACCTACAGGCCCAACACCCCAGGCACCCGCACCCTGGTCGTCACCGATTTCAGTGACGTCACCGGTAAGAAGCGCGAGCGTGGCCTGGTCATCGCCAAGCACCGCCGCAAGGGCCGCAACAACCGCGGTGTGATCACCTGCCGTCACCGCGGTGGCGGCCATAAGCGGCTCTACCGCATCGTCGACTTCCGTCGCGACAAGCACGGCGTCGAAGCCCGCGTGGCGGCGATTCATTACGACCCGCATCGCAATGCGCGTCTGGCTCTCCTGTACTACAGCGATGGCGAGAAGCGTTACATCCTGGCTCCTGCCGGCGTGCAGGTGGGCCAGAAGCTCGTTTCCGGTCCGGATGCTCCGATCGAGAACGGCAATGCACTGCCCCTCTCCGCCATCCCGCTGGGTTCCAGCGTCCACAACGTTGAGCTCTATGCCGGTCGTGGCGGCCAGATGGTGCGCACCGCCGGCGCCAGCGCCCAGGTGATGGCCAAGGAGGGCGATTACGTCGCCCTGAAGCTGCCTTCCACCGAAGTGCGTCTGGTGCGCCGTGAGTGCTACGCCACCCTCGGCGAAGTGGGCAACAGCGAACAGCGCAACACCAGCCTCGGCAAGGCGGGACGCAAGCGCTGGCTCGGTCGTCGTCCGGAGGTCCGCGGCAGTGTGATGAACCCCTGCGATCACCCCCACGGTGGTGGTGAGGGCCGCGCTCCGATCGGTCGTTCCGGTCCTGTCACGCCCTGGGGCAAGCCGGCGCTTGGTCTCAAGACCCGTAAGCGCAATAAGCCCAGCAACCGCTTCGTGCTGCGCAAGCGTCGTCGCACCTCCAAGCGGAGCCGTGGCGGACGCGACTCATGATGACCAGTTCCGCACTGCCTCTCGCCTGATCCGCCATGGGACGTTCACTCAAGAAAGGCCCGTTTGTTGCCGACAGCCTGCTGCGCAAGGTTGAAAAGCAGAACGCCGCCGATGACAAGTCCGTGATCAAAACCTGGTCGCGTGCTTCCACCATCCTGCCGATGATGATCGGCCACACCATTGCCGTCCATAACGGCAAGACCCACGTCCCCGTCTATGTGACGGAACAGATGGTGGGTCACAAGCTGGGGGAATTCGCCCCCACCCGTACCTTCCGGGGCCACATCAAAGATAAGAAGGGAGGCCGCTGACACCATGGTAACCAAAACATCCGCTTCGGTTCAGGGCCCCCAGGCCATCGCCCACGGGCGATACATCCGTGGTTCCGTCTCCAAGGTGAGGCGTGTACTCGATCAGATCCGTGGCCAGAGCTATCGCGATGCCCTGATCATGCTCGAGTTCATGCCCTATCGCTCCACCGGGCCGATCACCAAGGTGCTGCGCTCTGCCGTGGCCAATGCCGAGCACAATCTCGGCCTCGACCCTGCCTCCCTGGTGATCAGCGTGGCCAGCGCTGACATGGGCCCTTCGATGAAGCGCTTCCGCCCCCGCGCCCAGGGACGCGCCTACGCGATCAAGAAACAGACCTGCCACATCAGCATCGCTGTGGCAGCCCCTTCCGCCTGACCCCCGAGGACACCGACCGATGGGACACAAGATCCATCCAACCGGACTGCGCCTGGGGATCACCCAGGAGCACCGTTCACGCTGGTACGCCCCCAGCAAGACCTATCCCACCCTGCTCCAGGAGGATGACCGGATCCGCAAGTTCATCCACAAGAAGTACGCCGCCGCCGGCATCAGCGATGTGCTGATTGCCCGCAAGGCGGATCAGCTTGAGGTGGAGCTCAAGACGGCCCGCCCCGGTGTGCTGGTGGGTCGCCAGGGCAGTGGCATCGAGGAGCTGCGCAGCGGCATCCAGAAGACCCTCGGCGACAGCGGCCGTCAGGTGCGCATCAATGTGGTTGAGGTGGAGCGCGTTGACGCTGACGCCTATCTGCTGGCGGAGTACATCGGCCAGCAGCTGGAGAAGCGGGTGGCATTCCGCCGCGTCATGCGCATGGCGGTGCAGCGGGCCCAGCGGGCCGGTGTGCTCGGCCTGAAGATTCAGGTCGGCGGTCGCCTCAACGGCGCTGAGATCGCACGGACCGAATGGACGCGGGAAGGTCGTGTTCCCCTGCACACCCTCCGTGCCGATATCGATTACGCCACCAAGGTGGCCAGCACCACCTATGGGGTGCTGGGCATCAAGGTGTGGGTGTTCAAGGGTGAGGTGCTTCCCGGTCAGCAGGAAAAGCTGCCCGTTTCGGCAGCACCGAAGCGCCGCACCAGCCGGCGGCCCCAACAGTTCGAAGATCGCTCCAACGAG
Organism: Cyanobium sp.; assembly: GCA_046075505.1. Taxonomy (GTDB): domain Bacteria; phylum Cyanobacteriota; class Cyanobacteriia; order PCC-6307; family Cyanobiaceae; genus Cyanobium. The sequence goes on along the minus strand of JBJTQH010000026.1, from coordinate 1,972 downwards.
GAGTGAGGGAGGCCTGAACCATGCTGAGTCCAAAACGCGTCAAATTCCGTAAACAGCAGCGCGGCCGCATGCGCGGCATCGCCACTCGGGGCAACACCCTTGCCTTCGGTGACTTCGCTCTGCAGGCCCAGGAGTGTGGCTGGATCACCTCCCGCCAGATCGAGGCCAGCCGTCGAGCCATGACCCGCTATATCAAGCGGGGCGGCAAGATCTGGATCCGGATCTTCCCCGACAAACCGGTCACCATGCGCCCCGCCGAAACCCGCATGGGTTCCGGTAAGGGGAACCCGGAATTCTGGGTGGCGGTGATCAAGCCGGGCCGCATTCTCTTTGAGATGGGCGGTGCCGAAATCACCCCCGAAATCGCCCGAGAAGCCATGCGCCTGGCGCAGTACAAGCTGCCCGTCAAGACGAAGTTCATCACCCTGGCCGACCAGGACGGTGACGCGTCGGCCGCGGCTGCCGAGCCCACCCCTGTGGAGTCCTGACCATGGCACGCCCCAGCATCACCGAGGTGCGCTCCCTCACGGACAGCCAGCTCTCGGAACAGATCGATCAGGTCCGCCGCGAGCTGTTCGACCTCCGCTTCCAGCAGGCCACCCGCCGCCTGGAACACCCCCACCGCTTCAAGGAGGCCCGCATCAAGCTGGCCCACCTGCAGACGGTGAAACAGGAGCGTCTCCGCTCCGCCGCCTCCTGATCCCCATCCATCCCATGGCACTCAAGGAAAGGGTCGGCACCGTCGTCAGCGACAAGATGGACAAAACGGTGGTGGTGGCGGTGGAAAACCGCTTCCCCCATCCCATCTATCAGAAGACCGTCAGCCGTACCACCCGCTACAAGGTTCACGACGAGGACAATTCCTGTCGCGTCGGTGACCGCGTCCGCATCATCGAAACCCGACCACTCAGCCGCACCAAGCGCTGGAAGGTGGCCGAAGTTCTTGACGGGGCAACAGGCAGCTCCGCGTCCGCCAACTGAGGAGGAACCATCCATGATCCAACAGGAAACCTTCCTCACCGTCGCTGACAACAGCGGCGCCAAGCGCATCCAGTGCATCCGGGTGCTTGGCACGAACCGTCGCTACGCCCACGTGGGTGATGTGATCGTCGCCGCCGTCAAGGACGCCATGCCCAACATGGGTGTCAAGAAGTCGGATGTGGTCAAGGCCGTGGTGGTCCGCACCAAGGCCACCCTGCGCCGCGACACCGGCAACTCAATCCGGTTCGACGACAACGCCGCCGTGATCCTGGGCAACGACAACAGCCCAAAGGGCACCCGCGTCTTCGGTCCGGTAGCCCGTGAACTGCGCGAGCGCAACTTCACCAAGATCGTGTCCCTCGCTCCGGAGGTGATCTGAGATGGCAACGGCAACCCCCAAGGCCAAGGCCCAGGTGCGCACCAAGATGCGCATCAAGAAGGGCGACACCGTGCAGGTGATCAGCGGCAAGGACAAGGGCAAGACCGGTGAGGTCCTGCGCACCCTTCCCTACGAGAACCGTGTGGTGGTGCAGGGCATCAACCTGCGCACCCGCCACGTCAAGCCCACCCAGGAGGGCGAGACCGGTCGCATCGTGACCGAAGAGGCTTCGCTGCATGCCTCCAACGTGATGCTGTACTCCACCAGCAAGCAGGTGGCCAGCCGCGTTGAGATCGTGGTCGAGAAGGACGGCACCAAGAAGCGCCGCCTCAAGAAGACCGGCGAGATCATCGACTGATCGCGTCTACATCTCCTTTTCTCTCCAACCGTTCCTGTCCGCCTTCTGACCAAGCCCAGAAGCGCAACCTCCGTCCCCCGTCATGTCCCTCAAACAGACCTACCGGGAGAAGATCCAGCCCAAGCTGCTCAAGGATCTCAATCTCTCGAACATCCACGAAGTCCCCAAGGTGGTGAAAGTCACCGTCAACCGGGGCCTCGGTGAAGCCGCCCAGAACGCCAAGGCCCTCGAGGCCTCGATCGAGGAGCTGGCCA
>JBJTQH010000025.1:0-5566 GCA_046075505.1 Cyanobium sp. | reverse complement strand
AGCGCCTCGCGCAGCGCCGCATCGCCACGGCCGTGCTCGCCGCGGCGCAGGCAAAACGCGCCGTACTCGGCCCAGGCATCTGAAGCATCAGCGGCGGCGGAAGCAGCCGACCCGTCGTTGGGGCCGCCGCCGCTGCCGCGCAGCAGGCGCAGGCGGCCGGCATAGCCGCGATCTGCAGCCAGCAGGCGATCGGCGGGGCCGGTCTGCAGCCAGAGCTCACTCTCCTGAGCCAGCAGGGAGCTGTAGTCGACGGACTCGCCACCGCCGCCGCTGCGCAGCACCCGCCCGGAGCGATCGCTGAGCTGCCAGGCCCCGCTGGCGGCCAGGGTCGGCTGGGACGGCAGCTTGAGCAGCGCCACCCGGATTTCCAGCTCCAGTTCCGGACCGGCCTCCGGCACCGCCAGAGCGGAGCGGTCCCCGGCGGTGGCAGCGGCCCGTTCCGCCTGCAGCGAAGCCGGCAACGAAGGCGCCTGCGGCGCGGGCGCTCCATTCGCGGCGGCGGCGGTGCCTGCGGCCGTTGGCGCGCTGCGGCTGACCGTATCGAGCGGCTGGGCGATCAGGGCCTCGAGCAGATCCCGTTGGCGCGGAGCCGGCTGCAGCAAGGCCTGTGCCCCGAAGCCCGCCCCCACCGCCAGGGCGGCCAGAGGAGCGGTGAGCAGCACCGGATGGGAGCGCAGCGCCCGGATCAGCCGGCCGGCAGCAGGTCGCGCCAGCCGTTCGGCAGCGCCGAGGCGAGAGGAGGCGGTGCCGAGGACGGCCCCGAGGACAGGTTGGCGGCGGAGTCGGGCCAGGGCGCGGCCGGCGCGGCCGAGCAGGGCCCGGCGGCGGCACCCGGATTGTCGGGATCCGGACTCTCCAGATGCAGCGTCCCGTCCCACAACAGATGCCCCGAACCAAACAGGCGGATCATGCCGGAGGACAACCCTTGACTGACCACCCCCCCCGGACGGTCGGAACATTGCCATCCGACCACCGTGGTGCGTCCGAGCCGCTGCTGCCACCAGGCTGAGATCAGGGCATGGGCCGAACCGGTGACCGGATCCTCAGGGATGCCCAGCCCCGGTGCGAAGAAGCGCAGCCGGTAATCCACCGCCCGCCCTGCCAGCTGGGCGGGGCCTGCTGCGCCGTGTTCGTGGCTCCCGGCTGTTGCCGCCTGCATCAACACCAGACCGCGGCTCAGGTCCGGTGGGATCTCCTCCGCCAGGCCACGCTGCTGTGCCAGGGGGGCCCGATCGGGCAGCAGGGCGACGGCATACCCCAGCGCCGAGGTCCAGAACTGCAGCACAGGCCCCAGGCCGCGATCCTGCAGCCGGCGCTCCAGGGCAGCAGGTGTCGCTGCCGGCTGCAGGGAACCTCCCGGCAGATCGATGCTGCCCGCTGCTGCTGCGGCAGCGGTGGCGGCGGCCTCCAGCTGAGCCGCCAAAGGGCCGCTGCGGGTGTGGAACCGCACGCCTTCGCCGGGCCGCAGCGCGCGCCAGTGCCCCAGTGCCAGCACGGCGGCCAGGGTGGCGTGGCCGCAGAGCGGCACCTCACACACCGGGGTGAACCAGCGCAGCAGCCAGTGGCCGTCGACGGGCAGCAGAAAGGCCGTCTCCGACTGGCGCAGGCTGCCGGCCAGGGCCTGCAGGCGCTCCTCCGGCCAGGCCTGCTCGAGTCGCACCACCGCAGCACCATTGCCGGCGCAGGCCGCGGCGCTGAAGGCCTCGATCAGCACGGCCGCGGTCATCGCGGTGCTTCCGGCCGCGGATCGCGCTCCATCAGCAGGCGCACGGCGGTGGGGGCATCGCAGCGACCTTCCAGCAGCTGCACCACCTGCTCACAGATCGGCAGCCCGAGCTGGCGCTGCCGGGCCAGATCAAGGCTGGCGCGGGCGGTGCGGGATCCCTCCACCGTGGCTCCGATCTCGATCAGCGCCTCCGCCTCACGGCGACCCCGGGCCAGCAGCACCCCGAAGCTGTAATTGCGGCTCAGGGCGCTGTTGGCTGTCGCCAGCAGATCCCCCAGACCGGCCAGGCCATAGAGGGTGGTGGCGCGGCCGCCGAGGGCTGCCAGCACCAGCGCCATCTCCGCCAGGCCGCGGGTGAGCAGCGAGGCCTTGGCATTGGCGCCCAGGCCGAGGCCATCGCTGATGCCGGCGGCCACCGCGATCACGTTCTTGAGGGCGCCGGCGGCTTCGGTGCCGATCGGGTCGTCGTTGGTGTACAGCCGCAGGTGGGGAGCACGCAGCTCCAGCTGCAGCCGGCGGGCCAGAACGGCATCGGCGGCGGCGACAACACTGGCGGCCGGCAGACCCTGTTGCAGCTCCGCCGCCAGATTCGGACCGCTGAGCACCGCCATCGGAGCCTGGGGCAGCCAATGGGCCCAGAGCTGGCTGGCCGTGCCCAGGCGCTGCGGATCGATGCCCTTGCTGCAGCTGAGCAGCGGCAGACCGGCCGGCCAGTGGGGCGCGAACTCGGCGGCCAGGGGCGCCACGCCCGCCATCGACACGGCCGCCACCACCAGATCGCTCGACTGCAGCAGCGGTACAGCGCTGCCACCATCACGGCGCGACCAGGGCGTCACGGTATGGCCGACGCCGCGCCACAGATCGGTCAGGGCCGAGCCCCAGGCCCCCCGTCCCAGCAGGGTGATCCGCACTCTCCCCCCCTCCGCGAAGCGCCATCATGCGGCATCACCGCGGACCCGCTGTGCAGAGCCTCGATCCGGCCGGCTGGCAGAGCTGGCAGGGCCATGCCCTGGTGGTGGGTGCCGGTGGTATCGGCAGGGCCCTGCTGCAGGCCCTGCCGGCCCGCGCCCCCGGGCTGCAGCTGTGGAGCGCTGGACGGAGGGGGGAGGGATCCCGGCATCTGGCCCTGGATCTGGAGGATGACGCCAGCCTGGAGGCCTTCGCTGCGCAGGTGAAGCAGCGGTTGCAGCCCCTGCGGCTGGTGCTCTGCTGCGCCGGCCTGCTGCACGACGGCAGCCTGCAGCCGGAGAAGCGTCTCAGCCAGGTGACGCGTGCCCGCCTCAGCCGCAGCTTCGCGGTGAATGCCTGGGGACCGCTGCTGCTGGCGCAGGCGGTGGAACCGGCGCTGCAGCGCGATCTGCCCTGTCATTTCGCCAGCCTTTCCGCTCGGGTCGGCAGCATTGGCGATAACCGCCTGGGGGGCTGGTACAGCTATCGCGCCGCCAAGGCGGCCCAGAACCAGCTGCTCACCACCCTGGCGCTGGAATGGCGGCGGCGGCTGCCGCTGGCCTGCGTCACCCTGCTGCATCCGGGCACCACGGCCACGCTGCTGTCGGAGCCGTTCCGGGGAGCGGTGCCATCCGAGCGGCTGTTCACACCGGAGCGGGCGGCGGCGCAGTTGCTGGATGTGCTGGAGCGGCGGACCCCGGGCGACAGCGGCGCCTTCCTGGCCTGGGACGGTCAGCCGATCCCCTGGTGAGGGGGGGCGCCGGCCACGGCTGGACCGAACGCTCAGTGGGGCTCAGACAGTGGGGCTCAAAGCACCCAGTGGGGCTCAAAGCACCGGATGGGCCGAACGTTCAGACCGCGTGGGCCTCGAGCAGGTCGAGCGGAATCACCTCCAGGGTGGAGCGCTCACAGGCCTGCAGCACCACCGGTGGGGCCATGCCGTCCTGGTAGGCCTGCAACCAGCGGGTGGCGCAGACGCACCAGCGATCGCCGGGCTTGAGACCGGGGAAGTCGTAAGCGGGGACCGGGGTGCTCAGATCGTTGCCCTGGGCCCGGCTGTAGCTGAGAAACGACTCGTTCACCTCGCAGCAGACGGTGTGGCGGCCGAGGTCGCCAGGGTCGGTGCGGCAGGAGCCATCGCGGAACCAGCCGGTGAGCGGCTGGCAGCCGCAGACTTCCAGCGGTTCTCCGATCACGTTGAGCGGCGTCGCCGCGGTGGAGGCTGTGGCCGGGGAGCCTGGAATGCCGTCCTGGGCCATGGCGACAGCGGGTGGTGACGGCTGGCATTGTGCCGGAGGACGGGAACAAACCGACACGGGGAGGTTGACGTATTCCGGGGGGTAGGCGTTAAAGGTCATTCGGTCACGACCCTCCACGCGCCGCACACCGTTTCATGAGCTGGGACTTCACCGAGGATGCGGCCTTCCTGGCCCTCTGCGACGCCTTCAAGGAAAGCGGTGAGTCTTCCGCCATGGAGTTCCTCGCCCATGGCGAAGGAGCCTTCCACTTCCAGGAACTCGCCCAGAACGCTGCCGGCGAGGGCATTGACCTGAGTGACTCCAGTGACCTGGAGGACTTTCAGCAGGAGGTGATCGAGACCCTCGAGGACCTCTGCGCCTGAGCCCGGGCTGCGGCAACCCCGGCGCCATTCCCCTGCTCCCCCGCGACAGCGATTCCCGTCCGAGGGGCCTCTGCGCTCAGGGCTGTGTCATCGCCCCGCCTTGCAGAGCTGGCCTGTGCGTTCCGAATGCGCCCGCAAGGCCGCTGTGGCCGAAGAGCCGCAAGGCCGCGGAGTGGGCTCCCCCGTCCGTGTCACAGCTCGGCCTGCCCGGAATGGGGGCTGAGGCACGGGCCTCGACCCGAACGAGGCCTGGCCGCAGGGACGGCTGGAAGCTGGTTCCGAGCCACCGGCGGCCCAGGGGGATGACACGGGACAGCTGCGTCTGCCTGGCGCCGCGTCGCCCCGAACGGATGGGATGGCCATGGAGGTGAGTGGCCGCCGACGGGTGCGCCAGGCCCCGGAGAGACCGCCGCCAGGAGGGTGGCAACCAGGGTGGCGACAACCTGCGGCGATCCACCCGATGGCAGGCGGGATGCCTGGTGACAGGCAGGGTGCCCGAGGGCCGGTGCAGGGCTCAGCGGCTCAGGAGCCGTAGAAGAAGGCGATCTCCTTGTCCTTGAGACCATCCCAGCCAGCGGCACGCAGGCGGGCATCGAGGGTCTGCTGATCGAAATGCTTGCAACCGGTCTTCACGATCCGATTGCGCATCGATTTCTTCACACCGCTGCGGGCGCGCTGGCTCTCGAGATCCATCACCTCGTTGTAAAGAGCGAGCATCTCGGCAGGAATCGGCGTGCCATCCAGATCGAGACCGGAGGCGATGGCGTCATCGACGCCGCCTGGGCCGGCAATGGCCATGGGAGAACAGCAAGGCCCGGCGAGCTTAAGAGCTGGCCGCCAGAGACGACACCATCCCATCCCAGCGATGGCTCATGGAGGGTGCCGGCTTGCTGCACCGCTCCTGATGGCCGGCCACCACGCTGCGGTGCGCGGCTGAGCAGCCATGCGAAGACATTCGATGATCCAGGCCCTGCGTGTCGGCTTGTATCGCCTTTGCTGCGAGCGGATCGATCCAGTGATGCATCTGGCTTTTTCTGATCAAAAAAGCGGGTTTCTCCCTGGTCTCAAGGTGCTGCAAGATCAAGGCTGGGCGCCATCGACGAGTTCATTTTGCTAGGCGTGGTTATCAGTATTTAGGACTTGCTGAATTTCGTTTGCGAGCCTTCGAGGCGTCCATAGTGGCAGCCTTAACGTCCGCATGAGCAGGCTCATACAACAACGATGTGGCGCAAAGAAGCTGGCTAAGCCGCCCTCAGAAGCGCTGGACGAAG
>JBJTQH010000024.1:0-79282 GCA_046075505.1 Cyanobium sp. | reverse complement strand
CTTGCAGAGATGTCTTATCGCTTCAACCGCCGGTTCAATCTGAAGAGTTTGCTGCAGCGTCTGCTCGTGGCCGGAATCGGTTGCAAACCGCAGCCCGAGCGGCTGCTCAGGTCTGCGGAGGTTTGTTGCTGATCAGGTTCTGGAATTGCGCCTCAGCAGCGTGCGGTCTCAGCCGTGGCTGCGGGCGCGGGCGATCCAGCGGCGCACTACAACCGCGCTGATCGGTGTCGCGTCGCGCCCCAGGAGCTGCCGTTGGAAGCGGCCCAGCTGCCGCAGCAACCAGTCCGGATCGACCGTGGACAAGGCAGCGGCGTCGGGGATGCCGGCATGCAGCAGCAGCGAGGCCTCCGCCGCCGTCACCTCGAGGGCGTGCATCAGCAGTGCCTGGCCCCGCAGGCGTCGCAGTCGCTGTTCACTGGCCCGGCCGGAGCGGGCCAGCTGGCGTAGGTCCTGATCGCTGAGGCCGGCGACGGCGCTCCAGCGGTCCAGGCCGCGGCGCCCCAGTTCGCGCACCTCGTCGCGGAAATGCAACGGCGGCTGGAAGGGCGGTTCGCTGAAAGGAAGGGTCACCGCCGGGCCTGGCCGGAGGATCGCGGCGGCAGCGCTGTGCCCATCAGCGGCTCAGGTTGGTTTCACCGCTGGCCAGATCGCGGATGGCCTCGGCCAGCACCACCGGCCGCCCAGCACCGCCGCTCGCCGGCTCGATCCGACGCAACCGCACGCGCACGCGACCATCGGGGCTGGTGCGACCACTGCCGCGCAGATTGGTCGCCACCTGCAGCACCGTGGGGCCGTAGGCCTCGGGCGGCAGATCGGCCGCCGCCGCTGCGATCACCAGATCGCCGCCGCTGTCGTACACCACCGGTGCTACCACAGCTCCCGGGATCGTCACCCGCGGCGTGTAGCTGATCGCAAAGGCCAGGCAGGAGAGGGCCAGCAGCGCCGTGAAGCTGGTCACCCCCACCAGGCGGAAGCGGATGCCCCACCGCCAGAGGAAGCCCGCCGTGGTGAGCAGGGCCAGCAGACCGCTGGCGGCCCCCAGCCATTCGCCGGACTGAAACAGGATCGGATCGGCGGACATCGCGTCCCAGGGCTTGTTGAGGTCCTTATACCGCGGCATATTGCGCCGATCGCAGAGAAGGCCGACCGGGCGGATGAGGGGGCTGCCCAGGCAAAGGATTCCAGCTCCCCTGCTGGCGCGATGGGTCGCCGGGGGCCTGGTGCTCGTCGGTGGCGGTGCCGTGATCGCCCTGGCGCTCTGGTCCGACCGGCTGCTGGCCGGCTTGTACGACAGCTGGCGGCCGCGGCTGGAGCGGCAGGTGGGCCGGGTGATGGGCCATCCGCTGCAGCTGGGCCCGTATCAGGGTCTGGGGCCCGATGGACTGCGGGTGGGCCCCAGCCGCTTCCTGGCCGGTGCGGAGGACGGCTCCACCGGCAGCGTGCGCGGGCTGCGTGTGCTGATCGATCCGATCGCCAGCTGGCGCAGCCGCAGCCTGGTGCTTGATCTCTCCCTCAGTGGTGCCCGCGCCGACCTGCGCGCCAATGACCGCGGCCAGCTCTGGGTGCTGGGCCGCGTTCCCCCCGGCGGAGACCCCCCGGCCCTGCAGCTGCGGCTGCGCCTGCTGCAGGAGGGAGAACTAACCCTGCACGGGCTCGGATCCGCCTCGGAAGCCCTGCGGTTCCGGCTCGCTGGCCACACCGATCTGCTGCTGCAGCAACGCCGTCTGCAGGGGCGTCTGCGGGTGCGCCTGCCGGGCCATGGGGGGGTGGCGGATCTCCAGGGCGGTGGCAACTGGCAGACGCGGCTGTGGGCGATGCAGGTCAGCTCCCGCTCCCTGGCCCTCACAGCCCTGCGACCCTTCCTGCCGCGTCAGGCCCAGCTGGCCGGTCAGGCCGATGGCCGCGTCCAGTTGTCCTGGCGGCAGGGGCGCTCCGGTTGTCGCGGCGGTCTGCAGTTGCGACAGGTGAGCTGGCGACAGCAGGGGCTGCCCGGGGTGATCCGCGCCGAGCGGCTGCCGGTCGCCTGCGACGACGGTGGCCTCACCCTGGCCCGCAGCCCCTGGCGTTACGGCCCCTGGAATGGCCTGGCTTCCGGGACCCTGCAGCCTGGTCGGCGCCTGGATCTGCAGCTGCGCAGCACGCCACCGGCGGGGCTCGGCCTGCCGGTGCGGCCGGTGGAGGCTCGCCTGCAGGGCCTGTGGCGGGGTGCGGCGCTGCAGGGGGCTCGTCTGGAGCTGGCCAGCGGTGCCTCGCGGCTGCAGGCGCAGGGTCAGCTGGGGCGCTCCCTCGATCTGACGGGCTGGTGGCGGCTGGATCCCCAGGATCTGCCCCGTGCCGCGCGCCTGCCGGCCTGGGTGCAACAGCAGCCGATCGCCGGTCGCTTCCGCCTGGCCGGTCCGGTGGCCCAGCCCAGCCTGGCCCTGGCGACAAGCCTGCAGGGCCGCCATCCGCTGCTGGGGGCCTGGCAGGCTTCGCTGCGCTGGCACGACGACCTGCTGCAGCTCGATCGCTTCCGGGCCGGGCGGCTGCAGGCCGAGGCCCGGCTGCCGTTGCGGTTCGGTCCCGGGCGCCGTCTGGAAAGCGGCCCCCTGCAGGCCTGGGTGGATCTGCGCGACTTTCCCCTGGCCGGTTTCAATCCGCTGGTGGGCAGCCGCCTGCAGGGCCGCCTCGATGCCCGTGGCTGGCTGCGGGGCCCCCTGGCAGCCCTGGTGCCCGATCTGGAGCTGGAGGTGCGCTCGCCCGCCGCCGGCCCCCTGCGCCTGCCGGAGACCTGGCGCGGCCATCTGCGTGGCGGCCAGGGCGGCGGCGGGCTGCTGCAGCTGCAGGCCCTGGCCCCGGCCTTGCCGGCGCGCCTCGAGGCCAGCCTCGATCGCCGCTGGCAACCCCGCCGACTGCAGCTCAGCCGCGGCGAAGGATCCCTGGCTTTGGTCGGTGATCTGCGACGCTCCCGCTGGCAGGCCCGGTCGCTGCCGTTGCAGGGCCTTGAGCTGCTGCCCGGTGGCAGCCATCCAGCGCAGCCGCTGCTGGGGGATCTCAGCGGTGCCGGCGAGCTGGGGTTGCAGCCGCTGACCTTCTCCGGACAGCTGCAGCTGCTGCGGCCAGGGATGTTTGCGCTGGGCGGGCGCCGCCTGGCCGCCCGCTTCCGTTATGCCGACCGCCGCTATGAGGTGCGGGGCACGGTGGAGCCCCTCTCGGCCGGCACGATCGCCACCGAGCTGAGTGGCCGTTGGGGGGGGGCATTCCGGGCCCGGTTCCAGGCCCGTGATCTCTCGTCGCTGCTGTTCCATCAGATGGCCCACGCCTGGCAGCGCTGGCGGGGGTTGGCCCAGGAGCGGCAGGGGCGGGCCGCCGATCTGGGGCAACCCGCGATCGAAACCCTGGGGTTTGCGCTGCAGGATCAGCTGGCGGTGCTGGCAACGGTGCAACAGCGGCTCCGGAACTGGGAGGAGGAGCAGCGCCGTGCCAGCCGGGCGGAGCGGCTGGGGCAGCTGCGGATGCGGATCGATGCCGATCTCACCCTGCAAGGTCCGGATCTGCCACGAGCCCGCGCCGATCTGCAGGGCCGCGGCCACCTCTGGCTGGACCAGCAGGAGCGCGATCTGGCCCTGGCCCGTGAACCGTTCACGCTTGAACTGAGCGGACCGGTGTTCCGCGGCGCAGGCAGCTTCGCCATCTCCGGCCTCACTCTGTCGCTGCTGTCGCTGCTCACCCCCGTTCCGGACAGCCTGCGGGGGTATCTCAACGGGCGGGGCCGCTATCGGCTGGGCGGCGCCAGGCCCGAGGTGGCGATGGAGCTGTCGCTGGAGCAGACCGAGCTGGCGGAGCGGGGGCTGCTGCTGCAGCGGGGGTTGCTGGAGCTGAAGCCCGGGGGCCTGGCGATGGATCTGGCCCTGCAGGCCGAGGGGGCGACCGGCACGGTCGATCTGGCGGGCCTGCTGCCGCTGGAGGCCGCCAGCCGCACGATGGAGCTGCGTCTCTCCAGCCGTGGGGATGGCCTGCGCTTTCTCACCGATCTGGCCGGTCGGGCGATCAGCTGGCGTCAGGGCAGTGTCGACTTGCAGCTGCTGGTGCGTGGCAGCCTGCTTGATCCGATCGCCAACGGCTTCCTGCGCTTCCGGGACGGGGAGTACGGCTTCATCGGTCAGACCCTGCGCGATGTGGAGGCGACCGTGCTGTTCGATTTCCGCCAGCTGCTGGTGCAGGACCTACGTGCCCGGGTGGGGGAGCGGGGGCGGATCAGCGGCGAGGGCCAGCTCGGACTGGTGCGATCCCTGCAGTCGGGACCCTTCCTGGCGCTGCAGCTCCAGCAGGTGCCGTTCAGCCTGGAGCGGATCAAGGCGGTGGCCGATGGCCGGCTGCAGCTGGGCGGCAGCCTGGCGGCGCCGCAGCTGGGCGGTGCGGTGACGATCAGCCGCGGCACGGTGAACGTGCAGCCCGGTCAGCTGGCGACCGTGGACACCAAAAGCAGCCGCGGGGCGGATGGTCAGGGCGGCAGCCAGGGCGCCCCGCCGCCGCAGGCGCGTCCCGGCGGCGCCGACCGGCCGATGGCTCTGGCCCCCGCCCCCGGCCAGCCCGTCGCCCAGGCCCTGTCGGCGGCTGCCTCCCCCGGGGGGGAAGACCAGGATCCGCCCGTCGCGCCTGCGCCGCCGGTGGGGGGGGCGGGCTCTGCGGCCCTCACCCGAAGGGCCCGGCTCAGCGTTGCCGAGGGCGGACCGGTCGCAGGCCGGGGGGCCTCGCCGCCACCGGCGTCATCCTCCGCACCGCCCTCCACACCAGAGCCACGGCTGTTTCAAGAGTCGAGGCTGTCTCCAGCGACACAGCTGTCTCCGGAATCACGTCCCCCTGCGACCCCGCAGCCGGTGGCGCCGAAGGTGTTGCAGCCCACCTCGATGAACAATCTGCTGCAGCAGCGCTGGGATTTCCGTGAGCCGCTGCTGCTGGTCGGCCCCGATGTGGAATCGAGCGCCAATCTGTCGCTGCAGGAGGCGATTCCGAATCTCCCCTGGTTGCAGTTCCAGGACCTGCAGCTTTCCTTTGGGCCGGATCTGCGGGTGGTGCTGCCGAGCCTGGCCAATTTCAGCACCGCCGGCTCGCTGCGGATCAGTGGCCGCCTCGATCCCAGCCTGCGCGCCTCCGGCGTGGTGCGGCTGCTGAAAGGAAGGCTCAACCTGTTCACCACCACCTTCAGCCTCGATCCCGATGCGCCGAACGTGGCGGTGTTCACCCCGTCGCTGGGGCTGGTGCCGTACCTCGACATCGCCCTGCGCACCCGCATCGCCGACAACCTCGATGCCCTGTCCCCGAGCGGTCTGCCGCCCGTGCTTCAACCGGGGATGGTGCCGGGGGAGCGGGACAGCGGCAGCTACCAGCCGCTCAGCAGCCTCAGCCTGATCCTGGTGACGGTGAGCGTCAGCGGTCCGGCCGATCGGCTGGCGGACAATCTGCGGTTGCGCAGCAGTCCGCCCCTGCCGCAGGAGCGACTCGTGGCTCTGATCGGCGGTAACTCCCTGGCGGGGCTGCAGGGGGGGCAGGCCGGCACAGCATTGGCGACGGCCCTGGGCCAGTCGTTGCTGTCGCCGTTGCTCGCCACCCTCGGCGATGCCTTCGGGCAGCGGGTCAGCCTGGCCCTGTTTCCCACCTATGTGAACCAGGTGGTGTCGGATCCGGCCGATCGCTTCTCGCGGCAGGTGCCGCCCCAGCTGGTGCTGGTGGGGGAGGTGGGCTTCGATATCAGCGACCGCTTCAATGCCTCGGTGCTGGCGGCCCCCAACCGCTCCGATGTGCCCTCGCAGCTGAATCTCAACTACAAGGCATCGGAGAACTGGAATGTGGGGGCCTCGATCGACAGCCAGGGCGCCTGGCAGACGGTGCTGCAGTTCTTCTTCCGGTTCTGAATCCGCCACCAGGCCCTGCCCTGCCGTGATCCGATCGCTCGGCGTTCCACTCCGCTGACGGCGCTGCAGCCGGCTGGGGTTGGGCGCTGGCGCAACATGCGTTCAGCACCGTGCCGGTCGCCATGCCCGCCTCGCCCGATTCCAGCGCTGCCGGCTGGCCGGAGCCATCTGCGACAGCGACCGTGGCGCCCTTGCCGGACCCTGAAGCCTGGGAGCCGGCCGGATCGGAGCTGATCGGGGTGGATCTGGGCGGCACGGCGATCAAGCTGGGGCGCTTCAGCCGCCGGGGGGAGCTGCTGGCTGAGGCGGAGGTGCCCACCCCCCAGCCGGCGATGCCCGGGGCGGTGAGCGTGGTGATCGCCGAAGCGATCGATGGCCTCGATCCGGAGCGGCGCGCCTCTCGGGTGGGCGTCGGTCTGCCGGGACCCACCGATGCCGGCGGTCGTCTCGCCCGCGTCTCGATCAATCTGCCGGGCTGGGTGGATGTGCCGCTGGCCGACTGGCTGGAACCGCGCCTGCAGCGGCGTCTCACCCTGGCCAACGATGCCAACTGCGCCCTGGTGGGAGAAGCCTGGCGCGGTGCCGCCCGCTCCTGCCGCGATGCGATCCTGCTCACCCTCGGCACCGGCGTGGGCGGCGCGATCCTGCTGAACGGGGAGCTGTTCAGCGGCCATGGCGGTGCCGCCGGTGAACTGGGGCTGATCGGCCTCGATCCGCAGGGCCCGCCCTGCCGCAGCGGCAACCGCGGCTCCCTGGAACAGCACTGCAGCATCGCCGGCCTGAAGCGGCTGTCGGACGCCGATCCCCGCGACCTCAATCGCCGGGCGCAGGCGGGGGATGCCGAGGCCCTGGCCGTGTGGGAGCGCTATGGCCAGCTGCTGGGACTCGGCCTGAGCTCACTGCTGTATGTGCTCACCCCCGAGCGGGTGTTGATCGGTGGCGGGCTCAGTGCCGCCTTCCCCCATTTCCTGCCGGCCCTGCGCCATGAACTGGAGCAGCGGGTGCTGGCGGTGTCGCGGGAGGGGCTGGAGATCCTGCCCTGCGCCCTGGGCAACGGTGCCGGCCGGCTGGGGGCGGCTCGCCTGGCGCTGCAGCGCTTGGGATGATGGAGAGATCAGCCTTCAGCGCCACCGCCCAACCGGTGCGGTGTCTCCCGTTTCCCTCCCTGCAGGCCTCCCCTCATCCCCCATGTCCTCTGCTGCCAGCCCACCGACCGCTGTCGGAGCCACCACCGCTGTCGGAGCCACCGCGAGCAGCACCGTGAGCGAAGCCGGCACGGCAGCGGCTGTGCCCGATCCCTCCCCCGAGCTGCTGCAGCGGGCCGCTGCCGTACGGCGCGCGGCCATGGCGCTGGGCCAGTGCAGCGATGCGGAACGCCGCGCCGCCCTGGAGGCGATGGCGGCAGCTCTGGAGGCCGATGCCGCAGCGATCGTGGCCGCCAATCAGGCTGATCTGGAGGCTGCCGCGGCTGAGGGGCTGGCTCCGGCCCTGGTGACACGCCTCAAGCTGGATGCCACCAAGCTCGCTTCCGCCATCGAGGGCGTACGCCAGGTGGCGGCCCTGAACGATCCGATCGGCCGCCGCCAGCTGCACACCGAATTGGACAGCGGCCTGGTGCTGGAGCGGCTCACCGTCCCCCTGGGGGTGCTGGGGGTGATCTTCGAGGCGCGGCCCGACGCGGTCATGCAGATCGCTTCGCTGGCGATCCGTTCCGGCAACGGCGCTCTGCTCAAGGGCGGCCGTGAGGCCAGCCGCAGCTGCACGGCGATCCTGGCGGCCCTGAAGCGGGGCCTGGAGCAGTCCGCCGTGGCGCCTGCCTGCCTGGAGCTGCTCACCAGCCGTCAGGAGAGCCTGGCGCTGCTCAAGCTCGATGGATTGGTGGATCTGATCATCCCGCGCGGTTCCAATGCCCTGGTGCGCTTCATCCAGGACCACACGCGCATCCCGGTGCTGGGTCACGCCGATGGCATCTGTCATCTCTATGTGGATGCCGCCGCCGATCCCGCCATGGCCCTGCGGGTCGCGATCGACAGCAAGACCCAGTATCCGGCGGCCTGCAACGCGATCGAGACGCTGCTGGTGCATCGCGCCATCGCCCCCACCTTCCTGGCCCTGGCGATCCCTGCTTTTGCCGCCGCCGCGGTGGAGCTGCGTGGCGATGCGGCGGCCTGCGCGCTGGGGGTGTCCCATCCCGCCGATGCCGACGACTGGCGCTCTGAATATTCCGATCTGATCCTGAGTGTGCGCGTTGTCGAGGATCTTGATGCGGCACTGCAGCACATCGCCACCTACGGCTCCCGCCACACCGATGCGATCTGCACCGCTGATCAGGCCGCCGCAGAGCGTTTTCTGAGGGCGGTCGACAGTGCCGGGGTGTACCACAACTGCAGCACCCGTTTTGCCGATGGCTTCCGCTATGGCTTCGGAGCGGAGGTGGGGATCAGCACCCAGACCCTGCCGCCGCGGGGGCCGGTGGGGCTGGAGGGGCTGGTGACCTATCGCTATCGCCTGCGTGGCGAGGGGCACATCGCCGCCGATTACGCCAGCGGCGAGCGGCGCTTCAGCCATCGCCCCCTGCCGCTGTGACCCCGATGCCGCCGCCGTTCGCCAGCTCGGGCGCTGCCATCAGCGATGCGATCCACGTCAGCGGCCTGCGGCTCTGGGCCCATGTGGGTGTGCTGGAGCAGGAGCGGCAGCTAGGCCAGTGGTTCGAGCTGGAGTTCTGGCTGGGGGGTGATCTGAGCCGCGCCGCCGCCAACGACGATCTCAACGCCAGCTTTGATTATGTTGGCGCCATCGAGGCCCTGCGCCAATTGAGCCGCACACTCATCTGCTGCACGCTGGAACACTTCAGCGAGCGTATTCTGAGCCGCCTGGAAGAGCTCTACGGCCCGATTCCGATCCGGTTGGAGCTGCGCAAATGCCACGCCCCGATCCCCGGCTTCGACGGCACGGTGGCGGTCTGTCGCCAGCGGCGCTGGAGCTGAGCCCGGTTGATGACGGAGCCCTTCCCTCTGGTTCTGGTGCATGGCCTGTGGGATACCCCGCGGCTGTTCGATCCGCTGCGGCGTGCCCTGAACGGGCGCCGCGATCCGCTGCTGGTGCCCCATCTGCGCCACGGCCTTGGCTGGGTGCCGCTGCAGCAGCTGGCGGCAACGCTGGGCACGGAGATCGAGGCGGCCTTCGGTCCCCACCAACCGCTCGATCTGCTCGGCTTTTCGATGGGTGGTGTGATCGCTCGCACCTGGATTCAGCTGTTGGGTGGGGCAGCTCGCACCCGGCGGTTCATCAGCGTCGCCAGTCCGCAGCAGGGCACCCTGGCGGCTTTGCCCTGGCCGCGTCGCTTTCTGGCTGGGGTCGCCGACATGAAACCCGGCAGCCCGCTGCTGCGGCGCCTCGATGCCGATCTCGAGCCGTTGCGGCGGGTGGCCTGCTGCAGCTTCTACTGCCCCGCCGATCTGACGGTGGTGCCGGGCTGGAAGGCGGTGCTGCCGCTGGGTCCCCGCTATCCGCTGCCGGGGTTGCGCCACGATCGGCTGATGGAGCAACCGGGCAGCATGGCGCTGATCCTGCAGGAGCTGCTGCGGCCCTGAACCTGGGAGTCTGTCTGCGTACGGCGACCGGTCGGCGTAGGGCAATGAGTCTGCGTAGGGCAATCAGTGGGCGCCGGCCACCAGACCGCTGTGGCGGATCAGAGCTTCGGCGCTGGGGCCGCGGCCGCGGAAGGCCTGGAACACCTCAGCCGGATGGCGGCTGCCCCCCTGGCTGAGCACCGTGTCGCGGAAGCGGCGACCGGTGGCGCGGATCGCCTCCTCATTCTCCAGACCCACCTCCTCAAAGGCGCTGAAGGCATCGGCGCTGAGCACCTCAGCCCATTTGTAGGAGTAATACCCCGCTGCATAACCACCGGCGAAGATATGGCCGAAGCTGCACAGGAAGGCGTCTTCCTCGATCGGCTCCAGCACGGTGGTGGTGCGGGCGATCTCGCGGCGCAGCTGCTCGGGGGTCTGGCCGCAGTCGGGCGTCCAGGTGCTGTGCAGCCGCAGATCGGTGAGCGCGAAGTGCACCTGGCGCAGGGTGGCGGCACCGGCCATGAAGGTGCGGGCCGCCTGCAGCCTGGCGAATTCCACCTCGGGCAGTGGCTCGCCCGTCTGCCAGTGGCGTGCCATCCCGAACAAGGTGGCGCGGTCGTAGCACCAGTTCTCCATGAACTGGCTGGGCAATTCCACCGCATCCCATTCCACGTTGTTGATCCCTGCCGCCTGCGGACGCTCCACGGTGGTGAGCATGTGCTGCAGGCCATGACCGAACTCGTGGAACAGCGTCTCCACCTCGCCAAAGGTCATCAGGCTGGGGGTATCACCCACCGGCGGACTCTGGTTGCAGATCAGATAGGCCACCGGCAGCACCGGTGTGCCATCAGGGCGACGCGAGCGCACCAGGCACTCATCCATCCAGGCGCCACCGCGCTTGCTGCCGGGCCGGGAATAGGGATCCAGATAGAAGGCCGCCAGGGCTTCGCCGCTGGCGGCATCGCGCACTCGGAAGAAGCGCACATCCGGATGCCACAGCGGCGCTTCGCCATCGGCGGCTTCGATGCGGATCGCGAACAGCCGATCGCAGAGGGCAAACAACCCCTCCAGCACCTGAGGCAGCGGGAACCAGGGCCGCAGCGCCTCGCTATCAAGATCGAAGCGTTCCTGCCGCAGCCGCTCCGCCCAGAAGCTCACATCCCAGGGCTGCAGATCCGCGGCTTCCACAGCACCATGGCGGGCGGCAATGGCGCGCAGATCATCAAGTTCCTGCAGGGCGATCGGGTGGGCCGCAGCGCGCAGATCTTCCAGCAGGCGCTCCACCTCGGCGGCGGAATCAGCCATCTTCGAAGCCAGGCTCACCTTGGCCCAGTTCCCATAGCCCAGCCTGCGGGCCTGCTCGCGCCGCAGCGTCAGGATCCGCTCAATCACCGGCCAGTTGCCGCCAGAGGCGGTTTCGTTGGGGGGCTGATCGTCAGCGGGGGCCTCGGATCCGCAGTGGTGTTGCTCAGAGGCACGGCTGTTGCCCTCACCGCTGGCCCTGGACACATGAGCCTTGTAGAGGATCTCGCGCAGGTCGCGGCGGCGGCTGTATTGCAGAAAGGGCCCGAAGCGGGGGAAATCCAAACCCAGCAGCCAGGGGCCGGCCTCGGCCGTGGCCCCCGCCTCACCCTGGTTGCGGGCGGCCTGGGCCAGCAGCTCCAGCAGGCTCTGGGGCAGGCCCTCCACCTCGGCCGGATCGCGCAGCAGCAGCGTCCAGCCGTTGGTGGCATCGAGCACCCGGTTGCCGAATGCGGTGGACAGGCGTGCCAGCTCCTGGCTGGCGGCGTTGAAAGCCTCGCGCGCCTCGCCCTGGAGAGCGACGCCACGCAGTTCCATGTGACGCAGTTCGCTCCGGATGATGCGTTGCTGGGTGGCATCGAGCTGGGGACCCTGCTGCAGCTGTCGCAGGGCGGAGTACAGCACGGCGCTCTGGCCGCTGCGGTTCCCGAAAGCCACCACCCGCCCCTGCTGGCTGGCATGGGCTTCGCGCAGCTCGGGGGTATCGCAGACGCCATGCAGGTGGCTCACCACCCCCCAGCTCCAGCGCAACTGCTCCTCCAGGCGTTGCAGCGGATCCATCACCTCCTGCCAGCCCAGGGGCCTGGAGGCAGCCAGGGCCTCCTGCAGCTGGCCCTCCAGCTGCTCCAGCTGTTGTTCCAGCTCCTCCAGCAGCGTGGGGATGTGGGTCTGCACCTGATCGGGGGTGATCGCCTCAAAAGAGGGCAGGCCCTCTCCCTGCAGCAGCGGAGGGGTCAGCAGGCTCGCGGCGCTCATCGGCAGGCAGGGAACGAACACCTATTTCAGTCGATCGACCCAGCTGTCGGCGGTCGCCGATGGTGCGATCAGCCGAACAGGGGCAGACGGGCCAGAGCCTGCACCCCGACGCTGCTCAGTTCGTTGGAGAGGGCATCGGTACTGGCTTGATAGAGATCGATCGCCACCCGCGGCCAAAAGCCGATCGTGAGCGTGGGCACCAGCAGGGTGAGGCCGATCACTAGCTCCCGCGGCCGCATGTCGCCCACCACCGCCAGGGCCGGGATGCGGGGCCCGAAGAAGACGCGGCGGCAGAGCGAGAGCAGATACACCGGCGTCAGCACCAGACCGATCGCCGCCAGCAGCACCGTGATCACCCGGAAGGCGGTGGTGAAGGCATCGCTGGAGGTGATGCCGAGGAACACCGTGATCTCGCTGACGAAGCCGCTCATGCCGGGCAGGGCCAGAGAGGCCAGCGAGCTGGCCAGGAAGAAGGCGAAGGTGATTGGCAGCGCCTTGGCCAGACCACCCATGTTGGGAATCGAGAGGGTTTCGGTGCGTTCGTAGAACACTCCGGTGACAAAGAACATGGCGGCGGCGATCAGACCGTGGCTGATCATCTGCAGCATGGCGCCACTCATGCCAAGCGCATCGATGGCGCCGATGCCCAGCAGCACAAAGCCCATATGGCTCACCGAACTGCAGGCGATGCGCCGCTTGACGTTGTCCTGGGCGAAGGCGTTGAGCGCACCCCAGATGATGTTCACGATGCCGAGCACCACCAGGGCCGGCGCCAGGCGCAGATGGGCTTCCGGCAGCATCTGGACGTTGAAGCGCAGCAGGGCATAGCCGCCCATCTTCAGCAGCACTCCGGCCAGCAGCATCGACACCGGGGCGTTGGCTTCACCGTGGGCATCGGGCAGCCAGGTGTGCAGGGGAAACATCGGCAGCTTGACGCCGAAGCCCACCAGAAAACACAGATAGCAGAGCAACCCGAAGGTGCCGCCCGCGGAACGGGCCGCCAGCTCGCTCAGGTTGAGGGTGAACGGTCCGGAGAGGGCCAGAGCCAGACCGCTGACCAGGATCAGCAACGAGGCAGTGGCGGTGTACAGGATGAATTTGGTGGCGGCGTACTGCCGCTGTTTACCGCCCCAGATCGCAATCAGCAGATAGACCGGTACCAGTTCCAGTTCCCAGGCCAGGAAGAAGAGCAGAAAGTCCTGGGAGAGGAACACCAGAGCCTGGGCCGATGCCTGCAGCAGCAGCAGGGCGAAATAGAGCCGGGTCTTGCGCTGGATGGTCCAGCTGGCACCCACCGCCAGCAGGGTGACCAGGCCACTGAGGATCACCAGCGGTGCTGAGAGGCCATCCGCTGCCAGGGACCACTCCAGGCCGAGGGCGGGGATCCATCGGACCCGTTCCACCAGCTGCAGGCCGCTCTGGGAGGGATCGAAATGGCGGGCGAACACCCACACCATCAGCAGCAGGTCGACCAGAAGCGTGCCCAGGGCCAGCAGGCGGGGAGCGCGGGCCTCGCCCTGCTCACCGCCGGGCAACAACGGCATCACCAGGGCCGCTGCAGCCGGCAGCAGCACGAT
Organism: Cyanobium sp.; assembly: GCA_046075505.1. Taxonomy (GTDB): domain Bacteria; phylum Cyanobacteriota; class Cyanobacteriia; order PCC-6307; family Cyanobiaceae; genus Cyanobium. Next base: position 65,962 of record JBJTQH010000024.1, on the reverse strand, counting down.
CAGCGACAGCCAGGGAAAGGAGGCCGGCATCGCGGCTTCACCCATGGGCAGCGAGGCGAGCGGCGCTGGCAGCCAGGCGGCCGCAGCCGTCAGGAGCAGGGAGCCATCCATAGGAGCAGCGGGTACGGGGCGGGTTGGGAACGCTGCCGCGGTCCTGCCGCAGAGAGGCGTCCAATCTGTATCAAGGTTAGGCCGCCGAGGGCGACGCTGGGTAGATGTACTCAGTCAGGGGAGCAGGGGTGACCCGCGGCGGCCCGGGAAAACCCGAGACAGCGCCCGGGGGCGTGTTGCCGGGATCCAGGCTGGGAGGATCGGAGCTGCCCGTCGAGCCGGGGGCGGGGTGGCCGGCGCGGGCCGCTGAATGGCTCAGGGTTGGCGAGGAGCCAGTGGCTCCCAGCGGCTGCCGGCGGTCTGCAGATCGAGCACCTCACCGCGGCTGCTCACCCCTTCGGCGGTCCAGGCTTCCACCATCGCCTCGCTGATCGCCCCAGCCCTCTGCGGCGGCGCCAGGGCCAGCAGGGTGGGGCCGGCGCCACTGATCACACAGCCCCAGGCGCCGGCTTCCAGGGCGGCCTCGCGCACGGCACGACCCCCCTGGATCAGGCCCCAGCGGTAGGGCTCATGAATGCGGTCGTGCATGCCGTCGGCGATCAGATCGCCATTGCCCGTGCGCAGGCCCTGCAGCAGCACGGTGAGGGAACCGAGGTTGAGCACCGCATCCGGAATCGGGATGCTGAGCGGCATGGCCCGACGGGCTTCGGCGGTGCTGAGCCGGATCGCCGGGATCGCCACCACCGCCTGCACCGCGGCTGCCCATTCGCAGCGCACGACACGCCAGCGCTGCGAGGCGGCCCGGGCCGTGAGACACAGCCCCCCCAGCAGGGAAGGAACCACGTTGTCGGGGTGGCCTTCGATGTCGATCGCCAGCTCCAGCAGCTTCTCGGTGCTGAGCGGTTCCCCCACCAGGGCATTGGCCCCGATCAGGCCGGCCACGATCGCCGTGGCACTGCTGCCCAGACCGCGGGCGGGCGGAACCGCCAGCTGCACCCGCGCCTCCAGGGCCACCGGTTCCTCTCCCGCTTCCCGCCATACCCGTTGCGCTGCCCGATAGACGAGGTTGTCGGGACCGCCGCGCAGGTGGGCGCCTTCATGGCCTTCGATGATCAGATCGAACTGCTCGGCATCCCCCTCCAACACCCGCAACTCGAAGCGGTTGTTGAGATCGAGGGCGGCGCCCAGGCAGTCGAATCCTGGGCCGAGATTGGCGGTTGTCGCAGGAACCTCGACCACCACCCCCTGGCCCGGACTGGGGCGTTTCATCCGTTACCGATCGCTGGCGACCAGTGTTGCAGCCGGTGGGTCAGGCCAACAGCATCCGGGCCCGACAGGCAGCACTGAAGCTGCCGATCGCCGCATCGGTCACCGCCTGGATCGGAATCGGTTCCAGCACCGGCGACAGCCTGCCCTTGGCCAGGTAGGCCTCACTGAACACGGGAGAGCGCAGGGCCTCCAGCAACTTTCCGGCCGTTCCGCCCGCCAGCCAGATGCCCCCCCGCGGCAGGCAGGCCAGGGCGAGATCACCGCAGACGGCGCCGTAGGTGCTGAGCCAGAGCGCCAAGGCCTCGCCGCCGAGGGGATCCCCGGCGGTGGCGGCGGCGGCCACGGCCGCCGGCAGATCGTGCTCCGCCGCCTCCTCGCGCCAGAGACGGGCGGTGCTCGTCAGGGGGTGGTGGTTCCACTGCGGCCGGCGGAGCAGCCAGCGGGCCACATGGCCGAGGCCGGTGCCGCTCACGATCCGCTCGATCGACAGGCGCGGCAGGTTGAGGTCTGCGCAGAGCCACTGGCGCAGCTCCCACTGTTCGCTGTTGCGGGGTGCGAAGTCGGCATGGGCGGCCTCACTGGCCACCGCCTGCAGGCCTGAGTCGGTGGGAATGCCGATCGCCACCCCGAGACCTGTGCCCGCTCCGAGGATCAGCAGCGGCGCCCCCGCCTGGGCCTGGCCTGGCCGGATCAGCGCCTGCTGGTGTGCCTGCAGGTGGGGCAATCCATAGATCAGCACGGCGAAGTCATTGACCAGCTCCACCCGTTCCAGGCTGCAGCGCCGAGCCAGATCCCCCTCCTCCAGATGCCAGGGAAGATTGGTGAGTCGGGCCTGACCCGCCTGCACCGGACCGGCGACAGCGAAGCAGGCCGCAGCGGGGCGTGGGTTCGCCGGGTGGTGCTCCGCCAGGAAATGGCAGACCATCGCCGCCAGATCGGGCCAGTCGGCCGAGCGGTAGCGGGCTTCGGCGAGGGGCCGCAGATCGGCAGCGGCATGCAGGCTGAGCAGGGTCTTGGTGCCGCCGATGTCACCGGCCAGGAGCGTGATCATGGCGAATGAATGGGTGAGAATTAGGGTGGCTTGGCCGAGGTGACGCAGCAGTCAGTCGTTGGGATGTAAGCGATCAGCCCAAGGGCGGCGGTGGTGCTCGATTGCAGTGAGGGAAGGGAGCCTCCGGTACCGGATGGCCAATAAAATGGCAAAGCCTGGACCATTCATCCCCAGCTTCCCAGCAGACCTCCAGCAAGCGATGCGGTTGGTCTGCGAAAAATCGCCGCACCCTGGCGTTATGGGTTCGGTAAACATGAAGATGATGGTCGGGATTCAAGTTGGGATGTTCATACCCATAAATGAACTTTCGGTAGGGAAATCCTTTGCCTTTCTGGCGTTCTACATGCGCACACAAGCTGTCGTACCAAGTGCGCTCATCCTTACGCGTTGTCAGAATGAAGCGAGAATCTGGGAATGCGAGGCTCACTTGATGATAGATCAGTGGCCAGGGCCAGTCGTCATACGAATCGGCAGATTGCATCTCTTGGATAATCTGGTCCGTCTTGCCTGCCAGCCACAAGTGAAAATGGTGCCGACTAAGGCTCTGATGGCGATATCCGAGAATGCGCATGCACTCTCCAAACGTTTTAGTGCCCGGCTTGTGAAAGCCGATGCACAGTAGCTTGGCAACGGAAGCAGGCATACCTTTATGTCCCAGGGCCGATCGTCAGCTTCCCGATACGTGAAGACTGAGGTTGGTTGCCCTCAGATGATTGGCGGCGACAGCCGCATCCACCAGTGTAGGCACAGAAATTGCACCCAGATCACCCTGGCGGCGGCTGCGCAGACTGAGGCTGCCGGCTTCAGCCTCCTTGGTCCCGATCACTGCAAGAATGGGAATCTTCTTCTGTTCACCGGAGCGGATCAGCTTGCCGAGCCGATCGCCGGAACCATCGATGCTGGCGCGGACACCGGCGGCCTTCAGCTGCTGAAGCACCGCAGCGGCATAGGGGCGCACCTCATCGGTGACCGGCAGCAGGCGGATCTGCTCAGGTGCCAGCCAGAACGGAAAATCACCGGCGTAGTTTTCGGTCATGATCCCGAAGAAACGTTCCAGCGAGCCGAAGATGGCACGGTGAATCATGATCGGACGCTGGCGGGTGCAATCGGCAGCCACATAGTGTAGATCGAAACGTTCAGGCAGGTTGAAATCGAGCTGAATCGTGGAGCATTGCCACATCCGGCCGATCGCATCCTCAATCTTGAGGTCAATCTTGGGACCATAGAAGGCGCCACCACCTTCGTCGACCTTGTAGGGCCATCCCTTGCGATCAAGCGCCTCGATCAGGCCCTGGGTTGCCAGTTCCCAGACCGCGTCATCGCCGATCGACTTGTCGGGTCGGGTCGAGAGATTGATTTCGTAGCTGCGGAAATCAAACGTGGAAAGGATCGACTCGGTGAGATCAAGAATGGCCAGAATCTCATCGCTGATCTGATCCGGCAGGCAGAAGACATGGGCGTCGTCCTGGGTGAAGCCGCGCACGCGCATCAGGCCGTGCATCACACCGGGGCGCTCATAGCGATACACCGTGCCCAGCTCGGCCCAGCGGATCGGTAGTTCGCGATAGCTGCGCAGGGTGCTGGCATAGGTGAGCACGTGGAATGGGCAGTTCATTGGTTTGAGCTGATACTCCCGCGCATCCACCTGCATCGGTCCAAACATGCTCTCGCTATAGAAGTCCAGGTGGCCGGAGGTCTTCCACAGGCTGATGTCGGCCACGTGCGGCGTGTAGAGCAGCTCGTAGCCGGCGGCGAAGTGCAGTTCTCGCCACAGGGTCTCGATCAGCAGACGCATGCGGGCGCCGCGCGGATGCCAGAACACCAGACCGGCGCCGGCCTCATCCTCAATCGAGAACAGATCGAGGTCGGTGCCGAGCCGGCGGTGATCGCGGCGACGGGCCTCCTCCTGGCGGCGCTTGTATTCGGCCAGCTGCTCAGCGGTTTCCCAGGCGGTGCCGTAGATGCGCTGCAGCTGGGCATTGTTCTCATCGCCACGCCAATAGGCACCGGCGACACTCTCCAGCTCGAAGGCCTTGGCGTTGAGCTCACTGGTGTTGGCCACATGCGGCCCGGCGCACAGATCCCACCACTCCTCGCCGAGGGTGTAGAGGGTGATCGGTTCGCTGATGCCAGCCAGGATCTCCAGCTTGTAGGGCTCGTTCTGGGCTTTGATCTTCGCTTCGGCCTCGGCGCGACTGACCTCGATGCGCTCGAGCGGCAGCTTTTTATTGATGATCCTGACCATCTCCTTCTTGATGGCCTTGAGATCGGCTTCGGTGAACGGATCGGGACTGTCGAAGTCGTAATAGAAACCGGTCTCGGTCCAGGGGCCGATCGTGACCTGGGCTTTCGGGAAAAGTTTCTGCACCGCCATCGCCATCACATGGCTCATCGAGTGACGGATGCGCAGCAGCTGCGGGCTGTCGCTGGTGCGCGGCAGAACGATGGGGGCTTCCGCTGCTTCTGCGACCGGGCTGGCTGAGGAGCCGCCGGCCAGCCGGGAAACGGATGCAGGGCTGGAGCCCTCCCCGGAGCGATCGGCGACCGGATCAGTGGTCCTGGCCGAGGAAGCCTGGGGCTGTTCGGCGATCGGACTGCTGCTCACGGTGACTGGGAACGGGTGTGGCGGATCCTACGGACCCAGCCCCGGGGCAGGCTGGGGTGGTCTGCGGGTGGCCGCAGGTTCAACCGCGGGGGCCTGAAGACCTGGCGGACTCTTTCTCGGCCTGGCGGCGCAGCTGTTCAAACCGGCGGGCACGCTCCAGCGAGCGTCGCTGCAGCCGGTAGGCCTCGAAGCGGGTCAGCAGGGGCCTGAGGCGGGAGCTCTGCTCCTGGCTGCGTTGGCGGCCCAGCCGCAGGCTGGTGACCACCTGGCGACGGCGGTTCCATTCCTCCAGCAGCAGTCGCAGGCGGATCAGGGGATTCCAGGCCCGCAGAGCCTGACGATCCGGCAGCGGCAGGGTGCCGTGGGCGGCGGTGGTAAAGAACAGGGCGTAGAGCAGCGCCGCGATGCTCGAGCGCAGGATCGTGGTGGCATCGGTCCAGCGACGGTTGGACAGGCGTTGCCGCTGCTGCGAAAGCTGCAGCTCCAGATCCTGATGGAGCCGGTTGACCGCTGATGTCTGGATCGTGGCCAGCGACAGCGCCACCCGCTCCGGCACCTGCGGCGCACCCGGCAGCTTGCCCAGGGCGGCATTGAGCTCAGCCCTGGTGCGACTGGTCTGAATTTCACGCTTGGCAGCCCGCAGGGTACCGATCAGGCGATTCGATGGCACCTCCGCTAAACCCGCCACCCGCCAGCTGGCGGAGATCTGCAGCGGAATGATCAGCACGAATCCCAGGCTGGCCAACCTGGCGAGCAGGCGGCGGCGGCCCTGCAGCAGGGCTTCCTCGCTGGGATGCTGGTTGCTGGCGAGCACCAGACAGCAGGTGCCGAGCAGGGCGAAGGGTGCCGTGGAAAGCAGATTGCCGATCACCAGCAGTTGCCATTGCGGCGCCAGCAGGCGCACCGGCAGACTCAGCCCGATCAGATTGACCAGAAACAGGCCGTAAAGGCACCAGGCCCCCACCCGAAGCAGCCGTTGCACCGGAGCGGGAATCATCTCGGCGGGCGACAGCACCAGCTAGGCCGTTTCAAAAGTCGGTTGATGTTACGCAGAGGCACCCTGCCTCAGGCGAGCCCCCGTCTGCGGCGAGGACGGCAGGTGTTCTGCTGCGGTCAGACCGCCGGCAAAAAACCGAGGGCCTGGCGCACCCGCTCCAGGGTGGCGGCGGCAACGGCGGCAGCCCGCTCGCGGCCCCGGCTCAGAACCGCTTCCAGTGCAGCGGCATCGGCACGCCAGGCGCTGTAGCGCTCCTGCACGGGGCGAAGCGCCTCGATCGTGGCCTCGGTGAGCAGCGGCTTGAACTGTCCCCAGCCCATTGCGGCACACTCCTCGGCCGCCTGACTGCGGCTCCGCCCGGCCAGCAGGGCATAAAGGCCGAGCAGGTTGTCGGCCTCCGGGCGCTCGGAGTTGCTGAACTCCAGGCCCATCACCGGATCGGTCTTGGCGCGCTTGATCTTGCGCCGGATCAGATCGGGGGGATCGAGCAGGGTGATCCGCGATCCCTCGTTCGGATCGCTTTTGCTCATCTTGCTGCGGCCGTCGGTGAGGCTCATCACCCGCGCCCCTTCGGGAAGGATCAGAGGTTCGGGCACCCGCAGCAGCGGCAGGATCTCGCCGTCCCGGTCGCGGGGCGCGAAACGGGCATTGATCCGCTGCTGGGCGATGTCGCGGGCCAGCTCAAGGTGCTGCTTCTGGTCTTCACCGACCGGCACGCGATCGGCGTCGTACAGAAGGATGTCGGCTGCCATCAGCACCGGGTAATCGAGCAGGCCGGTGGAGACCTCCGCCCCCTGCTTCACCGCCTTCTCCTTGAACTGGATCATCCGCTCCAGCCAGTTGAGCGGCGTGACGCAGTTCAGCAGCCAGCACAGTTCGCTGTGGGCGCTCACATGGCTCTGCACAAAGACGGTGGAGCGCTCCGGATCGATGCCGCAGGCCAGATACAGAGCCGCGGTGGTGAGAGTGTCCTCGGCCAGCCGGGCCGGATCGTGCGGCACGGTGATCGCGTGCAGGTCCACGACGCAGAAAAAGGTGTCGTGGCTCTGCTGCAGATCCACCCAGTTGCGGATCGCGCCCAACCAGTTCCCGAGATGCAGGGCACCGGTCGGCTGGACGCCGGAGAGAACCCGCGGCCGTTGATCGGGCATGGCGTCAGGAGGCGGGGTCCAGGGAAGCGTCGGCCCCATCCGCCGCTGCACCATCCTCGACGGCTGCCAGCGGAGCGCCATCCGTTTCGGGCGTCGGCAGATCGGCGGCAGAAGCGTTGGCCTCAGCCTCAGCGACACCGCTCTCGTCAGCACCGCTCTCATCGGCTGCGGACGCCTCGTCCACAGGTGCCGCCGGTGCAGGCCGGGCCGGACGGGCGAAGGGATCGACCCGGGGTCCCCGGTTTGCTGCACCCCGCTCGCCGCGTCGTTCTCCGCCCCGTTCGCTGCGAGGAGCGGAGGAGCGACCACCGCCGCCGCCCTGGGCGCGCTGCTGAGCCACCAGTTCATCAAGCTGGCCGGCCTCGAGCTGCTGCGCCAGGGTGCGCAGGGCAAAGCCGAGCGCCGCCACCGTGGAGCGCAGCTGGAACGCCTCCTGCAGAGCCCGGGCCGCCTGCATCTCGTTGTCGCTCAGGCGGATGCGGAAGCCGCCGTTGTCGCGGTTGCCGGAACCGGAACGTTGGCCCCGGCCGGCCCCCTCGGGACGCCCCTGCGCGGGATAGGTGTTGGTGTCGTCGCCCATGGCCGCAGCCTGCAATCACGCGCCAGTGTTGCGCATCGAGCGCGGCTGCCGGCGCAGGTGATGCCGGGGTCTCCCCGTTGCCGATCCCGAGCCCACGGGGGCGGGCCTGCCGGCCCGGCGATGCATGGACAGCGTGCAGCCACAGGAACAGAGCTGAAGCTGAGCTAAAGATGCTCTGCCACGGCCCTTCCGCGTGACCACCCCGGATCCGATCCCTGAGCAGCCCCGAGCTTCAGCCTCCAGCTCCAGCCTCGTGGCGGCCACGCTGGCGTCCCTGCCGTGGCGCAAACCCTTGCTGGCGGTGGCCGGCACCCTGGTGATCAGCGAAGGGATGGCCCGCTGGGTGCATCTCGATGGCGTGGCCCTGCTGGGGCTCGGAGCCCTGGCGGGGGGCTGGTGGTGGCTGGGGCGGAGCCGAGCGGCGATCACTCCTCGCCTGCCGGTTGATGTCGATGGCTGGATCGAGCGCTGCCGCCAGGTGCTGCCTCAGTTCGAGCGGCTGGCCCCGGATGACAGCGACAGCCATGGCGAACGTTGCCGTCGTTTCGACACCCTGCTCAGCGACCTGCAGCGACCGGAGCTGGCCGTCAGTCTGGTGGGGCGCACACCGCCTCCTGCCAGCTGCCAGCCCCGCTTCGCCGCCGCGTTGCGCAGCCGTCGCGGCCTGCGGCTGCAGTGGGGCCAGGCCTTGCCGGTGCGCAGCGCGGACTGGTGCTGGCCGGTGGCGATTCAGGTCTCCGATCTGGTGATCTATCACCTGAACGAGGCGCTCAGCGCCGCCGATCTGCGCTGGCTGGAGGCTCTGCCGGAGGGCCAGCCGGTCTGGCTGCTGCTGCAGGCGAACCCGGATCAGGAGACAAACGGCAGGATCGAGGATCTCTGCAGTCAGTGGCCCGCTCTGCAGGCTGACCGCGCCCTGGTGTGGGATGGCCGTGAGTCGAGCCTCCCCCAGGCCCTGGCCCCGCTCAGCGCCTGGCTGCAGCGCGGTGGGGAGCGCCAACGTTCCCAGACGGCGGTGCGGGTGCTGGAGCAGCAGCATCGCCAGTGGCAGGCCGATCTGGAGGCCCTGCGCCTGCAGCGGTGGCAGGGACTGCAGCAGCGCACCCAGTGGATCGTGGCCGCTGGCGTGCTGGCTTCGCCGTTGCCGAGTCTCGATCTGCTGGTGCTGGCGGCCGCCAATGGGCTGATGCTTCAGGAGATGGCCGAGCTCTGGGATTGCCACTGGGAGCTGCAGACGCTGCAGGCCGCGGCCAGCGAGCTGGCGCGTTCCGCCCTGGCGCTGGGATTGGTGGAATGGAGCAGCCAGGCCCTGCTCAGTGCTGCCCGGCTGCATGGCGCCACCTGGCTCGTGGGAGGCGTGCTGCAGGCCCTCAGTGCCGCCTATCTCACCCGGGTGGTGGGCCATGCGATGGCGGATGTGCTCGCCCTCTCCAGTGGCGTCACCGCTCCTGATCTGGCGGAGATCCGCCGCCAGGCGCCCCTGCTGGTGTCGCGGGCGGCGGAAGCGGAGAAGCTTGACTGGAGCGGCTTCCTGGCCCAGGGGCGCCAGTGGTTGCAGCACAGCGTCACCAGCACGGTGAGCGTCAGCAGCGCCAACTGAACCGTTCCAGGTGGAAGGGTTCAGCCGCAGGCCACGGAGGCGAGGGCGGTAGGACGGCGCCCCCTGGCTGGATGAACTTCATTTAACTTCATTAATTTCATTGACAATCCGGCGGCCCCGGGCCGTGGTGGTTGCCGTAGTTGCCAGTCGACGTAGCATCGAATCACTTCCGTTCTGCGATTTTCCGGCTGATCCGGCCGCCATCGGGATTCCCCCTCGGCCGTTTCTTCCATCTCGCTGATCTTCGGCTTGATCGATGCATCCGGGTTTCAGTGCAGCGCGGGAGACCTATCTCCACCTGCTCCGTTCTTTTCCCCATGACCACTGCTCTGCGCAGCGGCCGGCAAGGAAGCTGGGAAAGCTTCTGTCAGTGGGTCGCCTCCACCAACAACCGCATCTACGTGGGTTGGTTCGGCGTGCTGATGATTCCCTGCCTGCTGGCCGCCACGATCTGCTTCATCGTCGCCTTCATCGCCGCACCGCCGGTCGATATCGACGGCATCCGTGAGCCCGTCGCCGGCTCACTGATCTACGGCAACAACATCATCTCCGGCGCTGTCATCCCCTCGAGCAACGCCATCGGTCTGCACTTCTACCCGATCTGGGAGGCCGCCAGCCTCGATGAGTGGCTGTACAACGGCGGTCCCTATCAGCTGGTGGTGTTCCACTTCCTGATCGGTATTTCCGCCTACATGGGGCGCCAGTGGGAGCTGTCCTATCGCCTCGGCATGCGCCCCTGGATCTGCGTCGCCTACAGCGCCCCGCTGTCGGCTGCCTTCGCTGTGTTCCTGATCTATCCCTTCGGTCAGGGCTCCTTCTCCGACGGCATGCCCCTTGGCATCAGCGGCACCTTCAACTTCATGCTGGTGTTCCAGGCCGAGCACAACATCCTGATGCACCCCTTCCACATGCTGGGTGTGGCCGGTGTCTTCGGCGGCAGCCTGTTCTCCGCCATGCACGGTTCGCTGGTGACCTCCTCGCTGGTGCGTGAAACCACCGAGAGTGAAAGCCAGAACTACGGCTACAAGTTCGGGCAGGAAGAAGAGACCTACAACATCGTAGCTGCCCACGGTTACTTCGGTCGCCTGATCTTCCAGTACGCCTCGTTCAACAACAGCCGCAGCCTCCACTTCTTCCTGGCCGCCTGGCCGGTGGTGGGCATCTGGTTCACCTCCATGGGCATCAGCACCATGGCCTTCAACCTGAACGGTTTCAACTTCAACCAGTCGATCCTCGATTCCCAGGGTCGTGTGCTGCCCACCTGGGCTGACCTGATCAACCGCGCCAACCTCGGCATGGAAGTGATGCACGAGCGCAATGCTCACAACTTCCCGCTTGATCTGGCCTCGGTGTCCAGCACCCCGGTGGCTCTCACCGCCCCGGTGATCGGCTGAGGCCCCGACCTCCTCGACGCACAGCGGCCTGCCGGGAGCGTCCAGGTCGCGGCAGGCCCCGCTGTCCCGCTTGAGCCCCTGCCTTCGGGTGGGGGCTTTCTGCTGCAGGGGAGCTGCGATCATGCAGGGGCGAACCGCATTCTCCCCACCCCGCCACGGTCGCCACCGCAGTTGGATCCAGGCTTCCTGTTCGCCTTTCTGCTCACCCTGGCTGCCGGTCTCTCCACCGGCATCGGCAGTGTCATCGGTCTGCTCTCCAGGGGGTTCCACCCCCGCCTGCTCAGTCTCTCGCTGAGCTTCTCGGCCGGCGTGATGCTGTTCGTCAGCTTCGTTGAGATCTTCCCCAAAGCCCGCCAGTCCCTGGAGGCCGTTCTGGGGGGACGACTCGGCTATGGCGCTGCCCTGCTGGCCTTCTTCGCCGGCATCGGCGTGATTGCGCTGATCGATCGCCTGCTGCCGGAGCACCATCTGCTGCCGGTGGCGCCCTTCCAGGCCGCTTCGGAGGAAGCGGGGCCACTGGACAGCCGGGTGCGTCCCTCGGCAGCCCTGATGCGCACCGGCCTGTTCACCGCCCTGGCCATCGCCATTCACAACTTTCCGGAGGGTCTGGCCACCTTTGTCGGGGCGATCGCCCATCCCCGCCTGGGGTTGAGCATCGCCCTGGCCATCGCCATCCACAACATCCCCGAGGGTCTGGCGATCTCTGCGCCGGTGTATTTCGCCACCCGCAGCCGTCGGCTCGCCTTCCTGCTCTCCTTTGCCTCCGGCCTGGCCGAGCCCATCGGTGCCGTGGTGGGTTACCTGCTGTTGCGCCAGGTGTTCAACGATGTCGTCTTCGGGCTCGTGTTCGCCAGTGTGGCCGGGATCATGGTTTATATCTGCTTCGATGAGCTGCTCCCCACCGCCCGTCAGCACGGTGCCCACGGCCTGATGATGGTCGGTGTGCTCGGGGGGATGGCGGTGATGAGCCTGAGCCTGCTGCTGCTCGTCTGATCCGGGGAGGATGACCCGAAGGCCCACCCACGCTTCTCCCTAAACTCAGGCCCCAGGACATCCGGAGGAGGATCTCCGCCCTTTGACGTCGGCCGACACCCTCCCAGCTGCCGCTGAGTCCCCCGCCTCGCATCAACGCTGGCCGTGGTGGCCGCTGCTGCCGCTCTATCCCTACAGCCGCCGCCGCACCCTGGTGCGCGAGCTGATCGCCGATCAGCTGTGGAGTTTCGAGCAGCTGCTGGGGGTCTGGTACGTGGCGGTGCCGATCCGGATGACCGTGGTGCGGTTGCAGCAGGGGTTGATGTTGTATGCCCCCGTCGCCCCCACCGCTGAGGTGCGCCAGGCCCTGCGGGATCTGGAGGCGCGCCATGGCCCGATCACCACGATCGTGCTGCCCACCGCGTCAGGGTTGGAGCACAAGCTGCCGGTGCCGGCGATGGCCCGCGCCTTCCCCGCTGCCCGGATCTGGATCACCCCGGCGCAATGGAGCTTTCCGCTGCGTCTGCCGCCCGCCTGGCTCGGTTTTCCCGCTGCGCGCACCCGCGTGCTGTTCGAGCAGGGTCTGCCCCACGAAGACGAACTGCAGTGGCGTTGCCTGGGCCCGCTCAACCTGGGGCTGGGCACCTTCCTGGAGGTGGCCTGTCTGCATCGCGCCAGTGGCGCTCTGTTGCTCACCGATGCCCTGGTGGCGATTTCAGCGGAGCCCCCGGCTCTGTTTGATCTCGATCCCACTCCCCTGCTGTTCCATGCGCGCGAGCGGGGTGATGAGCCGTTGCTTGACACGCCGGCACGGCGACGGCAGGGCTGGAGGCGTCTGGTGCTGTTCGCCAATTACCTACGTCCCGAACCGCTTGATGTGCCGGGACCGCTGGAGGTGCTTCGCGACAGCCTCGCGCCGGGCTGCCGCAACCGGCGCAGCCATTTCGGTCTCTATCCGTTCCGCTGGCGACCGGGCTGGGAGCAGCAGGCCGAGGCGCTGATCGCCGGGGGACCCGCCGGTCTGCAGGTGGCTGCGGTGCTGGAACGGCTGGTGTTTCCGCGGGCGCAGGCGGCTCTGGTCGCCTGGATCCAGGAGCTGGCAACCCTGCCGGATCTGCGCTGGCTCGTACCGGCCCATTATCAGGCGCCGGTGGCGATCCGTCCGGAGCAGCTGCTCGATCTGGCCCGGGCCCTTGAGCAACGTCCCTGGGCCCGCAGCGATGGCTCCTGGACGCTGCTGGCGACGATTGATGCTCTGCTGCTGCGGCTGGGGCTGGTGCCAAGACAACCCTGACCCGGGGCGCCTCGAGGCACGGTCGTGATCAGTCGGTGCTTCTCAGACTCCGCACCGAGCAGGCCTTCAGAGATGCAGCTCGCCGGGATCCTCGTCGTCGACATCGCCGAGACCGCTGCCCAGCAGCGTCGCCTCCAGCTCCATCCGCTGCTCCATCTGGCGCAGGAAATAGCCGGTCATCATGGCCGAGGCGAGCAGGCCAGCGAGGCTGTCGCGGCTGGCCTGGATCTTCACCTCAAATTGCTCGGCGGGCAGCATTCCCAGCAGACCCTGCACGTTGTGGCGGATGATGTCCTGGATGTCGCCACTGGCGGAGCGGGCCACGCGCTCCAGCACATCCGGGGATTGCTCCTGCAGGTACTGAATCAGCGAATTGCCGCTGATTGAGTCGTTGTCGCTGGTCAGGAACTCCGGATTGAACACGTGGATCTCCCGAACGGGGCAGCGTGTGTGCATCGACACACGCACCGAACCTTAACGCAACCCCTCAGGTTGGCCCAGTCTCTGGCGAGGCGGTGATCCGTATCGGCCCGAAGCGTTGCAGGGGCCAATAGCGCCAGACGGCTGTGCCGATCAGCTCCGAGGTCGGCAGGGGCCCCCAGATGTGGGAATCGAGACTGGCGTTGCGGTTGTCCCCCAGCACCAGCAGGTGATCGGCCGGAACGGTGAAGGGCTCCAGGCCGTAGTCCATCACCACCGGGGTCCAATCGGGCTGCAGGGCCTCGCCGTTGCGCCACAGCTGCCCCTGGCGTACCTCCACCCGATCGCCGGCGACGGCCACCACCCGCTTGATCAGGGCGGCGTCGGGGTCGTAGCCGGCCTGCAGCAGCGGTGCCGGCGGGTGGAACACCACGATCGTGCCGGGTGGCAGGGCTACCCCCAGCCGTGGCCGCACCTTCTCCACCAGGACGCGGTCCTGCAGCTGCAGCGTGGGCAGCATCGAACCGGAGGGGATCCAGCGCGGTTCCACGACGGCCCAGCGCAGGATCAGCGCCAGCAGCAACCAGGGCAGCAGGGCCAGGATCTGCCGCCGCCAGGCCTGGAGTGTCGTCGTCCCTGCCGTCGCACCGGAGCGATCGCCTGGCGGCTGCTGTTCTTGATCGTGCCCGGCGGCAGGGATGGGCTCAGCGCCGGCGGCGGACTGCGGTCGGGTCGGGTCGGTGGGCACGGTGGAATCGGTGGGGGCGGTGGCAACCATCGAGAGCCCCTTCGGGACTCCTGGGCCGGGGTTCGCTGGTCGGGATTTGCTGCGATCCCTTCCCCGGTGCCATGTCCTGGCTCCACGACCTGACTCCATGGACGGGATCCAACGGGTCAACGGGGCTGGGGAGGGGGGCTGCCGCGTCGGCCGGACGGGATGATCCTGGCATCGCCAGCAGGAGAGCAGCGTCATGGGGTCCGGTGCGGAGCCTCTGCAGCCGCCGGCCGACAGCGCCGGCCGGATCGCCGCCGGCGCGCTGCTGCCCGAAGCCAATGTGGCGGCGGCCCTGCAGCTGCTGGCAGTCCTGCAGGCACGCGGGCTGCGCCATCTGGTGCTCTGTCCCGGCAGTCGTTCGGCACCGCTGGCCGTGGCAGCCGCCCTGCTCGAACCCACCGGCCTGCGGCTGCATACCGGCATCGATGAACGTTCCGCCGGGTTCTTCGCGTTGGGACTGGGGCGGGCCGAGGCGGTGGCGGCGGCGGTGGTGACCACCTCGGGAACGGCCGTAGCCCAGCTGCTGGCGGCAGCGGTGGAGGCGGATCTGGGCACGATTCCGCTGCTGCTGCTCAGCGCCGATCGCCCGGAGCGGCTCAAACGCTGCGGTGCCAATCAAGCTGTGCCCCAGGAGCACTTTCTGCAGGCCAGTGCCCGGCTGGTGCTGCAGGGGCCTGCCCAGGGACTGGCCACGGCGTCGCCGGCGCAGCTGCAGCAACTGGCCGCCATCGCGATGGCCGCGGCCGCTGGTGATGGTCGCCAGCGACCGGCTGGGGCGGTGCATCTCAACCTGCCGTTCGAGGAACCGCTGCATGCCGATGGCGAAGCGCTGGAACGCCTGCAGGCCCTGGCCCTGGAGGCGCGGCAGAGCGCTACCGCACCGGAGGGCCAGTCCGGCGAGTCCGAAGGATGGGCTGCCTCTGGCCAGGGGAGCCTGGAGGAGGCCGCCGCGGCCCTGGAAAGGCACTGGCAGGCCGCCCCCCTAGCCAGGTCATTCCAGGCGAACCTGCACGGCCTGCCCCCCCCCACCAGGGTGCCCCCACGGCTGGATCCGGATCGGCCCGGTGTGGTGGTGGCCGGACCCTGGCGCGGCACACCGCAGCAGTGGCCGGAGCACTGCCGGGCCCTGATCCGCTGGCAGCAGCGCAGCGGCTGGCCGGTGCTGGCCGATCCCCTCTCCGGGCTGTGGGGCGTGCCGGGGCTGCAGCTGGTGGCCACTTACGACCTGTTGCTCGAGGCGCCGCGACCGGATCTGATGGCGAGCCAGGTGCTGCGGCTCGGCACGCTGCCCGCCAGTTGGCGGCTGGAACGCTGGCTGCAGACCTGCGCCGGCGATCAGGTGCTGGTGAGCTGCGGGGATCCCCGCTGTCTCGATCCACTCGGCACCGTGCCGCCCCAGGGGCAATGGAGCGCTGGTCTGCCCTCCTGGCTGAGGGGCCAGAGCGACGCCACGCCGGATCGGGAACCTTCGCCGGCCTCTCTGGCCCTGGCGCAGCGCTGGCGGCTGGCGGAGTCCATCGCCCAGCAGAACCTCGAGGACGCCTTGCTGCCCCTGGCGATCAGACCCGGCCGGGAGGGCGCCCCCGAGGCTGCGGTGGCCCCGCTCCCCGCCGCTCCGGCCACCGCTCCAGACACCGCTGCGGCCGCCGTTCAGGACGATGCGCCCAATGGGCCGCTGAACCGGGCGCTGGCGGAGGCACCAGCTGAGCCTGCCCCGAGCGATCCGGGCGGGCGGATCAGCGAACCCTGGCTGGCCCGATCCCTCAGCCGCCTGCTTCCGCCTGGACTGCCGCTGATGCTGGCCAGCAGCAGCTCTGTGCGCGACTGGGCCAGCTTCGCCGATCCGCGGGGCCCCTGGCGGCCGCTGTTCGGCTTCCGTGGCGCCTCCGGCATCGATGGCACCCTCTCGATCGCCTGCGGACTTGCCGAAGCCCTCGGCCAGCTGGTGCTGATCAGCGGCGATCTGGCCCTGCTTCACGATGCCAATGGCTGGCTGTGGAACCGCCGGCTACGGGGCCGGCTGACGGTGGTGCTGATCGAGAACGGTGGCGGGGGCATCTTCGAGCAGCTGCCGATCCGGCCGCCGTCCGCGCAGCAACTGGATTTCGAGCGGCTGTTCGCCATGCCCCAGGCGATCGATCAGCTGGCCCTGGCGGCGCTGCATGGCGTGCCGGGCCGGCGGTTGCATCACCCCGGACACCTGGCTGCTGATCTGGAGTGGGCCCTGGCCCAGCCCTGCGCCCTGCTGGAAGTGCGCAGCCAGCGCCTGGCCGATGCGCAGGGGCGGCAGCGGTTGCGGCAACAGATCGCGGCGGCGACCGCCTGAGCGGTGGAGATCGGCGCTGCCGGCCCCCATGGTGTCCCCCAGACGTAAGGCATCGAAGGCTCCGCTGCCAGCGCCTCAGCCCGCTGCCGAAGGATCCCCAGGCGGCCAGGCGCGACGGCTGGGGCACGGATGCGGCGCGGCGCCCTTGGGCGCCGCGGGCGCTCGGGCCAGGCCGCTGCCCTCGCCCGGGAGAATGGCCCTTCGGACCGCTGATCCGCCATGACGTCTCCCCCTCCCCCCGCGGGTGCCGCGGCTGCCGAAAGCGCGGCTGCTGAAAGCGCGGCAGAAGAAACCGGTGCCGTTGGAATCGCTGCTGTTGCAGCCAGCAGCGACGCTGCGACGCCGAGCGCCGCTCAGGCCGCGCCGCCGGTGCACTGGCAGCCGCTGGGGACCTACGAGGACATCCGGCTGGAGCGCAGCGATGAGGGCATCGCCCGCATCAGCATCCACCGCCCCGAGAAGCGCAATGCCTTCCGGCCGCGCACGGTGCGGGAACTGTGCGATGCCTTCGCCCGCGTGCGCGATGACACCAGCATCGGCGTGGTGCTGTTCACCGGTGCCGGTCCGGCCGCCGATGGGGTCTGGGCGTTCTGCAGCGGCGGCGATCAGAGCGTGCGTGGCGACGGCGGCTATGTGGATGAAGACGGCCTGCCGCGGCTCAATGTGCTCGACCTGCAGCGGCTGATCCGCAGCCTGCCCAAGGTGGTGATCGCCCTGGTGGCCGGCTACGCGATCGGCGGCGGTCAGGTGTTGCATCTGCTCTGCGATCTCAGCCTGGCGGCGGAGAACGCCGTCTTCGGCCAGACCGGTCCGCGGGTGGGCAGCTTTGATGGCGGCTTTGGGGCCGGGTATCTGGCCCGGGTGGTGGGGCAGCGCAAGGCGCGGGAGATCTGGTTCCTCTGCCGCCGCTACGACGCCCACCAGGCGCTGGCGATGGGTCTGGTCAATGCGGTGGTACCGCTCGAGCAGCTGCAGAGCGAGGGGGTGGCCTGGGCCCGCGAGATCCTGCGCCACAGCCCCACGGCGATCCGCTGCCTCAAGGCGGCCTTCAATGCCGAGACCGATGGCCTGGCGGGCCTGCAGGAGCTAGCCGGGCAGGCGACCCATCTCTTCTATCGGACGTCCGAGGGGCAGGAGGGCCGCAACGCCTTCCTGGAGAAACGGGAGCCGGACTTCTCCGCCTCGCCCTGGCTGCCCTGAGGCGTCGCCCTGGCTGGCTTCGCCGCAAGGTGGCGGTGGGGCGGCCTGCAGGCATCAGCCGGGGTCGCGGTGGCGTGAGCCTCGCGTGAATGCGGGCAGCCCAGCTCCCCGCCTGTCGAGGCGGCCTTGCGTTGCACCTGGAGCGGCGACCAGGAGATCGCCCAGCCCCGGTGGTTGCTTCCTAAGCTCCGGCTGCCCGGTTCGCTCCCGCGCAGCGCGTGCCGCCGCTCCCCCCCGTTCTGGTCCCGGCACTGGTCTCCGCGCTGCTGTCCCCTGCCGCGCCGCTGCAACCCGTACCGTCGCCTCAGCCAGCCGCGGCGGTCGCTGCCGAGCCGGTGCTGTCTTCTGCGGCACCGCGGGCGATGTCATCGCCGCGGCCCATGTCACCGCCGCCGAGTCGGGCCGACAGCTCCTCGCTCAGCGGAGCAGCAGGCGAGGCCGTCCCCCTGACAGCTGTGCCCCTGGCACCGGATCCCGGACCCGCTCTGCAACGTGAACTGGTGCTGGATCGCCGTCGCCGCCAGCTGGCCGTGCTCCAGAACGGTCGCCCGTTGCGCCGCTTCCCGGTGGCTGTGGGTATGCCCGGCTGGGAGACGCCGGTGGGGCGTTTCCAGGTGCTGGAGATGCGGCGCGATCCCACCTGGGAGCATCCCGCCAGCGGCGTGCGCATCCCACCGGGGCCCGCCAATCCGCTCGGCAGCCGCTGGATCGGTTTTCACCGCGATTGCCGCGGCCGCAGCGGCTTCAACGGCCAGGAGCACCTGGTGGTGCGCGGCTGTGTCGTCGCCGGTTTCCATGGCACCCCCCAGCGCGACAGCGTCGGGCGGGCGGTCTCCCATGGCTGTGTCCGCCTGTTCGAGGAACACGTGCGCGAGCTGTTCGATCTCGTCCAGGTCGGCACGCCGGTCACCGTGCTGCCCTGAGGCTGGAAATCGGAAGAGGACCCGTAGAGTCGCCGCACCAGACCGCGGCGCCTCCGGCGTCGTCCATCGATGCGCATCCTGTTCGCCGCTGCCGAATGTGCCCCGATGATCAAGGTGGGTGGCATGGGCGATGTGGTCGGCTCGTTGCCACCGGCCCTGGCGGCTCTCGGCCACGACGTGCGCATCATCATGCCGGGCTACGGCAAGCTCTGGAGCCGCCTGGAGATCCCGGCCGAGCCGATCTGGCACGGCCACACGATGGGTACCGGATTCGCCATCTTCGAAACCCGCCATCCCGGCAACGGCCTGCCGATCTATCTGGTCGGCCATCCGGTGTTCGACCCGGAGCGCATCTATGGCGGTGAGGATGAAGACTGGCGCTTCACCTTCTTCGCCAGTGCCGCTGCCGAATTCGCCTGGAACGTCTGGAAGCCGCATGTGCTCCACTGCCACGACTGGCACACCGGCATGATCCCGGTCTGGATGCACCAGGACCCGGCGATCAGCCCGGTGTTCACCATCCATAACCTCAAGTACCAGGGCCCCTGGCGCTGGAAGCTCGATCGCATAACCTGGTGCCCCTGGTACATGCAGGGAGACCACACGATGGCGGCGGCGCTGCTCTATGCCGATCGTGTCAATGCCGTTTCGCCCACCTACGCGGCTGAGATCCGCACCGCTGAATACGGCGAACGACTGGAGGGTCTGCTCAATTACATCAGTGGCAAGCTGCACGGCATTCTTAACGGCATCGACACGGAAGACTGGGATCCAGCCACCGATTCCACCCTGGTGGCCAATTACAGCCCCACTGATCTGGCCGGCAAGGCGCTCAACAAGCAGGCGCTGCAGGAGCGGATGGGGCTGCAGGTCAACCCCGACACCTATTTGATGGGCATGGTCAGCCGGCTGGTGGACCAGAAGGGGGTGGATCTGCTGTTGCAGGTGGCCGATCGCGTGCTGGCCTACACCGATAGCCAGATCGTGGTGCTGGGCACCGGCGATCGCGGCTACGAATCCGGCCTCTGGCAGATGGCCGCCCGCCATCCCGGTCGCTTCTCCGTGTTCCTCACCTACGACGATGCCCTCTCGCGGCTGATCTATGCCGGCAGCGATGCCTTCCTGATGCCGAGCCGCTTTGAACCCTGCGGCATCAGCCAGCTGCTGGCGATGCGCTACGGCTCGATCCCGGTGGTGCGCAAGGTGGGCGGCCTGGTGGACACGG
Organism: Cyanobium sp.; assembly: GCA_046075505.1. Taxonomy (GTDB): domain Bacteria; phylum Cyanobacteriota; class Cyanobacteriia; order PCC-6307; family Cyanobiaceae; genus Cyanobium. The sequence continues at coordinate 46,129 of JBJTQH010000024.1, read as the reverse complement.
TGCCCCCCCATGACCCTCGCGCCCATAGCGGCACCGGCTTCTGTTTTGATCGCTACGAGCCGGTTGATTTCTATACCGCAATCGTGCGTTCCTGGGAGGCCTATCGCCACAGCGACAGCTGGCGTGAGCTGCAGGGCCGGGCGATGGGTCAGGACTACAGCTGGGCCCGCTCCGCCCGCGAATACGACGTGCTCTACAAGGAGGTGTGCGGCGTCAAGGTGGCCGGACCCGATGCTGAGCAGGTGGAGCGCTTCTCCCAGGGCCAGGGTGCCGATCCCAGCCTGCGCAGCGCTGAGGAGAAGGAACGATCCGATGAGGAGTCCCGCCCCGGCGGTGCTCCCCGCTCCCGCAATCCCCTGGCCCAGCTGCTGCGGCGTGGCGAGGGGTGAATCCGAGGAGCAGCGCTCCCGCCGCGAGGCGCCTGAGAGGCCCTCGTCCGATCTGCCCGCCCCCTACCGAAACCCCTGGAGGGTTCTGCGCGAGGCGTTCACGGCGGTCTGGGCTGATCTGGGGTTGCGGTTGCAGGAGCTGTGGCGGCGCAACCGCCAGGGCGACCTGCCGCGACCGCGACCCTGGCCGCAGGCGTTGGCGCCCCTGTTCTGGCCGCTGCTGCTGGCTGGCCTGCTGGCCCTGGCAGCCCTGGGGCTCCGGCTGACACTCCCGAGGCGCCCCTCCCCGGATCTCGCCGCCGGTACCTCTGCCATGCAGCAGCCAGCCGCGGCCCGCTCCATCGCCGCCGGATCCGATCCTGCCTGGCTTTCTGAGGCTGGATCTGGGTTCGCACCGCCGCTGCAGCCCAGTGGGCAGCAACCGAACCCATCGCCGTCTGCCGAAGACCGGTCTGAAGGCCCTTCTTCTGCAGCGCAGCCCTCTTCAGAGCAGTCCTCTGCAGAGCAGTCCTCAGCAAACCAACCTTCTGTCAGTCAGCTGTCTGCAGGAGAGCCGCCGCCGGCGCTGCCGTCTGCTGCACAACCTTCTGCGAGCCAGTCTCCTGGGGGTCACCCCTCTGTGGTGCCGCCACCGCTCAACCTCGATCCGCTGCTCAGCCTGTTGTCCGGGGGCAGCGCCGATCCCTGGCTGCAGGCGGCGCAGGCCGATGCCGCGGCCGGCCGCCTCAGCCTCACCCTGAGTGAGGCGGCCACTTCCCTGTCGGATCGCACTCTGCTGGAGCGGGCCGGGCTGTGGCAGCAGCGCGCCCTGGAGGCGGGCTACGACCAGCTGGAGCTGCGCGATTCCCAGGGCCGTCTGCGCGGCCGCCAGGCCCTGGTGGGATCGGGCATGATCCTGCTCGCGCCCGCTCCGCTGCCCTGATGGTTCTCCGATCCGCCCAGCTGCAGGAGCTCTGGGGTGCACCGATCGCCGGCCCGGCCGATCCCGATCGCGCCATCGCCTCGGTCTGCACCGACAGCCGCGCCCCCCTGGAGCAGGCCCTGTTCGTGCCGCTGGTGGGGGAACGCCACGATGCCCATCGTTTTCTGGCCGGGGCGTTGCCGCGCTGCGCCGCCGCCATCGCCGAAGCCGATCGGATCGATCTGGAGGCATTGCAGGCGCTGGCGACGGCCCACGGCCGCCCGCTCTGGCTGGTGCCGGACACGCTGGCGGCGTATCAGCAGCTGGCCAGGCTGTGGCGACGCACCCTGGCACGGCCGGTGGTGGCGGTGACCGGATCGGCCGGCAAGACGACCACCCGTGAGCTGATCCGTGCCTGCCTGGCGCCACTCGGGCCTGTGGTGGCCAGCCAGGGGAATGAGAACAACGACATCGGCGCGCCGCTGACCCTGTTGCGTGCCGATCAGCGCACCGCGGCCCTGGTGGTGGAGATGGGCATGCGTGGCCTCGGCGAGATCGAGCGGCTGAGTGTCTGCGCTGAGCCGGATGTGGCCGTGATCACCAACATCGGCACCGCCCATATCGGTCGGCTCGGCAGCCGGGAGGCGATCGCCACCGCCAAATGCGAGATCACTGCCCGTCTCAGGCCTGATGGTCTGGTGGTGATCCCGGCCGGAGATCCGCTGCTGGAGGCGGCCCTGGCGGCGCGCTGGAACGGCCGGGTGCTGCGGGTGGCCCTGGCTGATGAGGTACCCGGTTTCGAACCGGCGTTGCCAGCGGCGGACTGGATCGCCACCTGCCCCGGCGCCATGGCCGCCGAGACGCCCTCAGCCGATCCGGAGACGGCGGGATCGCTGCAGCTGCCGGGCTGGCCGCCGCTGGCCCTGCCCCTGGCCGGCCGCCACAACGCCCGCAATCTGCTGCTGGCCCTGGCGGTGGCGCGGGAGCTGGGGGTGCCGGCCGAGGCGCTCACCGCGATGCAGGTGGAGCTGCCGGGAGGCCGCAGTCGCCGCCTGCAGCTGGGCGGTGTGGAGGTGTTCGATGAGACCTATAACGCTTCCCCCGAGGCGATGTTAGCCGCCCTCGATCTGCTGGCTGGTGCCCCCGTCGCCGGCCGCCGCTTTGCAGTGCTCGGCACGATGCTTGAGCTCGGAGATCTGAGCGAGCAGCTGCACCGACAGGTGGGTGAGCGGGCGGCCCACTGGGCTCGTCAGGGACGGCTGGATGGTCTGGTGATCGTCGCTGCTGGTGCTGAAGGGGCAGCGCTGCAGGCCGGGGCCGGCGAGGCGGTGCCGGCACTGGTGCGGGTGGACACACCGGAGCAGGCGGCAGCTCCCTTGCGCGGCTGGCTCCGTGCCGGCGATGGCCTGCTGCTCAAGGCGAGCCGTGGTGTGGTGCTGGAGCGGTTGCTGACGTTGCTGGAGCCTGCGGCCGGTGGCTGAGGCCTGAGGTCTCAGGCCTGACACCACCGCAGAGCCAGCCGCGGACATCCGTTGAGCCCTGAGCCCCTACCGGTGGGTTTCCGGGTTCGGGGTTCAGGGCTCAGGGTTCAGGGTTCAGCCGCCGTTGCTGAGCGGTCCCCGCCAGTTCGCCTTCACCACCTGGCGGGCCCGCCCCAGGGCGAGGGCGCCGTCCTGCACGTCCTGGGTGAGGGTGGAACCGGCTCCGATCGTCACCCGCTCCCCCACCCGGATCGGGGCGACCAGGGTGCTGTTGGCGCCGGTCTTGCTGCCGGCACCGATCACGGTGCGGTGCTTGCGCACGCCGTCGTAATTGGCGGTGATCGTGCCGGCACCCACGTTCACGTTGGCGCCGAGATCGGCATCACCCAGATAGCTGAGGTGATTGGCCTTGACGCCTTCGGCGAGGTGGCTGTTCTTCACCTCCACGAAATTGCCGATCCGCACATTGGCCTCCAGACGGGCGCCGGCCCGCAGCTGGGCGAAGGGTCCCACGCTGCAGCCGCGCGCGACGCTGACATCGCACAGCACCGAATGGAGCACCTCCACGTTCTCGCTGAGCTGGCTGTTCTCGATCAGGCAGCCCGGGCCGATGTGGCAACCGTCGCCGATCTGCGTCTCACCGCGGAAATGGCACTGGGGTTCCACCACCACATCCCGCCCGAAGCGGGTGCCATCGCTGAGGGTGCAGCTGGCGGGATCGATGAAGGTCACCCCCTCGCGCATCCAGTGCCGGCGCAGGCGGTCCTGGATCACCGCTTCGCACTGGGCCAGCTGCAGGCGGTCGTTGATGCCGTTGATCTCATCGGCATCGGCCACTTCCACGTGCATCGCCGGGTTGAGCATCGCCACCGTGTCAGTGAGATAGAGCTCGCCCTGGTCGTTGTCGCTGCGCAGCTGCGGCAGCACCGCCGCCAGGGCGCTCCAGTTAAAGCAGTAGATGCCGGCGTTGATCAGGGTGTTGCGGCGTTGTTCTTCGCTGCAGTCGCGATGTTCCACGATCGCCGACACCCGCCCGTCGCCATCGGCGAAGACGCGGCCATAGCCTGTGGGATCCGCCAGCCGGGCCGTGAGCAGGGTGACGGCGGCACCGCTGGCGCGATGGCGCTGCAGCAGATCGCTGATCGTCTCCTGGCGCAGCAGCGGCACATCACCGTTGAGCACCAGCAGGTCGCCGTCGAAGTCGTGCAGCGGTGCCAGCAGCTGTTGCACGGCATGGCCGGTGCCGTTCTGGGGCGCCTGCAGCACAAACTCCAGGCCGGCATGGGCCGCCAGGGAGGTTTCCACCCGCTCCGCCTGATGCCCCACGATCAGCAGCTGCCGCTGGGGTTGCAACGGGACACAGCTGCGCAGCACCCGCTCCACCAGGGTGGCCCCCGCCAGGGGTTGGAGCACCTTGGGCAGATCGCTCTTCATGCGGGTGCCCTTTCCGGCGGCCAGAACGGCAACGGCGAGCATCAGGGTGCGGCAACTGGGCCGGAATCTACCGGGGCTGCACCGGGCCGCTCCCAGACCTGGCGGCCGCCGGCTGGCCATGGGCCCGGCAAGGTCCGCCACAGGCCACGCGATGGGCGGCAAGAGCGCACAGGGCGGTATCGATGCGACAACAGCGGTCAACAACGGGGATGAACAACAGGGATGGTCGCAGCCGCTGATCGCCAGGGCTTTCCCTATCCCTCCAGCCTCCAACGCCGTCTCCAGGCGCTGCTGGAGCTGCGTGTGCCACAGGCCAGCGCCTCAGCCTGGGCCTGTTGGCGGGCGCTGAGGATCGCCTCGGCGGTGGCCGCTCCGGTGGGATCGCGATAGGGCTCAGCGGCGCTGCTGGCCAGGTGCTCCAGCTCCATCGGGCTGAGCGCCCGCCACAGCGGTGAAGCCGGCAGCGCGCTGGGGCTGGCGACGGTGCCGCCGCTCCAGGCTTGTGGAGGGTTCGCGGAATTCCGGGCACTGGGCAGGGCGACCAGTTGCAGACCGGTGAGCCGCAGTGCTTCGCGCACCGCGGCAGCGGAGCAATAGCTGATCCAGCGACCCTCAGGCCCCAGCAGGCGGGTCAGATCCCCAAGGAACTCCAGCGTCCAGAGCTGGGGGCAGCGCTGGGGTGAAAAGGCGTCATGCCAGATCAGATCGAACGCGGCGCTCTTCTGCCTGCGCCGTTGCTGCAGCATCTGGCGGGCATCGCCCCAGAGCATCCGGCCACAGCTGGAGCTCTGAACAGGCTCGGAGCGCTTCTGGGCTGACCGATCGGCATCGGAACCTGTGGCCCTGGCGTTGGAGGCGGCTGTCTGCGACGCGGTCGCCACCTCGCCACCCGCCTTGATGCTCCAGGCGCCAGCGGTTTGCAGCTGCTCAAGGATCCGCAGCGTCTGCGGTTGCCAGGGGGCCCGGAAGTGCGGCTGTGCCAGGGCCAGGCGCAGCGGCTCAGGATCCAGCTCCAGACCGGTCCAGTCGAGATGCAGCCCCCTGGAGGCGCACGCCTCCAGCAGCACCGCCAGGTTGCAGCCGGTGCCGACGCACACCTCCAGCACCCGCAGCGTGCTGCCGGGTGAGAAGCGTTGCAGCTCCGATGGCTGCAGGAAGGTTTCACGGGCCTCACGCACGGCACCGCGGCCGCTGTGGAAGCCCTCCTGGAAGCTCTCGCTCCAGAGGCTGAAGCTGCCATCGCGGCCCGTGCGCATCGTCAGCCCCTGGCCGGGCTGGGGGGGCGTGGCGGTGGGATCCAGCCGGGCGGTCCGCCGCAGGTGTGGCCCGGCCTGCTCGGATAGCGGTAGACGATCGGCCATGGGAGATGCGCCAGGCTTCAGGCCGCCATCGCCACTGGGGACGCGCCGCTCACGCCCGCAGGCGCTCCAGGTCCTCCCAGAACCCCGGGTAGGACACCGCGGCGGCGCCGGGATCATGGAGCAGGGTGTCGCCAGAAGCCACCAGTGACGCCACCGCCAGGCTCATCGCCACGCGGTGATCGGTTTCGCTGTCAACCGTGGCCCCCTGCAGCGGCGTGATGCCGGTGATCGTGAGCCCATCGGGATGTTCCTCGAGGCGGGCCCCCATCGCCCCCAGCTGACGGGCCATCACCGCCAGGCGATCGGTCTCCTTGACGCGCAGCTCGGCCGCGTCGCTGATGCGGCTGGTGCCTTCGGCGCAGCAGGCCGCCACCGCCAGGATCGGGATCTCATCGACGAGCCTGGGGATCAGCTCGCCGCCGATCGTGAACGGCCGCAGCGGACCGTGCTGGGCGCGCAGGTCACCCACCGGTTCGCCCGCCACATCGCGCTGATTGAGGATCTCGACGCGGGCACCCATCGCCTCCAGAACCTCGAGGATGCCGGTGCGGCTCGGGTTGAGGCCCACGTTCTCGATCAGCAGATCGCTGCCGGGGGTGATCGCCGCCGCCACCAGCCAGAACGCCGCCGAGCTGATGTCGCCCGGCACGACCACGCTCTGGCCCCGCAGCGACGGGCCGGGATGCACGGTCACCGTGGTGCGGTAGGGGCTCTCGACCCGCAGGTCGGCGCCGAAGGCTCGCAGCATCCGCTCGCTGTGGTCGCGTGACAGGTGCGGCTCGATCACCGTGGTGGGGCCGCTGGCCGTGAGCGCCGCCAGCAGCAGGGCGCTCTTCACCTGGGCCGAGGCCACCGGCGTGCGGATCGTGGTGCCGTGCAGGCTCTGGCCTTCGATCGCCAGCGGCGCCAGGTTGCCGCCCATGCGGCCCCGGATCGTGGCACCCATCTCCGAGAGCGGTCCTCCCACGCGCCGCATCGGCCGCCGGCGCAGGGAGGCATCACCGCTGAGCACGAAGTGGCGCCCGGCCCGGCCCGCCAGCAGGCCGAGCATCAGCCGCATCGTGGTGCCGGAATTGCCGCAGTCGAGCACCGTCTCCGGTTCGCGGAAGCCGTCGAGCCCCACGCCCTGCACGATCACGGGCTGCCCGGCCTCGATCGTCGACACCGCCACTCCCATGGCCCGCAGACAGGCGGCGGTGCTGAGCGGATCCTCCGCCGGCAACAGCCCCTCGATCACGGTCTCCCCCTCAGCGATGGCGCCGAACAGCAGTGCCCGGTGCGAAATCGACTTGTCGCCGGGGACGCGCACCGTGCCACGCAGGCCTGCGGCGCTGAGGCGGAGCGGCGCGGCGCTGGCGCAGGGCTGGACGGAGACCATGGGCAATAGTTCTGAGGCGCCGATCCTATGGAGGCCCCGAACCGAGGCTCAGGGTCCCGGGCAGCCAGGCGGGGAAGAGGCACGACGGCCAGCAGCAAGCACTGCCGGGCCCATCGTGCCCATCGGTATGGGTGTGGATCAGAGTGTGGTCATCGCGGCGGATGTGAGGTCGAAGGGTGTCTGGTCGCGTGTCTGAATCAGAGCGATCAGATCACCATCGGTATTGTAGAGACCATCACCACGCATTCCATCCATGCGTATGCCTGGTTCCACGGAATATTTTTTCAGCTTCCCATGCAGAACCAGCTGATCACGATTGAGATCGAACTTCTTGATCAGGGCATAGTCCGCATCGCCGGTAACGTTGTAGAAACCGGCCATGCTGCTGCCGAGCACAATCTGGTCGTAGCCGGCACCACTGGCGATCACATCGCGTCCGAATTGTTGTGCCTTGCTGCGGGCGCCGATGATGCGGTCGTTGTTCCTGGTGCCGATCATGCTGTCATCGCCACGGGTGCCGAACATCGGCAAGCCGTGGAAATCAGTGTCAGCCGCCTCGGACGACCCGGTTTCCTGATCCATCGCCTCAAAGCCCGTCAGCCCATCCAGGGCTCGGAGGATGCGGGTCTGCCGTCCGCTGGATGCCGTTGAGGTCACGAGCAGCCGCGGATCGAGGTCGGAAGATTCCCCTTGATCTTCGCCGAGGCCTTGCTCGTCAGAGAGATAAAAATCCTCCTCCATCTCAGGCCCTCTCATGGTGTAGAGAGGCCAGTCGCCATCGATCTGTCCTTTCAGGTTGTAGCCATAAAAGGGACCATGGCCCCATCCCCATCCCCAGATCGCCGTTTCGCGTTGGGGATCAGCGCCTTCGGGATTGATCAACCCATCGCCATCAAGGTCCTGCGCGAAGATACCTTCCCAGGAGCTGATGTCTGAGACGGAATAGGAGAGCGACCAATCCTGTTGGCCTTCGGCTGTGATCGCCAGGATCGTCCAGCTGCGTTGTTCTGAGGTGACAGCCTCACCCTGATCATCCACGCTCCACTGCGGTGAGGATCTGGCCAGCCAATACCCGCCGGACTCAGCCGCGGCAGCGGCCACAAACCTGTCTTGATCGTCTGCAGGGGCAGCCTGAAAGCCCAGTCCGTAGAGGGGGAGGGTCTGATCAGCCTCGGTGAACGTCACGATGCCCACAGCGCTGAGGGTCAGGCCGACACCATCCGGCTGGCTGCCATCATCGAGAACCGTGGGATCGAGCTGGGCTGTGATCTCGCCATCGCCATCGAGATCCTGCTCGAAGGTTGCTTCCCAGGCACTGATCTCGGCATTCCAGGAGTCGAGGCCCCACTCGATTGCCCCATTGGCATCGACCTTCTGCACCGACCAGATGAGTGCCGCCTCAGGATTGGTCTCCTCCTCCGACAGCCGTTCGAGCTGGATATGGCGCGCCAGCCAGTAGCCGCTGCCTTGCGCAGCAGCTGCAGCGACATACTGAAAGCCGGATTGCGGCTGCAGGCCGAGCTGATGCAGGCTGATGGCCCCATCGGCAGTGGTGAGTTGCAGCAGGCCTTCGCCGCTGAGCTGCAGTCCGATGCCATCGCTCTGGCTGCCGTCATCGATCACCTGATCGGCAGGGCGAGGCGAGATCTCACCATCGCCATCGAGATCCTGCTCGAAGCGCTGTTCAAAATGGCGGATGTCCACATCGGCGTACGAGGTGGACCAATCCGGACGCCCCTCGCGGTCGACCATCACCAGGGACCAGCTGGTGCTGGTGTCCTGATCTGGACCGCTTGACACCGGATAGCGATAGGCCAGCCAGTAACCGCCTGATTCCGAGGCAGCTGCTGCGACATAGGCGATGTCAGCCGTGGTGGGATCACCGCCATACAGGCCGCTGATCTGGTAGAGCGGCAGCGTTCCTGTTGGGGTGGTGAGGAAGAGAAGGCCCTCGCCGCTGCGCTGCAGCCCGATGCCATCGCTCTGACTGCCGTCATCGATCACCTGATCGGCGGGGCGCGGTGTGATCTCACCATCGCCATCGAGATCCTGGGCAAATAGGTCTTCAAATCGGCGGATGTCCACATCCCAGAAGGAACGGCTTCCATCCTGAGCCCCATTGCTGTCCAGCAGTTGCAGGGACCAATGCGTTTGGGGCTCCAGCTGCAGACCTGCTTCATCCCAGGTGGTGATCATGTAGCGGTAAGCCAGCCAGTAGCCGCCGAGATCAGAAGCGGCTGCGGCCACGTAGCCAGCGTCATCCGCTGCACCGTTGCTGAGCTGGGAACCGAGCCCATAAAGCGGCAGCTCTCCCTCGGCGGTGAGCAGGCTGAGGATGCCTTCGCCACTGAGCTGCAGGCCGATGCCATCGTTCTGGCTGCCGTCATCAAGCAGGCGATCCGCCAGGCGGGGTGTGATCTCGCCGTCGCCATCGAGATCCTGCGCGAAGCGTTCTTCGTAGAGGCTGATCTTCACGTCGGTGAAACGGGCCAGTTCGAGCGAGGCGCTGTCGTTGAGCAGCACCACGGACCAGAGGGATCCGCTGCTGGTCGCTTTGCGCGTTTCGTTGCTCAGCAGCAGCAGCTCGCCAGGGGTGGAGTCCGGATCATCAGCCGGGGGCTCGCTGGCCTCCTCCGGCGCAGGGGATGGACCCGGAATTGGTGAAGCCCCGTTGGGAAGAGCGATGTCGCCGTACAACCATTGTTCAGCCCTCCAGGTCACCCCGTCGGCACCGGCTGGGGCGACGATCACCTGGGCGAGCTGTCGGGGCGGGAACGGCATCGGCAGGCAGCGGGCGATCCGGGGATCGAAGACATCGCCGCCACCATTGGCCGGATCAATCAGGGCGAGGCCGAGCTCAGTGCGATCCACCCCCTCCTCAGCGGCAATCTGCCATTCGCCCTCGACTGCTGTGCCATCCGTCCGCATCGCATCCGCTTCTTCCAGGAGAGTCATGCTCTCAAAAACAGGCGCATCGTCGAGAACTGCTGTCTCAGCATAGGCATCCATGTCATCATAGACGGATATGTCATCAAAAACAGCCGTCACTGCAATCTGCTCGAAGCTGGCGTGGAACACTTCGGTGCCCGGTTCGTCGGTGGCGGGTTCAAACTCAGTGATGAAATCGGTCATGGTTCTGAGGGGGCTGGGGATGACTGACGCTGATCGCAACCTGCGGCTCAGGGTTTGCTCCGTTGTGGGCAGGATCCGGATGCACCTGCTGCTGTTTCTGGTGTCGATGGCGTGGGCGGAAGGCGCAATGAGCCATGGCGCCATGGACGCTGCCTATCGACAGGTTTAGCGTTTTCTCAGTTTAGCCCCAGCCGGCTGAGCAGGGCACACCTGTGGCATCGATGCAGAGGCAACGCTGTGTCTGAGCGCACCGCGACCGCAGGGATGCGGCAGCCACCCGCGACCGCAGGGATGCGGCAAGGAGCCGAATGTGATCGGGTCTCATCCCGCCGCTTCGGCGTGGTAGCTGCTGCGCACCAAAGGCCCGCTGCGCACATTGCGGAAGCCCAGGGCTCGCGCCACCGCTGCCAGCTCCTCGAACTCCTCCGGATGCCAGTAGCGGGCGACGGGAATGTGGGCCAGGGACGGGCGCAGGTACTGGCCCAGGGTCAGCCGCTGGCAATCCACCGCCCGCAGATCGTGCAGGGTGGCCAGCACCTCCTCGCGCGTTTCGCCCAGCCCCAGCATCAGACCGCTCTTGGTGGGAATCGTTGGTGCCAGTTCCCGGGCGGCCGCCAGCAGGCCCAGCGAGCGCCGGTAGGTGGCACCGCGGCGCACCTCCCCCTGCAGGCGTTCCACCGTCTCAAGGTTGTGGTTGAAGCACACCGGAGCCGCCGTAAGCACGGTCTGCAGGCGTTGCCGCTGGGCGGCCTCGGCGCGGGCGAAATCCCTCTCGCCTCCCCAGAAATCAGGCGTCAGCACCTCGATCGCCACAGCGGCGTCGACCGCCCGGATCGCCGCCATCGTGGTGGTGAACAGGGAAGCGCCATGGTCGGCCAGATCATCGCGGGCCACGGCGGTGAGCACCACGTAGCGCAGCCCCAGCAGCTGCACCGCCTCCGCCACCCGCTGCGGCTCGGCGGCATCGACCGGGGCCGGCGCCTGACCTTTGTCGACCTGACAGAAGGCACAGCTACGGGTGCAGATCGGGCCCCCGAGCAGGAAGGTGGCCGTGCCGGCGGCATAGCACTCGCCGCGGTTGGGGCAGCGGCCCTCCTCGCAGATCGTGTGCAGCCGCTGTTGCTTCACCACCGCCTGCACCCCGGCCAGGTCGGAGGCGTTGCCGAGCGGTGAGCGCAGCCAGGGGGGCAGCCGCTCTGCCGGCGGGATGGCGCTGTAGCGGCTGCGCCGGATGTTCTGAGGCTCGCCGCTCAGAGGGTGGCTCGGCGCAGCCTGGATCGCGGCGGCCGGCGCCGAGGGATCGGCTGCGCTGAGCTGGGACAGGGGCGATCCGGTGCTGGCCATGAACGGGGGCTGGCGGGTGGTAGGCGCGGGCTGGAGGGGGCTGGGGCCTGTCTCACGGCATCGGTCGCCGGCCCTCCAGTGCTCGCGCCAGGGTGACTTCATCGGCGTATTCCAGCTCGCTGCCCATCGGCAGGCCGTAGGCGATGCGACTCACCGCCGTGAATGGCCGCAGCAACCGTGCCAAATAGAGGCTGGTGGTGTCTCCCTCGACACTGGGGGTGAGCGCCAGGATCACCTCGCTGCAGTTCTCCCGGTCCACCCGCTCCACCAGGGGCTGGATGTGCAGCAGCTCCGGTCCCACCCCATCCATCGGTGAGATCAGGCCGCCCAGCACGTGATAAGCGCCGCGATACTCACGGGTGCGCTCCAGGGCGAGCAGATCACGGGAATCGGCCACCACGCAGATCACCCCGGTGTTGCGCTGCTCGTTGCGGCAGATTTCGCAGTACTCCTCAGCGGCCAGGTGGAAACAGCGCCGGCATTGCCCCACCTGGCTGCGGGCTGCCAGCAGGGCATCCGCGAAGGCCTGGATCTGGTCGCGGGGCTGGCGGAGCACATGCAGGGCGAGGCGCTGAGCAGTGCGCGGCCCGATGCCCGGCAGCCGCTCGAACTGATCGATCAGGCGGGCCAGGGGCCGGGTGAAGCCGCTCAGGGATCGATGGCAAGGCACCCGAATCTAGGCAGCGCCCCCTGCAGCGAGGGCCGAGGGGAGAGAATGCCCGCCACCGGACCCCCTGCCATGCCTCGCTCCGCTGTCTCCGCCGGCCGTCTGCCCCGGTTGCTGTTCAGCCTGCTGCTGCTGGTGGCGGTCTCACTGGGCCTGGGGGCCTGCAGTGCCGCCGCCGCCGGGCTCAATTCGTTTGCCAGCCCCGACGGTCGCTACGCCTTCCTTTACCCCACCGGCTGGACGCGGGTGCAGGTGAGCGGCGGGCCCCAGGTGGTGTTCCACGATCTGATCAACAGCGATGAGACCCTCAGCCTGGTGATCTCCGAGGTGCGTCCCGATCAGGACCTGGAAGCACTCGGCAGTGCGGTGGCCGTGGGGGAGAAGCTGCGCCGCACCGTGATCGCTCCCACCGGCAGTGGCCGCGAGGCCGAACTGGTGGAGGCGCGCGAGCGGGAGCAGAACGGCCATACCTTCTATGACCTGGAATACGCCGTGCATCTGGCCGATCGCGATCGCCACGAGCTGGCCACTGTGGTGGCGGATCGCGGCCGCCTCTATACCTTTGCCGCCAGCACCAATGAGGTGCGTTGGCCACGGGTGCAGGAGCTGTTCGAGCGGGTGATCACCTCCTTCACGCTGCAGATCTGAGCGCGGTAGGTCGCAGAGCCCCGCCATGGACCTGGCGTTGCTCCCCGATCCAGCGCCGCCGGCACCGGTCCAGGTCACGGTGATCGGCGCCGGTCTGGCCGGGTGCCTCACCGCGCTGCAGCTGGCGGAGCGCGGCGTGGCGGTGCGCCTGATCGCCCCCACCCTGCGCGACTCCGCCCCCTTCCCTGTCCCCACCGGTGCGGCCGCGGGGCCGGGTCGTGATCCCCTGCCGCCACCAGCTCCTGCCGGTGCCTGGATGGCCACAGCCCTGAGCTACGGCTCGGTGGCCGGTCGCGCTGCCGCAGCCCGCTGGCGGGATCTGGAACGCCGGCATGGCTCCCTCGGCTGGAGGCCCTCGGCGGTGGTGCTCCATGGCTGCATCCCCTCAGGCGAGCAGGCGACGGCGATACCGGCGGAAGCGGAAGCAGGCGCTGTGCGGTCGTTGCCTGGATGGATCCGCCGCCTCCGAGCCCCGCTGCTGCCGGCACCGCTGCCGTTCTCGCGCCTGGAGGGCCCGGCCCTGGCGCGCGCCCTTCCGGCGGCGCTGCAGCGGGTCGGGGTTGAGATGGTGGCGCAGTCCGTGCTGGGGCTCGAGCCGGCTGCAGACGGTTGGCAGCTGCAACTGGCCGATGGTCGTCGCTTCCACAGCCCGACGCTGCTCCTGGCGGCCGGTGCCGGCAGCGTGGCCCTGTGGCCGGCCCTCAAAGAGCGGTTGCGCTGCAGCTGGGCGGGGGTGCTGCTGCTGCCGGAGCTCCAGGGTCGCAGCCGCTGGCTGGCGGCGGTGCGGCGCGGCTGGATGGTGTTTCCGGCCCGGTTGCAACGCCCGGCCCTCGAGCGTCTCGCGCCGACTGCTGAAGCCCGCTGGGGTCTCGATCTCGGCCTGGTGCCCTGGGGGGAGGGAGCCTTGCTCGGCCAGATCACCTGGTTGCCACCGGCGGCTCCCGATCCGGCCGTGCTGCCCGGCTGGGAGAGCGCTGCGCTCTGCAACGCCACGGATCAGCCGCCGGTCCGGCAGGACAAGGGCACTGCAACACGCAGCCCTGGCTGCGGGCAGGCTTTCCGTGCCGGTGCGCCGTCACCTCCTCCCGATCCGGCCCAGCTGGAGCGCTGGCTGCGGCAGGGACTGACCCGGCTCGATCCGACCCTGGCCGATCTGGAGGCGCGTTTCCATCTGGCCCCGGTGAGCTATTGCCCCGACGGCGTTCCTCTGGCGGAGGCCCTGGCCCCGGGCCTGTGGGTGCTGGCTGGCTGCAGCAATGCCTATTCCCACCTGCCGGCCCTGGCGGAAGGCCTGGCCGACGCGATCCTGGCGGCAGAAGTCAAAGCAGCCTGAGCCGCAGCAGGGGCCGGTTGGGCCAGCGCTGATCCGTCAGCGGCTGTTTGCACGGTGTGTGCGGTCTGCCAACCTCCGGCTGATCCGATGTTCCCGATCCCGATGGCGGCTGCCGCGGCGCTCCCCCTGCACGTGACCCCTGACATTGAGGCGTTGCTGCGGATGGGGATGGCGGTGCTCTGCGGTCTGGCGGTGGGTCTGAACCGCGCCCATCACGGTTCCGTGCGCCATCCCAACCGGCTGCGGGTGCATGTGCTGGTGGGGCTCAGTGCCGCCCTGATGGTTCTCGCCGCTGGCCCGGATCCGCAGTCCCGCAGCCGTGCCATCCAGGGGGTGGCGACCGGAGTGGGGTTTCTCGGAGCTGGCGAGATCCTGATTCCGCGCCCTTCACGCCATTCGCTGCAGGCGGCGGAGGTGCGGGGACTCAGCAGCGCGGCCTCGATCTGGTTCACAGCCGCTCTGGGGGTGACGGTGGCCGCCTCCAGCCCGTTGCTGGCGCTGCTGGCCCTGGTGCTGGCCCTGATCACCCTGTCGGACCGCCGCAACGGACTGCCGGAGGAGAGCAATGGCGACGAGGCGGCGCAGCGGCAACCCGAACGCTCGGCAGATGGCCGCAAGGAGCCTGAGGCTGCCCCCGGCAAGGGGAGCAGAAAGAAGCGTTGATCCGCTCTTGGCCGGCCTGCTGCAACGCTTCAGCCCTGCAGGCGGCTTGTGCTGGAGGCGATCCCCGCTCCTGTGCCGGATCGCAGCGCCGGATGGAGTCGCCTGCCGATCGGGGTGACAGCAGGACGTCAGCTGTGGCGTCAGCCTCCGCCCGCTTCTGAACCCCGCGGTTCATCGGCGCTGCTCCAGTCGGCCTGCCAGTAGCTGATGCCGCCCTGCTCGAATGGTCGGCCGTCGAGACGCCGGGTCTGCAGGGTGGTGCCGCCCAGGCTTGTGATCAGGCCGCCGAGTTCCATCGGTCCCAGATCGGTGTGGATGTCCTTGCCCGCAGCCAGCAGCAGCGTTGGCAGCCGCACCAGGTTCTGGGGTTCCGACAGCCGGCGGAATAAGGATTTGAGGGCCAGTTGCTGGCGTTCGATCCGCCCGATATCACCGGTTTCGTCGTGGCGGAAACGCAGGAAGCCCTCCAGATCGCGACCGCGCAGGGTCTGGCGGCCCGGCTGCAGATCGATGTTCAGACCCTGGGTGCGGTCGACGTAGCGCATCCGCTTGGGTACATCCACTTCCAGGCCACCGAGTTGGTCGGCCATGCGCCGGATCGCCGCCAGATTCACTACCAGATGGTGCTGGATCGGACGCTGCAGTTGTCGGGAGACCGTGGCACGGATCGTCTCGATGCCCCCGAGGCTATAGAGGGCATTGATCTTCACCGGTCCGAAACGCTCGTCCTCGAGATAGGTATCGCGCGGGATCTGGGTGATGCGGGTGAGCCCATCGCCCGCGGACACCACGGCGATCACATCGGTGTTGCCGCCACCGACATCGGTGCCGAGCACCAGCAGGTTGTCGCGGCTGCTCCTCTGCCACCAGGCGGCGAAGGGGGTGGGCGCAGTGGGGCTGGCTCGGACTCCTTCAACGCTGAGCCATTGGGCCAGGGGGCGGGCCAGGGCCAGTCCGCTGCCCAGACCGACCACCATCGCCAGGGCGACAGCGACGGGCAGAGGCTGCCGGGCAGGTGGCCGTGGGGATCGTCGGGCCGTGGTGGTAGGCATGACGGGACGTTAAGGCAGAGGATCGGGGCAGGAAATTCAGGATGAGACGCTTTGGCAGGGGGCTGAGACAGAAGGGGCGGAAACCGGCGGCTGGGAGGCCGCCCTGCGGGGCCGGTGATGGCAACGGCGCTGCTCAGTGGCGCCAACCCCTTCCCTTCTCAGCCTCCACGGCGGATCCTGGCCAGCCCGGCGATGCCGGCGCTCAGGCGCGCAGCTCCTCCTCCGGGCGCAGCCCCGCTTGCACGCGCCACAGGGCGGCATAGGCCCCCTGACGCCGCAGCAGGCTGTCGTGGCTGCCGCTTTCCACCAGCCGGCCGTGCTCCATCACCACGATCCGATCGGCATGGCGCACGGTGCTCAGCCGGTGGGCGATCACCAGGGTGGTGCGTGCAGCGGTGATGCGTTCCAGGGAGCGCTGGATTGCCGCCTCCGTTTCGTTGTCCACAGCGGCGGTGGCTTCATCGAGCACCAGCACCGGCGGGTCCTTGAGGATGGCCCGGGCCAGGGCGATGCGCTGCCGTTGCCCGCCGGAGAGCCGCTGGCCCCGCTCACCCACCACGGTGTCGTAGCCCTCAGGCAGGGCCTCGATGAAGGAGGCCGCTTCAGCCTGGGCAGCCGCCCGTTCGATCGCGGCGCGGGAGGCCTGGAAACTGCCGTAGGCGATGTTGTCGGCCACGCTGCCATGGAACAGAAACACCTCCTGGCTGACCAGGCCGATCGCCCGGCGCAGATCTGCGAGCTGCAGCTCCTGGATCGGCTGACCATCGAGAAGGATGCGACCGCTCTGAACCTCATAGAGGCGCAGCAGCAGCTTCACAATCGTGCTCTTGCCCGAACCGGTGGAGCCGACGATGCCCAGGGTGCTGCCGGCGGGCACCTCCAGATCGAGACCCTGCAACAGAGGCTGGCGCTCGCCATAGGCGAAGCCGACCGCTTCGAAGCGGATCTCCCCACGCACAGCGCCGCGATCCAGGGGACGACGACCACCGGCGATGGTGATCGGCGTATCGAGCAGATCGAGCACCCGGCGGGTGGAGGCCATCGCCCGCTGGTAATCGTCGAGGGTGCGACCCAGGGTGGTGAGCGGCCAGAGCAGCCGCTGGGTGACAAAGATCAGGAAGCTGTAGGTGCCCAGGGCGATCACGCCTCGCCAGGCCTGCAGGCCACCGATCAGCAGGTTCGCCAGGAAGGCGAACAGAATCGCGTAGCGGATCAGGGGGACGAAGGCCGCCGCCAGGCGGATGGCGCGGCGATTGCTGAGGCGATAGGCCTGACTGGCTTCGCGGATCCGCTCCAGCTCCCAGGCCTCGGCGGCGTAGCTCTTGATCGTGAGGATGCCGCCGATGTTGTTGGCGAGGCTGGCGGCGATCGCCCCGGCTCGCTCGCGCACTTCGGCATAGCGAGGTGCCAGGCGCCGCTGGAACTGCAGCGACCCCCACAGGATCAGCGGGATCGGCAGAAAAGAGAGACCGGCCACCCAGGGCGAGAGCCAC
Source organism: Cyanobium sp. (assembly GCA_046075505.1). Taxonomy (GTDB): domain Bacteria; phylum Cyanobacteriota; class Cyanobacteriia; order PCC-6307; family Cyanobiaceae; genus Cyanobium. The sequence continues at coordinate 28,853 of JBJTQH010000024.1, read as the reverse complement.
ACCATGGCGGCTCCGACAGCGAGCACGGTGGTGATCAGCTGCAGGATCTCGTTGGCGCCGTGATCCAGGAAGCGCTCCAGCTGATTGATGTCGTCGTTGAGCACGGTGAGCAGGCGTCCGCTGCTTCCCGCCTCGAAGAAGGCCATCTCAAGATGCTGAAGATGGTCGTAACTCTCCAGCCGCAGCTCGTGCTGCACGGTCTGGGCGAGATTGCGCCACAGCAGACCATAGAGATACTCGAACAGGGATTCGGCGCTCCAGATCAGGAAGGTGAGGCCCGCCAGCAGACCGAGCTGGGCGGGCACTTCGCGAATCCCGAAGCCGGCGATCCAGGACTGACCCTGCCGTGAAACCACATCGACCGCCAGGCCGATCAGCACCGGTGGAGCCAGATCGAACAGCTTGTTCAGCACCGAGCAGGTGCAGGCCAGGCGGATCGTGCGGTGATGGGGCTGCAACCGCTCAATCAGGCGGGACAGCCCTGAAACCGGAGAGGGGGAGCGACGCTCCCCACAGGAGGCGATCACCAGCGGTTGTCGCCGCCCCCACCGCCATAACCACCACCGGAGCGACCACCGCCGCCACCGCCGTAACCACCGCGGTTGCCACCGCCACCACCACCGCCGCGGTTGCCGCCGCCGCCGCCGTAACCACCGCCGGAGCGGCCGCCACCACCACCGCCACCTTCGCGGGGGGTGGCCTTGTTGACACGGATCATGCGACCCATCCACTCCACATCCTGGAGGTCGTCGATCGCCTTTTGCTCGGAAGCGTCATCGGCGAGTTCCACGAAGGCGAAGCCGCGCTTACGGCCGGTTTCACGATCGAGGGGGAGGCTGCACTGGCGCACTTCGCCGTACTGGCCGAAGAGGTCGAGAAGATCCTCCCGCTCGGCCTGAAAGGAGAGGTTGCCGACGTAAATGGTCATGAACAGGAAGAGCCTGGAACTGTTGAAAGCGGAAACTGATTCGTCCGTTGCCGGGATATCCCAGGGAGCCAGTTGAACGGTGAAGCCGGAGATCGAAGCCTGAGAAGGGTCGAGCCCTGATGGGTCACAGTGGGCTGGGCGTACCGAAGGGAGCCTGAACGCCATGGAATCATCTGCAGCCTACAACCCGGCATCCCTCCACCCCGGTGGCGCTGCGGGCATGGAGAAGTTTGAAGCGGAAGCGAAGCGATCGTGAAGATCGGGGGGTCGATCCCCGAGACTGGGGCATTGTCAGCAAATCCTGATCTGTGATCCCGTGATGGCAGCCCCCGTTCCCTGGAGCCTCGCCTGGTCCGAGGATGGCGAACTCTCCCGCCAGGATCGTTTCGATCTGCTGCAGGCCCTGGTGGCCTCGGAGAGCACGGAGGTGCAGCACTCCCTGGTGCTGGCCGTGGAGCGGCTGTCGCTCTCGGATCTCACATTGATGGCAACCGGGGAGGTGACCGGTCTGTGCGCCTGAGCTGACGGGCTGCAGCCCCGCCGAGCCGGTTCAGATCGGATAGCGGCGGGCCGTGGCCTGACGGCAGGCCTGGCGGGCGGTGTCGATGCTGCTCCCGCCCAGGATCTTCTCCTCGACACAACCGCAGGCGTAATTGGCCATACCCTGCGGTGCCGTCTTGCCGGCCTGCGACATCTCGGTCTCGAAGGCCGACAGACAGAAGGCGCGCACGATCGCGCCCATGCCCCCCTCAGCCCGCGCTGGCGCCGCCGCCGGCTGCCATCCCAGCGAGGCCCAGGAGAGCAGCGCACCAAGCAGGGCCGGCCGCAGCAACGAACGGCGGTGGTGCAGGGGGCGGAGAGCGGAAGGCATGGCTGAAGGGACGTTCAGGAGGCGTGGAAGGCGGACTCTCGGTCAACCTGCCGGTCAGCGCGGCACAGGATGGCAGTTCAGGACTTCAGCCGTGAGATCTGCAGTTCGCGGTTCATCACCCGCAGGCGCTGCAGGTCATGGAAGACTTCATCCGGCATGCCGCAGGGCAGATCGACGGTGCTGTAGGCATCGAAGATGCGGATGCGGCCGATGGCCCGCCCCTGCAGGCCGGCTTCATTGGCGATGGCGCCCACGATGTTGCCGGGCTTGACCCGATCGCGCCAGCCCACCTCGATGCGGAAGCGCTCCATGTTGGCTTCCGGCGGTGTATCGGGACGCTCGCTCTGACCGCGACGCGGCCCCATGCTGCGCTCTCCCCGGTCGTTGCGTTCGCCACGCTCGCGGCCGTTGTCGCGGCTGTTGCGCTGCGGGGCCGCCCAGCGCTCCTCACCCTGAATCAGCAGCGCTTTGCCCCCCAGCGTCATCGCCAGGGCCGCCACCGCCAGCTCCTCGCCGCTGCAGTTGCACTCCTGGGCCACCCGTTGCACGATCTCACCGAGCAGGGCCTTTTCCTCCTCGTTCACCGGCAGGCTGCTGTGGCATTCGGTGAGGCGGCTGCGCAGACGATCGAGTCGATGCTGGTTGATCGTGGCATTGGCGGGCACCTCCATCGCTTCGATCGGCTGGCCCACCGCCCGCTCCAGACCGGAGAGGAAGCGGCGTTCCCGCGGCGTCAGGAAGAGGATCGCCTCGCCCTTGCGACCGGCCCGACCGGTGCGGCCGATGCGGTGCACGTAGGCCTCGGCATCGAAGGGGATGTCGTAATTGATCACCAGCTGGATGCGTTCGACATCCAGGCCGCGGGCGGCCACATCCGTGGCCACCAGCACATCGACGCGGCCATCGCGCAGGCGCTCGATCGTGCGCTCCCGCTGCGCCTGGGGCACATCACCGTTGAGCACGGCCACCTCGTAGCCGTGGGCCTCCAGCGATTCGGCCACCGTCAGGGTGACGGCCTTGGTGCGCGCGAAGATAATCACCCCCTCGGTCTGCTCGGCCTCCAGCACCCGCTCGAGTGCTTCCAGTTTCTGGGGGCCATGCACCAGCAGGTAGCGCTGACGGATGCGGCGTCCATCGGCCGTGTTGGTGCGGATCGTCACCTCGGCCGGATCGCGCAGATAGCGATGCGACAGCTGGCGGATCTCGCGCGGCATCGTGGCGGAGAACAGCACGACCTGGCGCTCGGCCGGCAGCTGCTCCAGCACCCACTCGACATCGTCGATGAAGCCCATGCGCAGCATCTCGTCGGCTTCATCGAGCACCAACGTGCGCAGGCCGGCCGGATCGAGGGTGCCCTGGCGCATGTGGTCCATCACCCGCCCCGGGGTGCCGACCACGATCTGGGCGCCGCGGCGGATCTGCTGGATCTGTTCGCGGAAATCGGAACCGCCGTAGATCGCCGCCACCTTCACCCGCGGGCGGTGGGCGGCATAGCTGGTGATCGCATCGGCGACCTGGATCGCCAGTTCACGGGTGGGGGTGAGCACCAGCACCTGCGGCGAGCGTTGCTGCGGATCGAGGCGATGCAGCAGCGGCAGGCTGAAGGCGGCGGTCTTGCCGGTGCCGGTCTGGGCCTGACCGACGAGATCCCGACCCAGCATCAGTTCTGGAATCGCCGCCCGCTGGATCGGCGACGGGGTCTGGAAGCCGAGCTCCTGCAGACCGCTGAGCAGATCGGCCTCCAGCCCGAAGGCGGCAAAACCGTCGCTGGCAGCAGCAGGCTCCATCAGGCTGATCTGGACCTCGCCATCCGCGAGGCTGTTCTCCTCAGCGTCCTCAGCGTCCTCGACGCCGTCGACGATGCGGCCGGCCAGAGCGGAGGTCTTAGGGCCAGGGAGATCGCCTTCCAGACGGTCGCCTGCAAGGGGGGCTGCGGGCATCTGATCTGCAGCGGCGGCGGTGCCACGATCCAGCTCATGCTCTGCGGCGCAGACCGAGTCGTGGTCAGCGTCATGGTCGGCAGCGCAGACCAGCGCCTCCGGGTCGGCCACGACCGCAGGGCTGATCGTCGCTTCCGCGATCAGGCTGCTGTTGCATGATTCGGCCGGGTCGGCCGCCGGGGCCTGGTCGACAAGGACATCGACGCCGGCATGCTCCAGCTGCTGCATCCCGGCATCCCCAGTCGAGGATGGGGTCACGGCGCCAGAGTCCGCGAGGGTGGCTGCAGCGCAGGTCACACCGGAAGCGCCGACGACCTCAGTGGCGTCGGCATGAAGAATGGAAGTCAAGTTGGGGCCTGGTGAGTCCTTCAACGCAGGCCGGCAACGAACCATTGGACTGGCCAGGACGAAGCGGGGTGCCACCGGAGGGACCATCCGACTCGAACCCGCCCAGAGGTTGCCTCGCCCTGGATCAAAGGTTGTTAAAAGATCTTACCACACGACCGAAGTCGTCCTCGATGCGCTCGATGTCCTCCTCGCTGAGGATGGCGCCGCGCTGCACCTCGATGATCTCGAGATCCTCGCTGTCGGCGCTGGCCCGGTGCAGGCTGCCCACCGGGATGAACGCGGTATGGCCCACGTCGGCGGCGGTGATCCGGCCATCGCACTCGATCGTGCCGTTGCCGCGTACCACCACCCAGTGTTCGCAGCGATGGCGGTGACGCTGCAGGCTGATGCGGCATCCCGCCTGCAGCAGCAGCCGTTTCACCCGATAGCCCTCCCCTTCCGCCAGGGTCTCAAACCATCCCCAGGGCCGGTGGGTGCGGCCATCGGTGCCGGCTCGGGACGCCGGGGAGAGCGGGGCCGGTTCCATGGATGCTCTGGGCTCCAGCTCTGAGGGGCAGGGGTGCCGGAAAGGTAGGAAGGCGATCGGGATCTGCCCGCGGCAGGTCTGCCGTCGCCCATCCGGATCGCCGCGGCCTGAACGGGCGCCGATCGCGCCGCCCTGCCTGGGGAACCGGCCGCCCCGGTTGCCCCCGAAGCCCATGACGCTCAGGCCTGAGCGAGCGGTGGCGGCCGGGGCCATGGCCTCAGGCCGCTGCCTCCGGGGCTTCGGGTGGAGGAGCGCCCCCCGCCGGACAATCGCTGGGAGGATCGCTGGCTGTGATCAGCAGCGCCTGGCGCCGCGCCCTGGTGAGCGCTGTGTAGAGCAGCCTCGGATCGGTGGTGCTGCGGCCATCGAGGAGCACGATCACACCGTCGGCCTCGCTGCCCTGGGCCTTGTGCACCGTCAGGGCCAGGGCCGGCTCCAGAGCCCCGGCCAGCTGGGCCGGATGCAACCACAGGGGAGCATCCTGGCCGAACAGGATGCGACTGTCGCTGCTGGCACGGCTGTTGCCACTGGCAGGGCTGTTGCTGCGGCGCACCAGGATGCCGATGTCCCCGTTGGCCAGCCCCAGCTCCGGCAGGTTGCGGCGGCAGAGCAGCGGCGTGCCATGGGGCCAGGGGATCGGGGATCCCGGTAGAGGCGCCGGACTGCTGCCGGCCCGGCCTCCCTCCACCGGCAGGGCCAGCAGGGTGCGATGGATGGCATCGATCCCCCAGCGTCCCCGCCGCAGCGGAGCGAGTACCAGCAGTCGCTCCCGCTCCGCCAGCAGCTCCTGCCAGCCCTCGTCACGACCCGGCCAGCAGTCCGCCGCCAGCTGAGCCAGCCGCCGCCGGTGCTCCAGCAGCCGTCGCACCAGCATCGCCGGCAGCCGGGCGCTGGATGCCTGGCGCCAGTGCAGGTTGTCCCGGGGGCCGAGCGCCTGCAGCAGCGGTCGCAGGGCCGGCAGCGGATCGGAACGCCGGCCGGTTGTCATGGAGGAGTCGAGCCCCTGGCGCAGGGCCGCGGCCACCCGGGCAATGGCGCCGGCATTGCGGTAGGTGGTGCGCAGCTCGACCGTCACCGCCGCAAGGGCTGCTGCCGCCTCCGGTTCCAGCAGCAGCGGCAGCAGCGGTGCCGGCGCGATCGGCGGCAGCTGGGCCGGATCACCCACCAACACCAGCCGGCAGGGGGCGGGCAGGGCCTCCAGAAGAGCCTCGATCAGCTCCAGATCCACCATCGATACCTCATCGACGACGAGCAGATCGAGGGTGAGGGGGTGATGGCGGTTGCGCCCGAAACTCTCACCGCGGCTCTCCAGCAGCCGATGCAGGGTGCTGCAGGGCACCAGGCCTCCGCTGGCCGCCCGCAGCCGCGCCGTCGCCTTGCCGGTGGGGGCAGCCAGATGCAGGCGCAGGCCCGGCTGGCGGAGCTGCAGCTCCTGCAACAAGCGCGCGACGGTCCTGGTCTTACCGGTGCCGGGACCGCCCAGGATCAGCACCAGGTTCCGCTCCAGGGCAATGCGCACCGCCTGTTGTTGGGCGCCATCGAGACCGGCCAGCCCATCGCCACGATCCGAGGAGGAGGCGTGCGGGTCCACGACTCCCGGGCCTACCACGGGGGAGGGGGTCAGCGTTTCAGCCCGGGTGATCAGGATCTGCAGCACCGCTGCGCGCCGCTGCTGCCAGCGCCGCCAGCCCAGACAGCTGCCCAGCAACTGCAGCGGTCCGCAGGGGTCCTGCACCAGGGCGGAATCGAGCAGGGCCTGGCGATGGGCCTCGGGCCAGAGCGCGGCGCTGACCCCCTCCGGCGCCTCCCCGGCCAGATCGAGACCGACCTCGCCCCGGCAGAGAGCGGCGGTGAGCGCGCCGATCAACTCCTGCAGCAACGGCTGTGGCTGTTCCTCCAGCAGCCGCGGCAGGGCCTCAGCCAGGGCGCCGGCCAGGGCCTGCTGCCAGGCGGGCGCTTCCGGCCGGGGGGCGTCAGCCATCAGTCCACCTCCTCGGCCATACCCACGGCCGCAGGCCCAGCCCACGCCAGCCCTGAGCCACTGCGTGACATGGCTGCCCCAGAGGCCCTCAGCTGCCCCAGAGGCCCTCGGCTGCCCCGCGGGTCGCGTTCCTGATGGCGGCCCTGAAGGGCCATCGGCGGGTGGTTCATCAGCCGTCGTCCTCCGCCAGGGTGCAGCCGAGCGCTTGATCAAGAGCCAATAGACGCGGCAGCGGCGGCCGCTCCACCAGCATGCCCGGCACGCTGGAGCCCGCCAGCGCACCCGCTGCGGCCGGGATCGGCCCCGGGGTGCCGCGCAGAAACACGTACAGAAATCCACCGAGATGCTGCTCGGGCCGATAGTGCGGCAGACGCCAGCGCAGATAGCGATGCAGAGCCACCAGATACAGGTGGGCCTGCAGCGGGTAATGGCTGGCGATCATCAGCTCCACCATCGCCTGGCGGGGGTAATCATGAGGACCGCATTGGCGCGGGGCGCCGCTGGCATCGCGCTCCCCCAGCCAGTTGCTCTTCCAGTCGAGCACCCACCAGCGCTCCTGCCCATCGGCACCGACCAGCGGCAGCACCAGATCGATGGCACCGGTGAGAAAGCCGCGGCTGTGGATCGTCAGCTCCCGCAGCCGCTCGCCGTAACCGGCCCCGAACGATCCACCCGGGACACGGCAGAAGGCGTCCGCCAGGCCGGCGGCGGTGGCCTGGCCGAGCGAGAGATCAAAGCGCAGTTCGCTCAGCCAGCGCTGGGGAGGGAGATCCGCCAGCGCCAGAGATCCCAGCTCGCCGCCGAACGGGGTGGTGCGCAGCCGTTCCAGCCCCGCCAGCAGCGCCGGCAGAAGCTCGGGGCTGAGGCCGGAGCGCTGCAGTTCCCGTTCCGCCGCCTGCCGGTTCCGCTCCGCCGTGGCCGGCTGCACGAAGTCGAACACCTCGAGCATGCGATGCAGGCAATCTCCCGCCAGCGATCCGCAGGGGAAGCCGCTCAGCGGTCCGGGTTCCCGAGGGATCTGCGCCAGCAGCGGATCCACATCGGCTGTGCTCGCAGGCGCCGCTGTGCTCGCTGGCTCCAAGGTGCTGTCGAGGCCGGGCGCCGACGCTGAACCGGGGGGATCGCCCTCCACCACCGGTTCGCCGGGGTGCCCGCTGGCCGCGACAGGGGCGGGCGCCCCCGCGGCCCTGGCTGCGGCGGGCTGTTCGGCGGCCCCGGCCGGTCGAAGCACCGGGGTGCCCGCTCCCGACTCCCCCCAGGTCGCGGCAGGCAGGTCATCCAGCAGCGACTCCGGGGTCGGATCAGCCGTGTCCCGCCCCTCTTCCAGGGCCTCCGCCCCGGCGGTGGCGCCACTGAGGGGGGAATGGCCCCGGATCCAGGCGCTGTAGCTCCAGCGGCCCCAGCCCTGGGCGAGCCGTCGCTGCGGCACCGGCCCGGTGCTCAGATCGGCGCCGGGTGCTTCCGGCCAAGCGACGCCGGCCCCTTCCAACGGCAGATCGGCGGCATCGAGCAGGGTGACCGGTAGCTGCCGCCCCACGATCTCCTGCTCCAGCCGCTGCCGCCACACCGCGGCCGAAGCCCAGGCGATCGGATCTTCGTCCTCCTCTGCCAGGGAGAGGTCGCTGAACAACCAGGGCAGCAGCGGCGCGCTCTGCTGTCCCTGGGCTGGGCCCCAGGCCAGCACCAACAGATGTTCGGCGCGGGTGAGGGCCACATAAGCCAGTCGCTCCCGCTCGCTGTCCTCCGCCCGACGCCGCTGGGCCTCGGCCAGGTAGCCCGGACCCCACTGCAGGTTGCGATGCAGATCGAGCACCGGGGCGTCGCCACCGGGGGGCTGCCAGCGCCGGCTTGGGGCACGGCTGGCCATGGCGCTGGCCCCCTGCCACAGGAACGGGCAGATCACCACCGGGAACTGCAGCCCCTTGCTGCGGTGGATCGTGATCACCGACACGGCCCCGTCGGCCCGATCGCTGTGGGCCTGATCCTGTTCGCGCACCTGCTTCTGCGGCTCCAATCGCCGCCGCCGCAGCCAGTCGGCCGCCGCCGCCGCCGCCAGACGGTCGGTGTGCAGTTTCTCCTGCACCAGTTCGCTCACCTGCTGCAGATCGGCGGCCAGCCGTCCCGCCTGCTCCAGGCGGGCCAGTCCATCGGCCTGCAACAGATCGGCCAGCACCCCCAGCAAGCCGCGCTGCGAGAGCTGGCTGGCCATCGATGTGAGTCGACCGGCCAGCTCCCCCCAGTCGGTCGGGGTGGCCGTGGCGATCCGCGCGGCGCTCCAGGCCAGCAGCGGGGACGCGGCCAGCAGCCGCAGCCGGTTGGCTGCACCGGGATCAGCCAGGGCATCGAGGAACCGCTGCAGCAGCGTGGCCGCGGGGGTGGTGAACACATCGGCCTTGCTCACCAGGCGACTGGCGATGCCACAGCGCTCCAGGGCCGAACGCAACAGTTCCGCCTGGCGGTGGTTGCTCACCAGCAGGCACACGTCCGCCGGCTGCAGCGCCCGCCGCTGTGCCGTCGTGCCCAGGGTGAGGCCTCGCTGCAGCAGATGCTGCACGGTGCGGGCGATGGAGACCGGCAGGCCCTGCTCCAGCGCCGTGCGGCTCGGATGGCGGATCTTCTCCCCGGCGGCGGCTGCCCCCGCCGCCCCAGCCTGCTCTGCCACAACAGCCTGCTTTGCCCCAACAGCCGTGTCCTCGCCGGCCGGCTGGTCCGGGCTCCGGTCTGGTTCGGATGCTGCAGCAGGTTGATCCTCTGCAGCGGGTTCCACCTCGCTCAGCCAGAGCAGCTGCAGCGGTGCCCCGTCGGGACCGAGGCGATCGGCGCAGGAGCGCACCGGCGGCACCGGCAGGTGTGAACGGCGCAGGCCCGGCTCCATCAGGCGGTTCAATGCCTCGATCAGCGCCGGGGTGGAACGGCGGTTCTCATCCAGGGCATGGATCTCGGTGGCGCTGGCCGCCGCCTGCAGGTAGGTGGGCAGGTCGCCGCCGCGGAAGCGATAGATCGCCTGCTTGGGATCGCCCACCATCACCAGCAGATGCTCCCCGCCCCCGAAGGCGCGGCTGAGGATGCGCCACTGGATCGGATCGGTGTCCTGGAATTCATCGATCAGGGCCGCTCGGTAGCGGCCGGCGACCGCCTCCAGCAGCGGCGAGGCAACCGCCGGATCGGGACCGGGGTCGAGATCGCGCAACAGCATCGAAAAGGTGCTGACACCGCGGCGTCGTCGCCGTTGCTCCAGGGCCCGGCGGCCCCAGTGCAGGGCGTGCAGCACCGCGCACTCGTATGGGCCATCCACCAGGGCCGCCACCGCCTCCATCAACGGGGCCCGGGGCAGGCGCACCACCGCATCGCTGCGCCCCTCGGCGCGGCGCGCCACGCGGCTGAACGTGCCGGGGTGATAGTGCTCCGTCAGCAGTTGCTCGCCGAGTACCGCGGCGTAATCGCCTTCCGGTGGCTGCCCGTCGATCCAGGTGTCGAGCAGGGCGCAGCGATCCTTCAAGGCCGTCGGCCGATAGGGCTTGGTGTCGCCAGCCCCCTGCTCCTTCCAACGGGCGGCCTCGACATGCAGCTCCTGCTGCAGCTCCCGACCCTCGCGCTGCCACAACGCCAGAAACCGCTGCCAGCGCTCCTGCCACAGCAGCGGCAGGCTGTCGGCCAGGGAACGCTCCAGGGGCAGAGCCTCAGGCAGGGGGGAGAGCTGCAGGGAGGGATCGCCATCGAGGGTCCGCAGCTGGTCCTCGAGCAGAGCCGGGCTGAGACCGCAGCGCCGCAGGCCCAGCAGCAGATGGGGCGGCAGGAGCAGCACCTGGTGCTGCCAGTAGGCATGCACCACCTCCGCCAGGCCGGGATCATCGGCATCTTCGAGTTGCAGCTGGGGCGCGCGGCCAGCCGCCAGGGCCTCGCGCATCAGGCTGCGTCGGCAGAAACCGTGGATCGTTGTGATGTCGGCGGCGGGCAGTTCCTCCAGGGCCAGCAGCAGCTGCACCCGCAGGCGCTCCTGGGCGGAGGCGTCGAGGCTGCTGCAGCGCAAGCGCCAGTCGTCGAGGACAGGATCAGCAGCGCTCGTTTCGGGGTGTTCCAGCAGGGCCAGGCCCGCCTGCAGGCGCCGGCCGATGCGATCGCGCAGCTCCGCCGCCGCTGCCTCGGTGAAGGTGACCACCAGGATCTGGCTGAGGCGATGCTCCGCCTCGCTCACCAGCCGCAGCACCAGATGGGCCAGGGCAAAGGTCTTGCCCGTGCCGGCGCTGGCCTCCAGCAGCCGGATCCCCGGATCGAGACCGATGCCGTTGGCATCGAACCGCAGCGGAGGGCGCTCGGCAGAAGCGGAGCCTTGGGGCGGCGGAACGGGGGTTGGCGGGCGGTTCATCGCTTGGCTCGGCGCGGGGCGCTGCTCGCCTTCCGCCGGCTGGGCGGCGCTTCCATGGCCTGCAGCAACGGCAGGTACAGCTCGGTGGCGCAGGCGCGGAACGGCCCGCGCAGCAACCTGTCGGTGGGCAGAGTCTCGCCGAAGCAGACGGCCATCTCCTCCTGCAGCCGTTCCGCGTTGCGATGGGGGCTGCCTTCCCAGACCTCCGCCGCCGCTGCTGTGCCGCTGCCGGCCTGGCACTGTTCCTTCTTCAGCCAGGCCCAGCCGGTGCAGGGGGGCACTGGCCAGCAGGCGTGGCTCCAGCGCTGCTGCAGAGCGAGCAGTCGCTCCAGCTCTGCGGCGGCAGCGAGGGGCTCCGGAGCCTTGAGGCGGGTGGTGATGCTGAACGTCTCGCCATCACTGCGGCTGATCAGCGCCGCGCGCTGCAGCCTGCGCCTGTTCGGGATCAGCAGCCTGGCGCCGGAGGAGGCCTGGCAGGACGCGGCGACGGCCAGCAGCAGCTGCAGCCAGAGGGCCATCTGCTGGCTGATCGATTCGCGGCCGCAGTGCACCATCACCAAGGCCTCCCCCTGACCCTGGGCGGCACTCTGCAGGCCCTGCCAGCACAGCGGTTCGGACCACGGGTCCCCCAGGGAGGCCAGGGAGCGTTCCAGGCTGCTCCAGCGCTGCTGCAGCACCTCCGCCTCCAGCACGGCGCCGCTGCCGGCCGGCAACAGCCCGCGACCCCGCTGGCGCTCCAGCCAGTACCGCGGGCTCTCGGGGCGGAGACCTTCGCTCAGCAGGCGGCGCCGGGCCTGGCGCAGCAGGGCGGCCCGATCCCGCTCCTCCAGTTCCACCGCCTCCAGATCGGCCAGGCGGTCCTGCCATTCCCGCGGCTGCATCCCAAGCTGCGCCAGCCAGTGGCGCTGCGGATGCATCAGCCAGGCCTGCAGCAGCTCGAAGGCGTCGGGAGTGGGCCCTGCAGCAGCCCCGTCCGCCTGCGCAGGAGCAGGCGAACCCAGGTGTAGGTCTAGCGGTGCTGTGGTGTCTGCGGTTCCCCCTGCCACCGTGCCGCCGCCGTGAAGCTCCAACGGCGCAGGGTGGTGATCGGGGCCCTGACGCCAGGCGAGTCCCGGGGGCGGGGTTGGGTCGCGACGCTCCAGGGCCAGACGCGCCCCGAGCAGACGGCGGTCGCAGCTGGCCGGCGGCCGGCCCTGCTGCGGCAGAAAATTGGCCCGCTCCAGCGGACCGGCCGGATGCTGCACCTGCAGGCTCCTGGCTCCCTTGCCGAGCTCCAGCTCAAGCCAGTCGAGCCAGTGGCGCACCGGTGGGGCCGGCGGCAGTTCTTCGCCGGTGTGCTCCTGGCGGCAGCTCCAGGTGAGCAGGAGATGGCTGCGGGCCGAGAGCAGCGCCTCCAGCAGGATGTAGCGGTCCTGGTCGGCCGGATCGGCATCGCCCAGCTGGCGCCGCTGGCCGATCAGGTGAAAGCCAGGACGCTGCCGCTGGCGCGGGAAGCTGCCGGCATCAAGACCCAGCAGCACGATCACCCGGTGGGAAATGGCACGCATCGGTTCGAGGGCGCTGATCGTGAGAGCACCACTGCGATGGCCGAAACGGCCCGCATCCACCGCCAGCGCCTCCTCCAGCACGGCCGCCACCACAGCGGGCTCCAGCTCCAGATCGGTGGCGGCCGCCACCTCCAGCCCATCGGCAACGGCAGCCAGCAGCGCCGGCCATTCTGCGGCGGCTTCCTCGTCGTCATCGAACAGATCGGCCAGCAGCTGCCGCAGCAGATCGCCCCAGGCGGTGGCCGGGCGCGCGGTGGCGAGCTGACGCAGCCAGTGGCGCAGCCGCTGCAGCAGGTGCAACCAGCGCCCGAGCAGATCGAGCGGAATCCGGCTGTCCGCCGGGGCGGCCGGTCCCGGCGCCCCCAGGGCCAGGCCGGGGGTCGGTGGCAGCACCAGCGCCAGCAGCAGCCGATCCATCGCCCAGCTGAGGCTGTGGGTGCCATCACCGCCGCGATCGGCTGCATCGAGGCCCCAGCGGAAGCCGAGCTGCTGCAGCTCGCGGTTCAGGCGCAGGATCTCCGACTCCTCCAGGGCGAAGCGGCGCTGCAGGGGGCGGCAGGCAAGCAGGCTTTCCAGAGCACTGGCGGTGAGGCGATCACTTCCCAGTTGCAATAGACGCAACAGCGTGCTGGCGATGCCGGTGCCGGCCTGCTGGCTGCGGTCCGTCAGACGCCAGGGCAGCTCCACCCCCGTTGCCGCCGTGTCGCTGAACACCGAAGCCAACAGCGGGGCATAGCGCTCGACATCGGGTGTCATCACCAGGATGTGGCGGGGCTGGAGTTCAGGATCGGCGGCGAGCAGCTGCAGCAGCCGATCGCGCACGATCTGCACCTGGCGCAGGGCACCCGGGCAGAGATGGAATTCCAGCGAACTGTCGCCGGGCACCAGCTGCAGCTGCGGCCAGAGGGTCGGATCGATCAGATGCTCCTGCAGCTGCAGCAACAGGGGGGGCAGCGACTCACCGGCACCGGCAGCCGCCTCTGGCCCTGGATCCGTCTCCAGCCCTGACTCCGCCTCCAAGCCAGGCTCCGGCTCGAGATCGGCCTGCAGGCCTGAGGAAGCCGCCAGGTCAGGATCCAGCGGCGAGGCTGGGGCCATGGCCGCCCAGCGACCGATGGGGGAGAAGAAGAGGTCTCCCTCGATGCTGCGGCCGAGCTGGGCTTCGCCGGTGCCTTCGAGCAGCTGGTGAAATTCCGCTCCGAGCCGCCCGTAGCGGGCCTCCAGCCCCGGGGCCCGCTGCAGCCATTCGGCGTCGAGCGGCTGGCGCAGCGCGAGGGCATCGCGCAGCTCGTGGCGCCGGTCGCTGCAGCGTTGCCACAGATCGCGGCAGGGGGTGAGCAGGTAGAGATCCACCGACAGATCGCGGCTGAGAGCCTGCAGCAGCCGCACCTGCACCGGTGCCAGGCTGCTGATGCCGAACAGACGCAGGTTGCCGCCGTTCTGCTGCAACAGCTCCTGTGGCAACCGCGCTCCCTCGCGCAGCCGCTGGATCGCCCGCTCCACCCGCAGGGCGAACGGCTGCCGCTCGAGGCGCTGGCGCAGCAGGCGGTAGAGGCTGAACTGCCATTGCTGCGAGGCCGGCAGCGGCGATCCGAACCCATCGTCGGCCTGGCCGGCTTCCCAGGCCGCCAGCATCTCTGGCCGGTAGAGGGCGTAGTCGTCGAAGGCATCGGCGATGGCGCGGCCCAGCTGCCAGGTGCTGCCATCGAGGGGGGCGCCTGGCGGCCGCTGCTGCAACCAGCGCCGCAGGGGCTCGGCTTCGCTCTGGTCGCTCAGCTGGGGTAACAGCTCCAGCAGCGGCCACACCAGGCGGGAGGCGCGCCAGGGATCGGCCTCGGCGCGAAGGTCGAGCACCTGATCGACGATCCCGACCAGGTGGGACGCCGGGAACGGAAAGCGCAGATGGGCCGAGATGCCGCCGAGCCGCAGGGCCAGCTGCTCCCCCAGCCAGCGGCTGGTGGGCCAGGTGTTGACCACCACCTGCACCTGCTGCAGCGGATCGGGCGGATTGGCCTGCAACTGGGCAGCCAGCAGCTGCAGCAGCACTTCAGCCCGGTTGCTCCGGAAGATCGTCAGCACACTCAGGCCTCCGCGATCAGGGTGCGCCAGTGAGCCGGAGGTGCCGTGAGGCCTGCAGCCGCATCGGACCCCATCCTCGCCTCAGCGCGGCGACGGGGTACTGCCCACGGCCAGGGGCACGCCCAGCCTCCCGGGTGAGCGCAGCCCTGGAACGCACTGCTGGGCCCTCGTTTCCGGGCAGTAAGCGGTGAGCGGGCCGCCATAGCAGGCACCGGTGTCGGTGAGCACGATCGAACGCAGGCGGCGCACTTCGGGCCCGGGGGTATGGCCGACGATCACTTCGCCGAAACGACCGTCATAGGCCTGCCAGAAGGCCATCCGGATCGTCAGATGGGGCTGCCAGGTGTGGGGATCGAAGCCGGCATGGGTGGCGAGCCAGCCTGGGCCGCTGTGGGTCAGCGGCAGCTGCTCCAGCCGCTCCAACCAGCGTCGGCAGTTGCGGCTGCCCAGCTGGCGGTAGGTGTCGCACCCCGCCAGGGCGACGCGATCGCTGGGTTCGCTGCCGCGCAGGCTGTGCACCAGTGCCTGCTCATGGTTGCCCATCAGCCAGATCGCCCGGCCGCAGGACACCAGATACCAGGCCAGCTCCATCGCCTCCTCGATGCGGGGCCCGCGGTTGATCACATCACCGCAGAGCACGATCCGGTCGCGGCTGGGCAGCAGCGAGACCAGCTGGCTGAGCGAGTCGGCGCAGCCATGCACATCGCTGATCACCCAGTGGTGCGGACCATCCGGAGTCGCTGCGGCGAGCGGTGCCGATCCGGTGCAGGCAGCGGGCTGCAGGGGCGATCGGCTCACAGACAGATTGGCGAAGGGCGCCGGATGGACGGCAGCCGCCGCCAGAGGCGTTGCATTCCGAGGATCGCCGGGCCTGGACCAATCGACCCTAGGAGAATTCACGCTTGGAACATCCACTTCTGGACAATCGACTGGAGAGAGATACGCAGGCTGCGGCATCGAAAGGATGCGATGCCCCACTTTTGCCTGTGGCGCAGCCTTCTGTCAGCCCTGCCCATGATCAGGGGCGCTGATCGGTGCAGCAGCCACCGTGGCACGACCCGTCTGCCGTGCGTTTGACACTGATACCGTGCCGCTCCAGATGCGTTGCGGCATGGCGATCGATCCCCGGACTCTGCCCGTCACCCGACGGGTCGCCCTGCTGGTGAAAGCCCTCGATGGCGCCAGACGCACCAATGAGGCGCTGGCCGGCTGCCGCGATGGCGAGGAGATGCTGGATGTGCTGCTCAATGCCTCGGCCCAGCTGGGACTGGGGCTGAGCCGCGCTGATCTGCAGAACACGCCCCCGATCCGGGACTGGGTGTGGTGGAAGAACAAGGAAGCGTTATTCACGGTCGGAGATCAGAAGCCCCGCTACCAGCAGGATGGCTCTGGCGGCTCCGCGGCCGGCACGGAGGAGCCGGCGACGCGCAAGCGCTTCCTCGGGCTGTTCTGAGCCAGGCCCTCCCAGCGCCCTGCGGCCAGCTCCGCTGCGGCGTTTGCTCAGCCCAGGCTGGCCAGCGGATCGCCGATCGCCGCCGACGGGGCTTCGAACTGGCCGGTGACCACGAATTCCAGACGCAGCTTCAGGAAGGTGATGAAGGTGGCATCGGTGGAGACCACAGCCGCGGCGGGCCGGGGAACGGCGCCGGCCAGCGAGGAGAGCTCCGCCGCCTCCAGAAAGGCGGGACGGCGTACCAGCCAGAAATCGATCTCGCGACCCTGTTCGCCGTAGTGGCGCACCCGTTCGCGCAGCACCTCCTCGAGCGGCTCCTCCTCGCACAGGAAGGCCTCGCTGGCGGCAACGAAGTGATAGGTGCTCATGGATGACGCTGGCCGAAGAGGGGATCGCGGCGTGGATTCTGAACCAGGGCCTTCATCTGCCGCACCGCCTGCTCCAGGCCCACCGCCAGGGCACGGGCCACGATCGTGTGGCCGATGTTCAGCTCCTCGATGCCGGCGATCGCGGCGATCGGCTCGACGTTCTGATAGGTCAGGCCATGGCCGGCATTGACGCGCAGGCCCAGCTGCCGTGCCAGAGCCGTGCCCTCCTCCAGCCGGGCCAGCTGTTGCGGCTGCTCCTGCCAGGAGGCGGTGGCATAACCGCCGGTGTGCAGTTCCACCCAGCGAGCGCCGCAGTGGCGGCAGGCCTCGAGCTGTTCCGGATCGGCATCGACGAACAGGCTGACACCGATGCCGGCTTCCTGCAGGGAGGCGGTGATCGCGCTGAGGCTGGACAGCTGGCCGACCACATCGAGGCCTCCTTCGGTGGTCACCTCTTCGCGGCGCTCCGGCACCAGGGTGACCATGTCGGGGCGGAGGCGCAGAGCGATCGCCTCCATTTCAGCGGTGGCGGCCATCTCGAGATTGAGGCGCGATCGCACCGTGGCCCGCAGCAGTTCCACATCCCGATCCTGAATGTGGCGCCGGTCCTCGCGCAGATGCACCGTGATGCCATCGGCACCGCCGAGTTCTGCCAGCAACGCAAAGGAGACCGGATCCGGTTCAACGGTGCGCCTCGCCTGGCGCACGTTGGCGATGTGATCGATGTTGACGCCGAGGCTGGCCATGGCGAAACGAGATTGCGGCGGCTGTGTGCACGGAACCTATCGGTCCACCGGCCGGCCGCTGCGGCCGCCACGGCAACTGCCTGTCGCCTTCGGCGCCGACCTGAAGCAACCCCTAGGTTTCCGTTGTGTGCAGCGGAATGGGAACCGGTGTTGGCGGCGCAGTCGGGGGAGCGGGAACGGACCGACGGCCAGGAGGTGGAAGCGCCCCCGATCACAGCGCGGGAGAAGGGACTCTGCAACGGCATCAGCCCCTGGTTGTCCCCCGTGGCGATGGTGCTCACCCAGGATCTGGCGCTGCCGATCTGGTTCCGCAGCATTGAGGTGATCGGCCGCCAGTATCTGCCGCCCAGCGGTCCGGTGCTGCTGGCTCCTACCCATCGCGCCCGCTGGGATGCCCTGTTGCTGCCCCACGCGGCCGGCCGGCGGGTGAGCGGCCGCGATTGCCGCTTCATGGTCACCAAGGGTGAGATGCAGGGTCTGCAGGGATGGTTCCTGCATCGCCTCGGCTGCTTCCCGGTGGACCAGGGGCGGCCCACCCTGGCCAGCCTGCGCTACGCCATCGATCTGCTGGCGGCCGGTCAGCAGCTGGTGGTGTTTCCCGAGGGGCGGATCAATCGCGATGACAGTCCGATCCGTCTGCACCAGGGGCTGGCGCGGCTGGCATTGCTTGCCCTCGGCCAGGGGGTGGCGGTGACGGTGGTGCCGGTGGGGATCGCCTACGGCCATGCGGTGCCCCGGCCGGGTGGCAGGGCCGTGCTCTGCTTCGCCGATCCCCTGCAGCCCCAGGGCCACGGGCGGGAGGCGGCTCTGGCCTTCAACCAGCAGCTGAGCGAGGCGATGCAGTCGGCCGAGCAAGCGGCCCGGGAGGCGGTGGGACGGCCCCTGGCCTGCCCCTAGAGTTCAGGATCCCCAGTGCCGACGCCGTGATCCGGCCCGTATCCCCGCAAGATTCCGCCATCCGCCGGGGCTCCTCCCTGCGCCGCCGCAGCCTGGCGCTGCTGGCCGCGGCGATCGGCTCCAGCGCTGCGCTGAATGCCCTTCCCCCCGGCGCCTGGGCCCAGAACGAGCCGCCGCCGGTCGCTGCCGCCGGGGGAGGCCTCAATCTCAGCACCGTGCAGACGCTGCTGAGCCGCGGCGATGCCGCCATCGCTGCAGGCAATCTCGCTGAAGCACGCCGCCTTTACGACGACGCCCGCACCGCCAGCCAGCGATTGAGCGCCTTCTATCGCGACATCGTCGGTGCCTTCCGCGGCCTGGATGCCCGCATTCCACGCGAGATGGATGACAAGGGCCGCCAGGCGGTGGATCTGCAGGCTCAATCCAATCTGCGCCTGGCGGCCCTGTTCCGGCGCCAGGGACAGCCGGAGGTGGCCGTGCCGCTGCTGGTCGATGTGCTGAAGCTCGTCACCCCAGCCTCCGATCAGGGGCGCAGGGCCTATCAGCAACTGCTGGAGATCGGCTTCGTCTCCACCCCCTACGGCCCCGCGTCCAGCAACTGATCTCCGCCTGACGCAGCGGGCCTTGAGCGGCTGAGCAGCTGGCCAGGAGCCGCGCCCGCCTCGCCGGGGCCGCGGCCACCTCCTTGCGCGCCGTCGCCGTCCGATCAGCCAGGCCACCGCCGCCGGCTTTTAGATTCCCTCGCACCACTCAACCGCCCGCCCCCGCACCATGGTTCAACCGCAAGCGGTCCAGGAGGCCATCCGCCGCGCCTTGCCCGATGCGGATGTGGAAGTGGAGGATCTCACCGGAGGGGGTGATCATCTCCAGGTGAAGGTGATCTCCAGCGCCTTCAGCGGTCTGAGCCGGGTCAGGCAGCATCAGCTCGTGTATGGAGCGCTGCGCCAGGAGCTGGCCAGTGAGGCCATCCATGCCCTGGCTGTACAGACCGCCACCCCCTGAGCCCCGCCTCTTCCTGTTTCACTCCACTCCGCCAATCGCGATTTCTCCACGATGGACGCCACCACGAAGCAACGCATCGAGAGCCTGGTTGCCAGCAGCCCGGTGTTCGTATTCATGAAGGGCAATAAGTTGATGCCCCAGTGCGGTTTTTCCAACAATGTGGTGCAGATTCTGCATGCTCTTGGAGTGCCGTTTGACACCTTTGATGTGCTCTCTGATCCTGAGATCCGCCAGGGCATCAAGGAGTTCTCCGAGTGGCCCACCATTCCTCAGGTGTATGTGCGCGGTGAATTCATCGGCGGTTCAGACATCCTGATCGAGATGTACAACAGCGGCGAACTGCGCGAGAAGCTTGAGGTGGCGCTGGCCTCCTGAGTGTCCCGCTCGCTCGGCTTCCCTCGCCCTGCGGGCTGCTGAGCCGGATGGTCGGGTTCAGAGCAATGGCTCCCCTTCGATGGCGCGCGGAGCGACACGCAACCGCCTGACCTGGCTGCCTGGGAATCACGCATTCCCAGCCTGCTGTTGCGCTGAGCCACTGGGACCGCCCTCGAGGGCGGGCGCCACGATGCTGCAGCGGGCGGCCCGGCTGAACCGCTGGCCCGGCTTCAGGCTCTTGCATCAGACTCAGTGGCACCGCCCCTGATCTGTGATGGTGGATCAGCTGTTCATCGCCCCATCGATCTCATGACTTCTTCATGGGTTCTGCTGCACGCTGCAGCGATGACAGCACTCCCTTCCCCGCAGGCCCTCTCCCATCCGGCCCTGGCCACCTTCGGCGCCAGCCTCACCGCCATCACCCTGGCGGAGCTGGGTGACAAGACCTTTTTCATGGCCCTGATCCTGGCGACACGCCACAGCGCCCGACAGGTGTTCCTCGGAGCCTTCGCCGCCCTTGCCGCCGTCACCCTGCTCTCCCTGGGCCTGGGCTATGGCCTGCGGGAGCTGCTGCCCCCCAGCGTGGTTCCGTGGCTGGCGGCGGTGCTGTTTCTGGCCTTCGGAGCAAAGCTGCTGTTCGATGCGCAGGGCATGGAGGCCGGCGAGGCCGACAACGAAGAGAAGGAGGCGGAGCAGGCGGTGGAGGAGGCCGAGCGCCGCAGCCCTCACACCAACACCTGGGCTGTGATCTGGGAGGCCTTCACACTGGTGTTCCTGGCGGAGCTGGGGGATCGCACCCAGTTCACCACCATCTTTCTGGCCGCAGCCCCGGCGTTCACCTTCGCCGGTCTGCTGGCCGGCACGCTGCTGGGCCATGCGCTGGTCACCTGGCTGGCGGTGGGCGCCGGCAAATGGATCGGTGGCCGAATCAGCGAACGCCTTCTCCATCGCCTCAGCGGCGGCCTGTTTCTTGCCTTTGGTGCCTTCTCCCTGCACCAGGCCCTGTCCTGATCTGGCCTTCACCCATGGCTCGCCCCTACCAACCCTCCCTGCTGCGACTGCTGCATGGCATCACGGCCCTGCTGGTTCCTCTGGCCTGGCTGAGTGGGCTGCTGGTCTACAGCCGCCACGATGGTCGCCTGCTGCGGCTGCCCCTGTCACTGAGCGGCGACTGGATCGACATCCACGGCACGATCGGGGTGCTGCTCTGGCCGGTGGCCCTGCTGTTCGTGCTCTATGCGATCAGCATGGGACGCGCGCGTCTGCGCCAGCCTGCCAATGCGATCGCCCTGATCGCGCTGCTGCTCGCCGTGGGCAGCGGCAAGATGATGCAGGAGGAGTGGCTGCGGATCGGCGCCCTCGACCACTGGATCTATAGCCTGCACCTGGTGGCCTGGCTGCTGATCGCGGTCGCGGTGGCCCTCCATCTAATCGCTGCCTGGCGACGTGGTGGGATGCCGCTGCTCCGTTCGATGGCGAGTCGGTCGGTCCGCTCGAATGATCGGCCCGGCGATTGGCCCCGTCAGATCCAACGCGCCCTGAAGCGGCCCGGCTGAGCAGCCGATCCTGCCGGCTGGGTGAATGAGCGCCTCAGGGCAGGGTGAACCCTGACTGCATGCTCTTGAAATCGAGCATCACCCAGGTGAGCCAGACCAGCAGGGCCACAACCCCGGATACGGCTGCCAGGCGCGCTGCGGCGCGGAGCACGACTTCAACGAAGCTGATCTCTTTCACAGGGCAGTGGCGTTCCGGCCCCCACTATGGCGCCTGACTGGGGACAGTGATCGGTGACTCGAACGTGCTGTGCCTGTGTTCCGGACCAGGGAGTTGCACATGGCCACGCCAGGGCTATGCCATGGGAGATGGGGGAGTGGCCTGCAAGAAAACAGCGGGCAAGGCGGGATGTCCTCGCAGCGCAACACCCCATCCGGGTGAAACGATTTAGCCTGTGGGTGGCCCGTGGGGTTCCTCCCGATGTGTCTGGCGATTCAGGGCCGCATCCTGGCGATCGCCTCCCAGCCACCGGCAGACCTCAACGGCGCTCCAGATGCAGCGTCTGATCCGCTCTGGTGGGTGGCGGAGGTGGATTTCGGCGGCGTGCGGCAATCGGTGAGCCTCGCCTGTCTGCCGCACGCCCGGGTGGGTGACTGCGTGCTGGTGCATGTGGGCCTGGCGATTGCCCTGGTGGAGCCGGTTCAGGGATGACCAGGGTGCTGCAGCTCTGCCGGAATCCGTGCGTGGTTGATCGCTCAGCCCCTGCCTAGACCGGAGACAGCAGGGGTTCTTCAGGAACTCCGGATCCGGCAGCAGCACGCCCATGGCCAGCCTCCAGGGACAGACGCCGTCACCGATGCCGATCGAGGCCTGCCAGACCTGTCTGGATGGCAATGAGGCCGTGGCGCGGGTGGCCTATCGCCTCAGCGATCTGATCGCGCTTTATCCGATCACCCCGGCGACGCCGATGGGCGAATGGGCCGATACAGCCGCCAGTGAGGGCCGACCCAATCTCTGGGGTACGCCGCCCTGTGTGGTGGAGCTGCAGAGCGAGGCGGGGGCTGCGGGCACGTTGCATGGCGCACTGCAGGCCGGTGCCCTGGCCACCACCTTCACCGCCAGCCAGGGATTGCTGCTGATGCTGCCGACGCTGGTCAAGCTGGCAGGTGAGCTGATGCCGGTGGTGTTGCATGTGGCGGCGCGGGCGCTCGCGGCCCAGGGGCTGTCGATCTTCGGGGACCACGGCGATGTGATGGCGATTCGCAGCAGCGGCTGCGCGATTCTGTTTGCCGCTTCCGTGCAGGAGGCCGGTGATTTTGCTGCCATCGCCAGCCGCGCCGCGCTGCTGGGGCGATCGCCGTTTGTGCATGGCTTCGATGGATTCCGCACCTCCCATGAGATCCAGAAGGTGTGGACCCTGCCCGATGCCTTGCTGCAGGCCTTCCTGCCGGCCGCCGCGATCGAGGCCCACCGCCAGCGGGCGCTGCATCCGTCCCATCCGGTGCTGCGGGGCACCGCCCAGAACCCGGATGTCTATTTCCAGGGTCGTGAGAGTGTGAACCCCTTTGTGCAGGCCCTGCCGGAGGTGGTGCAGCAGGCGATGGATCATTTCGCGCAGCTCAGTGGTCGTCGTTATGGCCTGTTCGAGTACGAAGGTCCCGCCGATGCCGATCGGGTGCTGGTGCTGATGGGATCGGGCTGTGAAACAGCCAGCGAGACGCTCCGCTGGCTCCATCGAACCGGTGAACGGGTGGGCCTGGTGAAGGTGCGCCTGTTCCGACCCTTTGCCGCGGAGCGGTTTGTGGCGGTGCTGCCCTCCTCCACCCGCGCTGTGGCGGTGCTGGATCGCTGCAAGGAAGCCGGTGCCAGCGGTGAACCGCTGAAAGTCGATGTGATCGTGGCGTTGCAGGAGCACTGGAGTGCCCATCACCCAGGATGTGCCGTCCCGCTGGTGCTGGGCGGCCGCTATGGCCTGGGCTCCAAGGAGTTCACCCCAGCGATGGTGAAGGCGATCGTCGACACTCTGGCCGCCGCGCTCGCTCCCGCGCAGGGCCAACCGCGGCGCCAGTTCACCGTCGGCATCGAGGACGATGTGAGCCATCTCTCCCTAGCGATTCAGAGCGATTTCGTGCTGGAGGGCAGGGCAGCGGAGCTGGTTGAGGACAGGGCAGCGGACCGGCCGGAGACCCCAGAGGCGGGTGAGCTGCCAGGGCGGGGAGCGAGCGGCCGGGAGGTGCGGGCGATCTTCTACGGCCTCGGCTCCGATGGCACCGTGGGGACCAATAAAAGCACGATCCGGATCATCGGCGAGCAGACCGATCTGCAGGTGCAGGCCTATTTCGTCTACGACTCCAAGAAGGCCGGATCAGTCACGATCTCGCACCTGCGCTTCGGGCCTCGGCCGATCCGCGCGCCCTATCTGATTCAGCGCCCCACCTTCGTGGCAGCGCACCAATGGGATTTCGTCACCCGTTTCCCGCTGGTGGACACCCTGGAGCCAGGAGGCACGCTGCTGCTCAACAGCCCGTTCGAGCCTGCCGAAAGCTGGCAGCGGTTGCCGGAGCGGCTGCGGCAACGGATCCGCGAACGCCGGCTGCAGGTGTGGCAGATCCAGGCCACTCGCGTTGCCCGCGAAGCCGGCATGGGCCCGCATATCAACACGGTGATGCAGGCGTGTTTCTTCGCCCTCAGCGGGGTGCTGCCAAGGGAGCAGGCGATCGCCTGCATCCGCGCCGCGATCGAGCACAGCTATGGCCGCAAGGGGGAGGCGGTGGTGGCGATGAATCTGCGGGCGCTGGAGGCCAGCCTCGATCAGCTCCATCCCATCCCCTGGCAGCAGCTGCCGGATCCACTGCAGGCCGCGGATGCAACGGCTGCCGCACCGCTTCCTGAGGTGCTGCTGCCAGCCGGCTCGGCCGAAGCGCCGCCGTTTGTGCGCGAGGTGATCGCACCGCTGCTGGCGCTGCAGGGCGATCAGCTGCCGGTCAGTGCCCTTCCCTGTGATGGCACCTGGCCCACCGGTACCGCCCGCTGGGAGAAACGCAACATCGCCACAGTGGTGCCGCAATGGCACAGCGATCTGTGTGTGCAGTGCGGCAAGTGTGTGATGGTCTGCCCCCATGCCGTGATCCGCGCCAAGGTGGCGGCGCCGGAGCTGCTGGCTGCTGCACCGCCGGGATTTGCTCAGGCGCCGGCGCGGGATGCCTCCCTGGCCGGCGAGGCCTTCACGATTCAGGTGGCGGTGGAGGATTGCACCGGCTGCAGCCTGTGTGTGGAGGTGTGCCCGGCCCGCGATCGACGTCAGCCCCGCCGCAAGGCGCTGGAGATGGTGCCGCAGCGGCCGTTGCGTGAGCAGGGGCGCCTGAACTGGGACTTTTTCCTGCAGCTGCCGGAAGCTCCCAGGCCGTCCCTCGACCTGCGCCGCATCGCCCAGCAGCAGCTGCAGCAACCGCTGTTCGAATTTCCAGGTGCCTGTGCCGGCTGTGGTGAGACGCCCTACCTGAAGCTGGCCAGCCAGCTGTTCGGCGATCGGATGCTGGTGGCCAATGCGACGGGATGTTCCTCGATCTATGGCGGCAATCTGCCGACCACCCCCTGGAGCCGCAATGCCGAAGGTCGCGGGCCGGCCTGGTGCAATTCCCTGTTTGAAGACAATGCCGAATTCGGCCTGGGCTTGCGACTGGCCCTGGATCAGCAGCGCCAGCTGGCGAGCGATCTGTTGCGCAATCCCCTGCTGCTGGGGAGCGGCGCCACGGCCCTGCCGCAGGCCCTGGTGCAGCAGATCCTGACGGCCGATCAGGGCGATGAGGCCGGCATCGCCGAGCAGCGGCAGCGACTGATGGAGCTCAGGGGCCTGCTGCGGCAGCGGCCGGACAGCGGTGATCCCGGTTCCGCGGTGGCCCGGTTGCTGGCGCTGCTGAATGCCCTGGAAAAGAGCAGCGTCTGGCTGGTGGGGGGTGATGGCTGGGCCTACGACATCGGCTTCGGCGGCCTCGATCACGTGCTGGCCAGTGGCGCCGACGTCAATGTGCTGGTCCTCGATACCGAGGTGTATTCCAACACCGGTGGCCAGCGCTCCAAATCGACACCGCTGGGGGCGGTGGCCAAATTCGCTGCTGCCGGCAAGGAGACCCCCAAGAAAGACCTGGGTCTGATGGCGATGAGCTATGGATCAGTGTACGTCGCCAGTGTGGCCATGGGGGCTCGTGATGAACACACAATCCGGGCCTTTCTGGAGGCAGAAAGCTATCCAGGTCCGTCGCTGATTCTGGCCTACAGCCACTGCATTGCCCATGGCATCGACATGACCCATGGCATGCAGCAACAGAAACTGGCGGTGGACTCGGGCCGCTGGTTGCTCTATCGCTATGACCCCCGCCGCGCCGCCCGTGGCGAGAAGCCGCTGCAGCTGGACAGCCCGGCTCCGAAGCGGGATCTGGCGGAGGTTTGGGCCAGTGAAGGCCGCTTCCGCCTGCTGCAGGGGGGATCTCGGGAGCGGCAGCGGCAGTTGCAGCAGCGGGCCCTGGCGGATCGCGATCGTCGCTGGTCCATCTATCGAGCCCTGTCCCAGCCCCTGCCGGGGGAGACCGAGCATCCCTGGTGAGACTCACTTCGCAACCAAGTATGAGTCTTATCTGATTAATGTGGGACTCATTCGGGGTTGTGGACCCGGCAGTATTGGCTGTCCGGCGACCGTCAAGCTGCCTGGCCGCCTGAGCCCGCAGCAGCCGGCAATCTCATCTGATGCATCTCATCCGGGACGCGGGATGCCTTCTGGAATGAGACCCACCTGATCCTGTCGATCCCTGATTTTTGCGCGATTTCATCTGCAGCAACCTGGAGCTGAGGTCTCCGGTGCATCGTTGCCGGGGGTTGGGCTCAGATCATGCTCGGAATGCGTCCGTGGGGCTGGGATGCGTCCCAGGTGGGCGTGCTGGAGTTCCTCCCGCGCGTGAGGTTGGCTCCAAGGGGAGAGCTCACGCGGCCCGACCTCGGTCCAGAGACCGCGCAAGGGCCGTGTCCAAGTTTGGCCATCCTTCAAGAAGCCAGTGCTGGACTGGTTTTAACAGGCTTGCGTATCTGTCTTTTACACAGATACGCAAGCGGATCGGGCCGACCTGGGCTGCCCCGGTGGTGCCGGCAAAACCGGGATCAGGGTCTCGCGACTGGTTCAGGCGGATGGTGGCGGGATACAACCAAGTATCCCAGATGAGACCAGTTTCAAGTCTTATGTCGCTTTAGCATTGCGACAACTGAACAGATGGATGGCGCCGGTGGCGCGCCGCCTCTGGTCGCTCGAGCAGGTGCGGCAAGGCTTCAGGGCTTTTGGCTGGCAGGGTGGGAGCGACCGGCACGGACCTCTCCGGTAGGCAGCGGGGCTCCATGGAGGGGGCGGTTGCCTGAGAGCCATCTATGCCTCGCGTGTCTCACATGAAACCCGGATCGGGTCTTGTGTGAAGTCGTGGATGAGATCTGCGAGTCGCTGGCTGGTCTGGGGTGCCGTGCCGCTGCTTCCCGGGTTGGAGGGCCGGTTCCGATCCAGGGTCTGCGGTCGGTCGGGTTCGGCGCCGGCGTGGCTGCGTCGGCTCATCGGCCGGCATCGCGTCCCATGGACGGAGCCTGGTGGGGTGCGCCGATGGCCCACCGGATCCGGGCGGCCATCCGGGCCCAGGCGCCAGGATCTGGTTTTTAAGTCGCACATGAGTCTATTAATAGGTCCATGAGTAAGGCGCATCTGAGACCCCTGGCAGGGCGATGGGGCCTGATGGTCGCGTTGTGGCGGGTCTGAGGTGGAAGGTTGCCGGACGATGGCCATCGGGCGCCGGATCTCGCTCCCACGCAGATGCTGTTCTGCGGCTAGGGCCTGACGTGCTCGACAACGGCGGTTTTGACGGCGTTCTGCCTGGTGTTGCGCACCTGGCGGCTCGGCTCTGTCGTCGGTCCGACCTTCTGCCCTGGCAGCCAGGCCGGGCCCTGGCCTGACCACCGGGACAGCCCGAAGCAGGGCCGGATCCGTATCGCCTCTTCCATCTGAGACTTTACATGAGACCAGGATCTAGTCTCATCTGAGCTACTAGAGGTTGGGGTCCACGGCCAGTAGCAGCCCACAAAAAAGCGGCCCCTCCAGGGGCCGCCTCAGGCGATGGACCGGCCGGACTTCAGGTGGTGGTCTGCATCCCCTGGATCAGGAAATCGAAATAGGGTGCCGCCAGGGCTGCATCGTCACCGTTGAGCAGATCGAGCGAGGCTTCCTTGAGGGTGCGCATCGCCTCCACCATGCCGGGCATCGGCACGCCGAGGCTGTTGTGCATCTCGCGGGCGCCGACCAGACCGATCTGCTGGATCATCTCGGTGCTGCCGGCCAGGACGTCGTAGGTGACCAGGCGCAGATACCAGCTGTAATCGCGCAGGCACTGGGCCCGCTGCTTCTGGCCGAAGGCATTGCCGCCCGGTGCCACGTATTCAGGCTTGCGCGTGAACAGCTGACGGGCAGCCTCGTTGACGATCTTCTTCTCGTTCTGCGTGAGGACCCGAACCACCCCGAGGCGACGACTCCCGCCCCCAAGGAAATCCACCATCGAGCGCAGCTCGCCACCGGTGGGATAGCGGAGCTGATCATCGGCCTGGAGGATCAGATCGCGAACGACGCTCATGGCAGCGACCACAGACGTGCGCATCCTATCGAGCGCTCCTGACGGATCCGGAGGGATGCACAAACGTGTAACGCCCGTTTGCACGCGGACCGATAGGGTCGGGGTTCAGGCCGATGTCGCCGCCGTGGAACAGGCAGATCCCACCGCCGATGCCGCCCCGCAGGCCAGGCCCATCGCCGCTCCCGGGCGCTCTGCTGACGCGGCCGGCCGCTCCGGAGCCGGGCTGCGCCGCAGAGACTCCGCTGTGGCTGGAGCCGCTGCCAGTGACTCCGCCGCAACCGGGCCCGCTGCTGCGCTGATTCTGGACATCGTCGATCTCGATCGCCACGGCCAGGGCATCGGCCGCAGCGACGGTCGGGTGTTCGCGGTGCCCGGTGCCCTGCCGGGGGAACAGGTGCAGGTGCGGCCTTTGCCCGGCCGCCGCGGCCTCGGGCGTGCGGAGCTGCTGCAGACCCTGAAGCCATCCCCCGACCGTCGCCGGCCGCCGTGCATTCTGGCGGACCACTGCGGTGGCTGCAGTCTTCAGCCGCTGCAAGCGGAGGCGCAGCAGCGCTGGAAGCAGAACCATGTGCAGCAGACCCTGCAGCGCATCGGTGGTCTCGAGCATCCGGTGGCGCCGTTGCTCCCCTCCGCCGCTGAGCTTGGCTACCGCAACCGGGCGATCATCCCGCTGGAGCGGGACGGCGACGGGCGACTGCGGGCCGGCTTCTACCGGCGCGGCACCCATCGGATCGTCAACATGAACCGCTGCCCGGTGCTCGATCCGCGCCTGGAGGCCCTGATCGCTCCGCTCAAGCGCGATCTGGAGGCCAGCGACTGGCCGGTTGATCGCCACGGCAGCGGTGGTCTGCGGCATCTGGCCCTGCGGCTGGGGCACCACAGCGGCGAACAGCTGATCACCCTGATCGCCACCCACCCCGATCTGCCCGATCTGGAGCTGATGGCCCGCAGCTGGCTTGCGCGCTGGCCCCAGGTGGTGGGGGTGACCCTGAATCTGCAGCCCGAACCCACCAATCAGCTGTTCGGTGCGCGCACCCTGCGCCTGGCCGGGCGGGAGGTGCTGCTGGAGCGCTTCGCTGGCCTGGAGCTGGAGATCGCCTCCGACACCTTCTTTCAGGTGCACACCCTGCAGGCCGAGCGGGTGGTGCCGCTGCTGCTGCAGGCGGCCGGAGCCCCCACCGGCGAACTGGTCGATGCCTATTGCGGCATCGGCACCTATTCCCTGCCGCTGGCGGCAAAAGGCTGGAGGGTGCTGGCTCTGGAGGTGCATGCCGGTTCG
>JBJTQH010000023.1:0-22225 GCA_046075505.1 Cyanobium sp. | reverse complement strand
TCAACTTTCTCAGGTATCTCCAGCGTACTTCCAACCTGACAGCAGCTGCATAAGGATGCAAAAATGGACTTACTCTCTTTGATATTCTAGCGAGAAAGTCGTGCCAGGATCTTTGCTATGCCGCCTAAGTGGCGGCTTTTTGTTGTCTGCAGATGCTTTGTTGAACGCCGATTATTCGAGGTGCCCTTAAGAAACAGGATAGGCGGCGTAGCCCGGTTGCCCCGGAATCGACCAGGTGATCTGCGTGTCGTCGATGGTGATGTCTGATCGGATCGCATCAGGATCGCACCGGCCGACCAGCCCCACCATCAATCGAGCGCTATCGCAAACCTGCCGCAGCACCTCCACCCAGCTGCGCCTGCAGCACCAGCGCCACGGGCAGCAGGGCAAAACCTCCCCCCAGCAGCAGCGCCAGCGCCCGGCCGCCCCAGCGGATGGCGATGCGGTTGGCGGGCTGAAGGATCCCGAGGCTGCGGTGGGCGCTCTCATGGCCATGGAGCAGATGCAGGGCCAGGGCCACGCCAGCCAGGCTGTACAGCAGCACCGCCCAGGGGGACGCCAGCGCCGCCAGCAGCGCCGCCAGCTCCGCTCCCGCCGGTGGTCGCTGCCAGCGCAGCTGGGCCAGATGCACCACCAGGAACAGCAGCAGCAGTCCACCGCTGACCGGCAGGCCGCGGCCGGCCCAGGCCGCCACACCCTCCAAGGCACCGCGCCGCCGACTGGAACTGGGCCCGGCCACCGGGCCGCGGCGCTGGCGCGCGATCAGGGTGCGGCCCAGAGCCAGCAGCGGATGCAGCAGCAGGGTGAAAGCGAGCGCCAGCTCCACGACCGGCAGCCACAGGCGCCCATGCAGCCAGCTGGCCAGCTGCTCGAACGCGGCCGGAGCCAGCAATGCCAGCGACACCGCCGCCAGATGCAGCACCAGAAACAGCACCAGCGCCAGGCCGCTGAGGGCCACCGCCACGAGCACCGCACCGCTGGCATCAAGACGGAGGCTCCCCGCCGCGGGCCAGGGCGCAGCGGCTGAGGGCAGCTCCGGCGTCGGACTCAGAACCGGGGGGAGAGGCGTGGGCTCCATGGGGACAAGATCCGGGATCAGGACTGGAACAAGGCGGCCACACCCGCAGATCCAGCCGCGGATCCAGAGGAATGGCCGGCCTGTCGCAGGCGGCCCCGTCGCCTGGTGGCTTTGCGACGGAGTCCTGCCTGCCATCTTCACGGGTCCCCTTCCCCGGAGGTGAGCCGGCAGGCACGGCCAGGGTGCTGCCGTTCCACCTCAGCCGCCGGCGGCATCCGCCGCCCGCTCGGCGAGCAAGGCGGCGAAGTCCTCCGCTTCCAGCGGCCGGGCGAAGTGATAACCCTGGAAGCCATCACAGCCCATGCCGGTGAGCAGATCGGCCTGCTCCGCTGTCTCCACCCCCTCCACCAACGACTGCATGCCCAGCTCCCGCGCCATGGTGAGGGCAGCGCGCACGATCAGCCGGGCCGAATCACTGCTAAGCAGATTGGCGGTGAAATTCTGATCGATCTTCAATTTGTGGATCGGCAGGCGATGCAGCGATTCCAGCGACGAATAACCGGTGCCGAAATCATCGATCGCCAGGGTCACCCCCAACGCCGCCAGCCGCTCGATCTCCTCACTCACCCCGGTGATCGGCAGGATCCCCGATTCGGTGATCTCCAGCTCCAGCAGCTGCGGCGGCAACCCATGGCGCTCCAGGGTGGCCTGCACGATCGCACTCATCGCCATCGCTGAGCCCAGCAGCTGCCGCGGCGACACATTCACGGCCACCCGCAACGGCCGCAGCCCGGCCGCCAGCCAGCGACGCTGCTGGGCGCAGGCCTCCTCCAGGGCCCTGCGCCCCAGGGGCTGGATCATGCCGGTGCGCTCCGCCAGAGGGATGAACAAGCCCGGACTGACCTCGCCGCGACTGCCATCGCGCCAGCGCGCCAGGGCCTCACTGCCGATCAGGCGACCGCTGCCATCGAACTGGGGGTGATACATCAGGCGCAGCCCGCCGCTGTCCAACGCCTGGCGCAGTCGCCCCTCCAGTCCCAGCTCGACCCGCAACGTCTCAGTGAAGGCCGGCTCGTAGAACAGCACCAGTCCCTGGCCGCTGTCGTGGGCGCGGCCGAGGGCGGTGGCGGCATGGCGCAGCAAAGCATCCCCCTCGGCGCCATGGCGGGGATAGAGGCTGATGCCGGCACTGAATCCCACCCCCAGCCCTTCGCCATCAGGCAGGGCCACCGCACAGGCGAGCGCGCGCTGCAGATCGGCCGCCATCGCCCAGGCCCCCTGCTCATCCACCCCGGGGCGGATCACCAGAAACTCATCGCTGCCCGGCCGCGCCAGCCAGTCGCCGGGACGGCTCCAGCCCCGCAGCTGATCGGCCACGGCACAGAGCAGGCGATCACCGCTGGCGCGGCCCTGGCTGTGGTTGACGCGACGGAAACCATCGAGATCGAGCCAGAGCACCGCCAGAGGCAGCTGCGAGCGTTGCTGCAGGTGTTCGCGCAGCACGCGACGGCTGCTGCGCTCATTGCCCAGGCCTGTGAGCGGATCGCTGAGCGACAGGCGCTGCAACTCCCGGCGGGCCGCCTTGAGCTCGCTGACATCGCGGGCGAGCAGGGTGCTGCCCTGCTGCAGGCCCGCCCCATCACAACGGGGCAGCACCTCCAGCTCCAGGGCCCGCACCTGACCCTGGGCATCGCGGATCGACACATGCAGCTGACAGCTGCGACCGGCCAGCAGCGCTCTGCCGCAGCGCTGCCAGGCGGCCTGATCCTGGGGGAGAAGGAAGCGCTCCAACGAGGTGCCGACCAGCGCCGCCGCCGGTTCCCCCAGCAGCGCCTCAAGGGCCGGATTGATGAACAGCAGCCGTTGCGCCGCATCGAGCTGGGCCAGGCCATCGGGCAGCTGTTCCACCAGCTCCCGGAAGCGGCCCTCACTGCGTCGCAGCTCGGCGATCAGGGTCTGCTGCACCTGCAGCATTGCCTCGCTGGATTCGAGCCGACGCCGTTCACTGATATCCCGCAGCGACACGGTCCAGCGGGGCTGCAGGCCATCGGCATCGCGCAGGGAACGGGCCTCAAGCTCCATCGGCAGGTGGCGGCCGGCCGCGGCCCCCACGCTCACCTCCATGCGCAGGGTCTGGCCCGGCGCAAGCGCCTGCAACCGCTGGCGCAGCACCGCAGCCTCCTGGGGCAGGGCCAGCCAGCGCTCCAGGGGCTGGTGATACAGCTCACCACCATCGACGCACTGCAGCAGCTCCGCCAGGCGGGCATTGCCATCGAGCACGCGGAAAGCGCCATCAAGCAGCAGCAGCCCATCGGCGCTGAACTCCACCATCTGGCGCAGATGGGGCAGGGCCCGCACCGCCTGGCGCAGCTCATGCTCCAGCCGCTTCACCTGCCGCTGCAGGAGCCGCCGCTGGGCGGGGTCGTCGGCAGGGGGATCCACTCGCTTGGCGGGATCAACAGCCTCGGCGCGGGCAACAGCCTCGGCGGGGGCAACAGTCTCGGCGGGGACAGCCTGGCGACCGAGGCCATCAGCAACGCTGGCATCAGCAGGGCCGCCATCGGGGACGCTGGCATCAGCCTGGCCAGCGCCGGCGCCGCAGTCCTCAACACCAGCCATCATCCGGGCCTCGGGGTGGGACTATGGGGCGCTGACCATTGTGGCCGCCGGTGGGCCTTCAGCGGCAGCCATCACCACCGAGCCGATCGCGCAGGGCACCCAGCACGAAGGCCTCCACGGCGGCGCGATCCTGCAGACCCAGATGGCGCGCTCCGGTGGGGGCGAGCATGCAGGGAATGCGATCCAGCTCCCGGGCCCACCAGGCCGTGACCACCGCCAGATCCTGCTCATCCAGCACCTCACCGCTGGGCGGCGACAGCCCCACCTGATGCAGGCAGTCCTCGATCACCGCATCGGCAGACATGTTGAGACCGTGGCGCCAGAAACCGCGGAACAGGGCCTGACGAACGCGATGGGCCACCTCGGGATGCTCATCCTCGAGATAGGCCTGCACCAGCAGCACCGTATGGGAATTGAGCCACACCGACGGCAGGCTCACCCCCACTTCCGGGGCACGGCGGCTGACATCCTCCACTTCCCGGATCAGGGTGGCGCGATCATCAGGCCGGTTCGGATCCGCCAGCCCACGGGGCAGATGCGGTTTGTGCTCCACCCCCACCCAGCGCACCGCATCGGCCAGCCCCAGGGATCCGAGCCACTCGTTGAGCGTGAAGCAATAGGGGCAGTTGAAATCGGAGATCACCACCACCCGTGCACTGAGCAACGCCGAGGGCAGCGGCGACGCGGCCGGCTCGGTGGCGGGTGACGCAGAGGGCAGGGCCCCGGACCCTGGCATGGAGGCGGAACCGGGCTCTGCTGCGTCGGAGCGATAGGGCGCCAACAGGGCTGTGGCCCGACCGGCGCCCCCTGCCAGCGGCAGACCGGCGCTGCCCCGGGCGGGACCCAGGCCATGGCGCGGAGCGCGACGAGCGGAGGGAGGAGGGGCGATCTTTCGGTGTTGAATCTGATCGCCACGATAAACATGTTTCAGCGCAGATTCAGCTTTTCGTCATCCAGCTGCAACCCTCGATTTGTGGCGGCTGCCTGTTGGCGACAGCGCGGTGTCGCCTGCGAAGGCCGCTGATCCGGGGTGAGGTTCAGCCGGGACGATTCGCAGACCTGTGCAGCGGCCTCCCAGAACAGCCGGAGGCGTCTCAGCGGCCACGGCCCGACCGGAGCGCCCCCGCCGACCGGTCTGGGAGCGGCGGCCGTGGGAGGGTGAACCGTCCAGCCGGAGGTTCCCCATGGGTCTGGCACGCCCCTCAACGCTGCTCAGCGCCTTCCTCACCCTGCTCAATGACCGGCTGGGGGAAACCCTGATCTTTCCGCTGCTGCCCTTTCTGCTGGCCAGTTACAGCAGCGATGGCCGCATCCTCGGCCTGCTCACCGGCAGCTATGCGGTGGCCCAGTTCCTGGTCACCCCCCTGCTCGGGGCCCTCAGCGACCGCTATGGCCGCAAACCGGTGATCGCCCTGTGCGTCGCCGGCTCGGTGCTCGGCCTGGCCCTGTTCGCCGCCACCCTCGCCTTCCCCTGGGCCCGCCTCTGGCCCGAGGCCCGCGCCGCCGGACTGCCGCTGCTGCTGCTCTTCCTGGCGCGGCTGATCGATGGCTTCAGCGGTGGCACCGCCGCCACGGCCGCCGCCGTGCTCGCCGATGTCTCCGCCCCGGAGCAACGGGCGCGGGCCTTCGGGTTGATCGGGGTGGCCTTCGGGCTGGGCTTCATTCTCGGACCGGCCCTGGGGGGCGTGCTGGGCCGGGTGAACGTCAACCTGCCGCTGCTGGTGGCTGTGGTGATCGCCTCGCTCAACCTGGTGATGGTGCTCGTGCTGCTGCCGGAAACCCATCCGATCGAAGCCCGTATCCCCCTGCCGCGCCGGCGGGAGCTGCAACCCTTCACCCAGCTGTGGCGCGTGTTCCGCAACCCGCAGATCCGGCGGCTGTGCGGTGCCTTCCTGCTCTTCTTCCTGGCCTTCAACGGCTTCACCGCCGTGCTGGTGCTCTATTTCAAGCAGGCCTTCGGCTGGGGGCCCGGCCTGGCGGGCGCCGCCTTCCTGGTGGTGGGGGTGGTGGCCACGGTGGTGCAGGGGGGGCTGATCGGACCGCTGGTGGCGCGCTTCGGCGAGTGGCGCCTCAGCCTGGCCGGGCTCGGTTTCGTGGTGGCGGGCTGCCTGCTGATCCCGCTGGCGCGGCCGGGGGCCGCCGGTGTGCCGGTGTTCAGCGCTGTGTCGCTGCTGGCGCTCGGCACCGGTCTGGTCACCCCCTGCCTGCGGGCGCTGGTGTCGCGGCGGCTGGCGGACGGCGGCCAGGGCACCGCTCTGGGCAGCCTGCAGGGCCTGCAGAGCCTGGGCAGCTTCATCGGCCCACCGGTGGCCGGGCTGGCCTACGAGACCCTGGGGCGCACCAGCCCTTTCTGGCTTGGGATCGGCCTGTTGCTGGCGGTGGCCGCCCTGGTGGCCGGCGGCGTTCCCGGTACGGCGGCCTACCCGGGCCCGCCGGCGGCGACACCGAAGCGAGGGGGCTGAGATTGCTACGTTCTGAACAGAGATCAGAGGAGATGACCCGCCGATGTCCGAACCGCTTGTCGCCCCTGAGCTCTATATCAACCGCGAGCTGAGCTGGATCGATTTCAACCATCGTGTCCTCTCGCAGGCCCTCGATGAACACACACCGCTGCTGGAGCAGGCCAAATTCAGCGCCATCTTCAGCAACAACCTCGATGAGTTCTTCATGGTGCGGGTGGCATCGCTGAAATCACAGCTGGAAGCCGGCATCAGCACCCTCAGCGACGATGGCCTCACACCAAGGCAACAGCTCGATGCCATTCATGCCAAGTTGCGGCCACTGCTGGATCTGCAGCAGCAGCACTATCGCTATTCCCTCAAGAGCAACCTGGCTGAATATGGTGTTCAGCTGATCGATTACCTGCGGCTCAACGACGAACAGAAGCGCTGGGCGGATGACTACTTCCGCAGCTCCATCTTCCCGGTGCTGACACCGCTGGCGGTCGATCCGGCCCACCCCTTCCCGTTCATGAGCAACCTCAGCCTGAACGTGGCGGCCCTGATCCGCGATCCCGACAGCGGCCAGCAGCAGTTCGCCCGCATCAAGGTGCCGCAGAAGATTCTGCCGCGCTTCGTGCCGATCCCGGTGGACCTGAGCGGCCGCCAGCCAGCCCCCTGCTACACGGCGGTGCCGCTGGAGCAGCTGGTGTCGTTCAACCTGCATCTGCTCTTCCCGGGCATGGTGATCGAAGGCCACTACTTCTTCCGCATCACCCGCGACGCCGACCTGGAGCTGCGCGATCTCGAGGCCGACGACCTGATGGAGGCGCTGCAGGAGGGCCTGCGCAAACGGCGCATGGGCGGCGAGGTGGTGCGCATGGAGGTGGCCAATGAGATGCCGGACGACGTGGTGCAGCTGCTGATGGAGGGCATGGATGTGGAGGCGGCGGATGTCTACCGGATCAACGGCCCCCTGGGGCTCGACGATCTGATGGGCCTGCTGGCGCTGCCGCTGCCCCAGCTCAAGGACAAGCCGTTCCAGGGCCGCACCGTGCCGGCCTTGAACCGGACCCAGCGCACCCGCCTCGCCGATGGCTCGATCAAGGCGGAGGATTTTGAGAGCATCTTCCGGGTGATCCGGCGCCAGGATGTGCTGCTGCAGCACCCCTACGACCTGTTCGCCACCTCGGTGGAGGAATTTCTCAACCAGGCCGCCGATGATCCCTCGGTGCTGGCGATCAAGATGACGCTGTACCGTACCTCCAAGGATTCACCGGTGGTGGCGGCCCTGATCCGGGCGGCCGAGAACGGTAAGCAGGTGATGGCGCTGGTGGAGCTCAAAGCCCGCTTCGATGAAGACAACAACATTCAGTGGGCACGCCAGCTGGAGAACTCCGGTGTGCATGTGGTGTATGGAGTGATCGGCCTCAAGACCCACACCAAAGTGGCCCTGGTGATCCGACGCGAAAAGGAGAAACTGCGCAGCTACCTGCATATCGGCACTGGCAACTACAACTCCAAAACCTCCAATCTCTACACCGATATCGGCCTGCTCACCGCCCGCGAGGATTTCGGCCAGGACCTGGTGGAGCTGTTCAACTATCTCACCGGCTTCTCCAAACAGCAGAGTTTCCGCAAGCTGCTGGTGGCCCCAGTGAGCCTGCGCAAGGGGATGGAGGAACTGATCCGCCGCGAGATCCGCCACTGCCAGGAGGGTCGGGGCGGCCGGATCCGAGCCAAGATGAATGCCCTGGTCGATCCGGCGATCATCGCGCTGTTATACGAGGCCTCCCAGGCGGGGGTGCAGATCGAGCTGGTGATCCGCGGCATGTGCTGCCTGCGACCGGGGATCGAGGGCATCAGCGATCGGATCATGGTGCGCAGCGTGATCGGGCGCTTCCTGGAGCACTCGCGCCTGTTCTGGTTCGCCAATGGCGGTGCGCCGGAACTGTTCATCGGCAGCGCCGACTGGATGCCTCGCAACCTCGATCGACGCGTCGAGGCTATGGCACCGATCGAAGATCCGCAGCTGCGTCAGCACCTGGAACAGCTGATCGATCTTTACCTGGAAGACAGCGCCGCCTGGCAGATGCACAGCGACGGCCATTTCAGCCAACCGCAACCGGAAGGCGATCGTTCGATCGTGCAGACGACCCTGATGCAACGCTGGCGCGGCGGCCTAACCAACACATGAAGAACAGCTGAGGAACAACACGACGCATCCAGCGATACAGCCAGGCCCCCGCCTCGCCTCCACAGGCGTGTGCCGATATAGGAAGTCTTCCAATTCAAGGCCACCACTGCAGGGCCTGGGTGCTACATTCCCGCCAAATTCATCCGGAGGCCTGGGGTGATGGGGACGCCTCTGCATTCGGCATTTTCATGGCGACGTCCGAATGGGCGCCGGGATGAAGGCCGTTCAGAACAACAGTCCAGCCCTGAGGGCTCCCAGCCCGACGCACGTCCCAGCAGGGACGGCAGCTCCAGGGGTGGAGCCAGCGCAGCACGCAGTACCGCCATCAAGGGGGTCGCCCTGCGCGGCGGCAACGGACGTCTCAGTTCCGATTCCATCGGCTGGTATCTGGGCACCATCGGCCGTGTGCCGCTGCTCACCGCGGCCGAGGAGATCGAGCTGGCCCACCACGTGCAGGCGGCCAAGCGGCTGCAGCAGGAGTGTCAGGAACCGCTCACCCCGCGCCAGCAGCGGCAGGTGCGCATGGGCCAGCGGGCCCGCGATCGGATGATGGCCGCCAACCTGCGGCTGGTGGTGAGCGTCGCCAAGAAATATCAGAACCAGGGCCTGGAACTGCTGGATCTGGTGCAGGAAGGGGCGATCGGCCTGGAGCGGGCCGTCGACAAGTTCGATCCGGCGATGGGCTACAAGTTTTCCACCTATGCCTACTGGTGGATCCGCCAGGGGATGACCCGCGCGATCGATAACAGCGCCCGCACGATCCGCCTGCCGATCCATATCAGTGAAAAGCTGTCGCGGATGCGGCGCATCACCCGTGAGCTCACCCATCGGCTCGGTCGCCAGCCGAATCGCCTGGAACTGGCCCATGCGATGGGCATGGCACCGGAGGAACTGGAGGACCTGCTCTCTCAGAGCGCTCCCTGCGCCTCCCTCGATGCCCACGCCCGCGGCGATGAAGACCGCAGCACCCTGGGGGAGCTGATCGCCGATCCGGCCAGCGGCGAGCACTTCGATTCGATGGATCGCCACCTGCAGAAGGAGCATCTCGGCGGCTGGCTGTCGCAGCTGAACGACCGCGAGCAGAAGATCCTGAAACTGCGCTTCGGGTTGGAGGGAGCCGAGCCCCTCACCCTGGCGGAGATCGGGCGTGAGATCAATGTGTCACGCGAACGGGTCCGGCAACTGGAGGCCAAGGCGATCATGAAGCTGCGGCTGATGAGCAACCACCAACAGGCGGCCTGATCTCCGCGTGCCAGGGCCTGAACTGCCGAGCTGGTGGCTGCAGCAGGGTCGAGGGGTGGCGGTGGTGGCGCTCTGGCTGGGCGCCCTGGCGACCGGGGCGCTGCTGATCCGCCACCGCTGGCCCGAGGCCGCCGAATGGAGCCGCAAGCTGGTGCACATCGGTGGTGGGGCGGTGGTGCCGCTGGCCTGGAGCTTGGGGATCGATCGCTGGGTGGCGTTGCCGGCAGCCGCCATGATCACGCTGCTGGCCACCTTGAACCATCGCCTGCGCCTGCTGGCGGCGATCGAGGATGTGGGCCGCCGCAGCTACGGCACGGTGGCCTATGGCGCGTCGATCACGTTGCTGCTGGGGCTGTTCTGGCCATGGCGGGCCGATGCCGTGTGTGCCGGGGTGCTGGTGATGGCGGTGGGTGACGGCCTGGCCGGGCTGGTGGGGCCGCAACTGGCTTCAGCCAGCTGGCAGGTGCTGGGGGAACGGCGCTCCCTGGCGGGCACGCTCACCATGGCCCTGGCCAGCCTGATGAGCCTGCAGGCGGTGGCGGCCGCGGCCGGATCCTCAGCGCCGGCACCGCTGCTGCTGCTGGCGATCGCCCTGGGGGCCACCGGCCTGGAGCAGATCGCCCTGCTCGGCCTCGACAACCTGACGGTGCCGCTGGCGGTGGCCCTGGCCTGGACATGGCTGAGCTGAGCCGCTGACTCTGCCGTCTGCACGCAAGGATCAGCGCGGAGAAGGGGCCCCGGAAGCGGGCCCAGGGTCTGGGGCCGCAGAGCGCTAGCGCTGAGGACGAGCGAAGACGAGGTGTTCAGACCTGCAGCAGGGTTTCGCAGCGGAGGCGCCAGTCCTGGCGGCTGCCGAGGGCCGCCACCAACAACCGCTCGGGGGGTTCCTGGCGCAGCCGGCTCTGCCACTGGTGGATCACACCAGCCCGCTCCATCCACACCGCAAGCACGGTGCGTTGAATCTGCTCGCCATCCCAGTGGCGGCGCCCGGCGGTATCGAGCGCCCAGCCGAGCAGATCATCGAGCTGAAACGGCCGGAACCCGGCGAACACCGGCCCGGGAGCTGCCTCAGTGCCGGCTGCTGCGGTGGCGGCGGTTGCTGCAGTGGCTGCTGCGGCGCTGCGCTGCTCCAGATAGAAGAGCTGCAGCGGATCTGACAGACCGCAGAATTGAAGAAGGTAGGTCATCCGCCAACCTCCAGATGGGTTTGTTTGGCTCACCCTACGCCTCTTGCTGACCGCTGTTGTCCAGCCCGAACAATCCGTTGAGGAAGCCAAGGGATTAGCACTCGCATTCCTTGAGTGTCAGGATTAGCTTTTGCCCCGATGTCTCCCCGGCGGCCGCCCTGTACCAAGAGGCCGATGTCACAGCTGGGGCGCATTGGTGGGCCCGTTGATGGACCCGTTGTGGCTGGGCCTCTATCGTGGCCGGATTGCCGTGATGGGCTGGTGTTGCGTCTGCGGGTGGCTTCTCTGAGCAGCGGCCGGGCGCTTCCAGGGGGCGATGCCCGCCGGGGAGAGAAGCCACGGGGACATCTCGCTGCGTTGCGGCCGTCGGCGGGCCAGGGGCAACGATGAGAGTGTTGCGGGAAGACGGCGGCTTCCGGCTCGGTTGGGACATCCTGATCGCCGCCATCGCTCTGATCACCGGTCTGCTGCTGCCGCTGGAGCTGCTCAAGGGCACCGCAAATCACCTGGAGCTCACCCCCTGGTGGATGGCCTTCAGCCTGATCGGGTTGTGCGATGTGGCACTCAGCTTCGTCACCAGCATCGAGGAAGAAGGTGAGATCGTGCGCGATCGTCGCGCGATCGCCGCTCGCTATCTGCGCTTCAACTTCTGGATCGATCTGCTCGCCAATCTTCCCTATGTCCTGGTTGTCGCCTCAATCCCGCCGCTGAGTTGGCTGTTGCTGCTGCCCTTGCTGCGCCTCAACAAGCTGGTGCGCATCACGGGGCGCTGGCAATCGCTGCAGGTGCTGCAGACATCCGTGCTGCGCATGCTGCGCTATGGCCTCACCATTCTGCTGGTCGCCAATGGGGGAGCCTGCCTGTGGCTCTGGATCGGCCTGCGGGAACTCGGGCCCAACGGTTGGATTCAGCGCCTGAATCTGGTGCGCGATCAATTCGATTCGCTCTATCTTCACGCTCTTTACTGGACTGTCACCACGCTCACCACCGTGGGGTTCGGCGACATCACACCCGAGACCCCACCAGAGATGCTCGTGGCCACTCTGATGATGTTCACCGGCGCGTCTCTTTATGCCTTCGCCGTTGGCAATGTGGTCAGCATCATCAGCGATCTCGATCAGGGCAGGCTGGCTCATAGCAACCGCCAGTCAGCGATCAGTGTCTACCTGAAGCGGTATGGAGTCGATCCAGAGATCTGCCACCGCGTGCGTCGCTTCAATGATTACCAATGGGCGCGAAACAGGGGTGTGCAGCCGATGACGATGTTCGAGAATCTGCCTACGGAACTGCACAGCGAAGTGATGCTCGCGATTCTGCGGGACAGCGTCTGTCATGTGCCTCTGTTCACAGCTGCCACGCCAGCGCTGCGCAAGCGACTGGCTCTGCTGCTGGAACCCATCAGCTACCCACCCGGAACGGTGGTGCTGGAAGCCGATGTGATCGGCGATGCGATTGTATTCATCACGCGCGGTGAGGTTCGCATCGAAACCGATCAGCCTCTTCCCGAGCGCTTGCTGACCGTGACAGCCGGTGATTACCTCGGCGATCTCTCTTTCTTTCTTAAGGAGCCTCGCTGCTGCCGGGCTGTGGCCAGCACCTACGTCGATGCGTTCCTGCTCAGCCGCGACGTCTTCGAGGCGCTGCAGCAGAGGGAACCCCAGCTTCCTGAGGTGCTGCAGGCCATGGCCCGGAAGCAGTCCGAACGCAACCAGGCCCTGCTGCTGGCTGGGCTGGTGGTCTGAATCCCGGCCCGCGCTGGCGACCTGTGCTGAGCTGAACCTGGCGGCATGCTTGCCAGACCGGCCGCCGATGCCGCTCGGGCATCCCATAAATCAGGACTGACGGATCACGCAGGCCTGAGCGATCACTTCTGGCGGTCAGCCAACCAGGCGGTGAGATCCTCGGGGCCCTGGAACTCGAGCAGTGCCTCCGCCAGCGCTTCCAGATCAGCCAAGGGAAGGGCTTTGACAAGGCTCTGCCATTCCGGGGTCATGGAGCCGCAGCGACGTTGCAGAAGGCGCAGGGCCATGGCCGCCGCCTCGGCTTGCCGTCCTTCAAGGATGCCCTTCTGGCGCCCCTCCTGAAGACCCTCCTGGCGCCCCTCCTGACGACCCTGCAGGCTGCCGAGCCCATAGATCTCGCGGAAGGCGACGCTCTGGGTGAAGTCGTCGATGGTGATTCCGCTCATGGCACAGACCTCGCTGATGGTGCAGTTTCGGAAGCGTGAAAGCAGAATAGCGGCGATCACATCGTTGATGTCAGCGGCCAGGGGAGTGCCAGCCGCCTGGGAGCGGATCGCCTCTGTGCTGGCCGGCAGGTGCTCCACCGGCAGCAGCAAGAGACCCAAGGCTCGCTGCAATGGAGGTGCCGCAGGAGGCATGCGGTCCGGGGCCAGCTCGATCCAGAGCAGCCGCTCACGCACGAACTCCTGCACCGGCAGCGGATCACCGAAATCGAGATCGCGAGAGGGGCAGATCACCAACACCCGCCAGTGACGCAGCGGCTGGCCCTGGCGATGGTGATGGCGCAGCACCAGGGCACTCTCGCTGTAAAGGCGCAGCAGAAACTCCGGATCGGCCTTGATCTGGGCCTCGAGGATGATCGCTGGCTTGTGGAGAACCTGATCGGGCGGCGGCAGGAACAGGCCATCGAGACGCACCTCCCGCTCCTTGATCACCGGAGCACTGAAGCTGTAGCCGTCCATCTCCGCCAGCAGGCTGGCCACCAGGGGTTGCAGACGCTCCGTGCGCTCCTGGAAGAGCCAGAAAAAGAGCTTGTCGCTGGCGACCACCGCGAAACGGGAAGGGATGGCTGCGAGGATGGCACAGGCGCCGGGACCCCGCATGAGCCAGCTGGGACCCCGCATGAGCGGCCGCGGCTGCGCCGGCCGGTGTGCTGAGGCAGCCGGTGGGGTGAGGCGGAGCCATAGCAGAAGCCGCAATGCAGCTCGCCGCTACAGCTCACCAGAGCCTGTGGGGCGCAGCGGGCTGGAGCCTCCAGGGGCCATGCGGCCCAGGTTGCTTACAGGTAGCGAGTGCTGCTGCTGCTCACCTGCAAGGTGCCTTCGCGCAGGGGAAGGATGTTGGAGGGCGAGAGATCCACGGCACTGAGCACATCGCTGCTGGCCACCGATTCGAAGGCGGTGAGGATCAGGCTGTCGGCAGCGCGCACCACACGAAACACCGTGGCACTCAGTTCGGTGATCCTGTAACGGCCGGGATTGAAGCGCACCGCATCGGCCCCGGCGCCACCGTTGAGCGCATGGGATCCGAAGCCACGGAACAGATCGTTGCCGGCCCCGAGCGACACGGTGCCCCGTTGCCGCGCAGGCCGGTGTGACCCACATCAAGTGTGTCGTTGCCATCGCCCAGTTCGATCACGCCGTTGTTGAGCACCGCTGTGCCGCTGTTGGTGCTGACGCGGATGAGATCATCCTGGCTGCCGCCATCGAGCAGGCCGTAGTTGAGGAGGCCCACCGGGGCATTGGAGGCGGCCGATGGATTCCGCCCCGACGACTGGCCGGTGAGGCTGTCCTTCAGATCGATCGTGATCTGATCGGCACCGGGGCCAAGATCCAGCACCCCATCCACCTGCAGACCATTGCCGCGGCTCTTGCGCACCAGCAGCTGATCGGCACCATCGAGGCAGGCGGCACGCACGCGTTCGGGGACAGTGAGCGAGAACACGCCGGCATTGGTATCGCTGAGCAGGCTCACCTGATTCGGCCGGAACGACCACAGCCCACCGCCACCAGCACTGGATCGCCAGCCGGATTCCGACAGGGCAATGGTGGTGCCACCGGGGCCAGCCGGGGGCTGATCGGGCTTCGGGGAAGGCTCTTTTTCCGCTGGCAGACGGAAGGTGGCATCGCTGAACTTGAACACCTCGAAGCCGATGATCGTGTTGTAGCCGGCCGTGCTAACGCTCTTGACAGAGCCATCATCTTTATAATCAAACGTCAATCGCCAGGATGCGCGACTGCCACTGAAAACGATCGTATCGACGCCATAGCCACCGTAGAAAGTGGAATCAAACGAGGAGCCAAAGTAAACAGAATCATCGCCAGCACCAGCGCTGACGACAGAACCGACAAAGATGTATGAACCGCTTCCAGAATAATCAGGGTCGTAACTGTCAAGTGTATTGTGATCATACTCGCTCGCGAACTCCCCTCTGGCCACATCATTCCCCGGCCCTAGATCGAGCGTGGACTTAGGAAACGGAACATAATAAGATTTTGCGTCGACAAGGTCATCCCCCCCCCGGTAGCGAGAGTGGCATTAAAAATACCATTATTCCCCAATTCCGCCCTATAAGTATTGGTTGCACCTGTCAGGCTAGTAAGAGTAAAATCAATCTGCTTATAACGAATACTAGCGTTTTTAATCACAATCCGATCATCCCGATCTCCGGTGGTTACCGTGGAATCGCTGATAAAATCAAACACCAGATCGTTGTAACCGAAGGCCTTCCAGGTCAATGGGGTGATCGTCTGCCTCTTGATGCCTGGGGAAATCGCGGGCATGGCTGCTATCGCCTGAATAAAGGATTTTCAGGGTAGCACAGTGAGATGCATGGGTCCAGCAGCAGCTCTGCCGAACGGCTGGCTCAAGCCCCATGCTCCTGCCCACGGGAGGCCACATCCTGAGGCTGAATCTTCACCATCCAGCCCGGTGAAGATTCAGCGAGGATCCTTGGATCTTCATGGATTCCGTGTGATCCAGCCCGGCGCTGGCTGCGTCATTCCCTTGGTGGCCCTGGCTGCCAGTCGCCCGCCCCCTCGCCTCAGGCGGTGACCAGACGGCGCTGGCGCACATCGCGCACGGCAGCGGCCAGCTCCTCGAGCAGCTCCAGGGTGGTGGGCAGATCGATGCAGGCATCGGTGATGCTCTGCCCATAGGTGAGCTGGCTCACATCCAGCTGCGACAGATCGTTGGGGATCTTCTGGCTGCCGGCCACCAGATGGCTTTCCAGCATCACCCCCATCACCGGTGTGGAGCCGCTGCGCACCTGTTCGGCAACCGATCGCAGCACCTCCCCCTGGCGGCGGTAATCCTTATTCGAATTGCCATGGCTGCAATCCACCATCAGGCGGGCCGGCAGGCCATCGCGGGCCAGCTGCTCGGCCGCTGCCGCCACCGCCTCGGCGTGGAAGTTGCTGCCGCCCTTGCCGCCGCGCAGCACCAGATGGCCATCGGGATTGCCGGTGGTGCTCACGATCGCCGCCTGTCCCTCGCGGCTGATGCCGAGGAAATGATGGGGCCGCGCCGCCGCCTCCATCGCATTGATCGCCGTGGTCACGCTGCCATCGGTGCCGTTCTTGAAGCCGATCGGCATCGACAGGCCCGAGGCCATCTCACGGTGCGTC
This sequence comes from Cyanobium sp., assembly GCA_046075505.1. GTDB lineage: Bacteria > Cyanobacteriota > Cyanobacteriia > PCC-6307 > Cyanobiaceae > Cyanobium. Next base: position 6,156 of record JBJTQH010000023.1, on the reverse strand, counting down.
TGGCTTTCGGTGGTGCGGGCGCCGATCGCCGTCCAGCTGATCAGATCGGCGATGTACTGCGGCACCACCGGATCGAGCAGCTCGGTGGCGGCCGGCAGGTTCATCTCGGCCAGATGCAGCAGCAGGCCGCGGGCCTGGCGCAGGCCGGTGTTGATGTCGTAGCTGCCATCGAGATGGGGGTCGTTGATCATCCCCTTCCAGCCCACGGTGGTGCGCGGCTTCTCGAAGTACACCCGCATCACCACCTCCAGATCCTCGCGGTGGCGGCGATGCGCCTCGGCGATCGCAGTCGCGTACTCGCGCGCCGCCTCCACGTCATGCACCGAGCAGGGGCCCACGATCACCAGCTGGCGGGGATCACCGGCATGCAGGATCGCCTTGATCCGCTCCCGCGCCTGCTGCACCGTGCGCGAAGCCGTCTCGCTGATCGGCAGCTCGCGATGCAGCAGGGCAGGAGGCAGCAGCGGCCGGGTCTCCACCACATGGAGATCGGAGGTGGGGATCATGGACCGGCGGGACGGGGAAACCAGTGGGTCAGCCTAGAAGCTGTGGTCCCGGCTCAGCCGTGACGCCGCGCCGATGGCGCCAGGGTGAAAGAAGCTGAAAGGAAACACAGCCGCCGATGCAGTGGCAGGGGGCATCGGCGCAGCGGCGGCGGTGCGGCGCTGTCTTCGCGCTCCGCTGCCCAGCCGGCCAGGCGCCCTGACCATGGCCAGCCGCCGTGGGGCAGCGAGCCGCGCCGCGGGCGGGCTGAGCCGGATCAGCAGGGGGGCTGTGACAGAGGTGGCACTGAAGAAGGGGGCGGCTTCGCTGCTCCCAGGCTCGGCCACTTGCCGTTCCACCTACCATGAAACCAGTCCTTGATGGCCAGGGCGCAGTGGCGATCGCGGTGGCGCTGCTGCTGGCCCTGATCAGTTTCTTCACCAGTTACATCCATGTCGACATCCCTGGATTCGGTCCCGTTGAAGTACCGCAGCAACTCGGATTACCTTGCCTCGTTGCCGCCGTGGCGACGGCTGTTGGCGAGGCTCAACTGGCATCCCGTGCGCGAGACCGAGATCGCGACCTGGCGGCTGAGGAGCGAGAACGCGCAGCTGAAGCGTCACAATCTCAGATCCGAGCGGCTCAACGCGCAGATCGAAGCACTGTTCTGCTCGGACGCCTCCTCCTCGATGCCAGCAACACCAACCGACGCCGACTCGATGCCTTCCTGACCCTGCTGGACAGCGAACCCTTCGCCTAGGAGCCGGCTGCAACCGGCTGGCAAGGGATCGATGCTGCTCGCGAGCGTCGTGGGTCTCGGTGGTCATGATCAGCGCAGTTGATCATCGACCTGCAGGAACAACGCGTCTCGATCGGTGTGTCGGTGGAGATCGCCATCGTGTCGGTGCTGCGCGAGGTGATCGTCAACGGTGGACTTGAAAGCGACTGGCGGCAGATCCTGGCCGTCTGTCTGTTCCTGGCCACGGCTGCACTGCTGAGGGTGGTGCACGTCTGGCTGCCACCCACCTTCGCCGGGGTGGATCCGGAAGGGCGGGGGTCGGCGCGGCTGCGACGCCTCCACAGCGAGGAGTGAAGCCCGTCCGAACCGCTTCTGCAGCGATCGTCACCAGCGGCGGCACCCCCGGTGTCGACAATGGAAGGCCCCGTCACCGTGGCACGGCACCACCGCCACCGTGGCATGGCCACTCCGCCCACGCTTCCCATGCCTGAGACCAGCCCCCTGTCCGCCGCCGATCTGCTGGCGAGCTACCGCGCCGCTGCCGCCGAGCGGCAGGCCCTGGGGGTGCCACCTCTGCCCCTGGATGCCCGTCAGACCCAGGCGCTGACGGAGCTGCTGCAGGCCCCACCCGCCGGCGAGGAGGAGACACTGCTGCATCTGCTCAGCGAGCGCATCCCTCCAGGCGTCGATGAAGCCGCCTATGTGAAGGCCAGCTGGCTGAATGCCGTCGCCACCGGCCAGGCCAGCAGCCCGCTGCTCAGCCCGGTGCAGGCGGTGCAGCTGCTGGCCACGATGCTGGGCGGTTACAACGTCGGTGCCCTGATCGGCCTGCTCTCCAGCCCTGAGGCCGCGATCGCCGAGGCGGCCGCCGCAGGTCTGAGCCGCACCTTGCTCGTCTACGACGCCTACAACGACGTGCTCGAGCTCGCCGCCAGCAATCCGTGGGCGAAGCGGGTGATCGACAGCTGGGCCGCCGCCGAGTGGTTCACCGCCCGGCCCGAGCTCCCCGCCGAGATCACTGTCACGGTGTTCAAGGTGGAGGGCGAAACCAACACCGACGACCTCTCCCCCGCCACCCACGCCACCACCCGGCCCGACATTCCCCTGCACGCCACGGCGATGCTGGAGACGCGCATGCCGGGCGGACTGGAAACGATCGCCCAGCTGAAGCAGAAAGGTCATCCCGTCGCCTACGTCGGCGATGTGGTGGGCACCGGCAGCTCACGCAAATCGGCGATCAATTCGGTGCTCTGGCACACCGGCTCCGATATTCCGCATGTGCCCAACAAGCGCAGTGGTGGTGTGGTACTCGGCGGCAAGATCGCACCGATCTTCTTCAATACAGCTGAGGATTCCGGCGCCCTGCCGATCGAATGCGATGTGTCGGCCCTGAACACAGGCGATGTGATCACGATCCGCCCCTATGCCGGCACGATCGAGCGCGCCGCCGGGGAAGCGAAAGCCGGAGAGATCGTGGCCCGCTTTGAGCTCAAGCCCAGCACGATCACCGATGAGGTGCGTGCCGGCGGCCGCATTCCGCTGCTGATCGGCCGCTCGCTCACCGACAAGGTGCGCAGCCAGCTGGGTCTGCCCGCCTCGGATCTGTTCATTCGCCCGGTGGCCCCGGCCGACACCGGCAAGGGCTACACCCTGGCCCAGAAGATGGTGGGCCAGGCCTGCGGGTTGCCCGGCGTGCGCCCCGGCACCAGCTGCGAGCCACTGATGACCACCGTCGGCAGCCAGGACACCACCGGGCCGATGACCCGCGATGAGATGAAGGAACTGGCCTGCCTGGGCTTCTCCGCCGATCTGGTGATGCAGAGCTTCTGCCACACCGCCGCCTATCCCAAGCCGGTGGATCTCAAGACCCATGCCGAGCTGCCCGACTTCATGAGCTCCCGCGGTGGCGTGGCGCTGCGCCCCGGCGACGGCATCATCCACAGCTGGCTCAACCGCATGCTGCTGCCCGACACCGTGGGCACCGGCGGCGACAGCCACACCCGCTTCCCGCTCGGCATCTCCTTCCCCGCCGGTTCGGGCCTGGTGGCCTTCGCCGCCGCCATCGGCGCCATGCCGCTCGACATGCCGGAATCGGTGCTGGTGAAATTTTCCGGTTCGCTGCAGCCGGGTGTGACCCTGCGCGATGTGGTGAATGCGATTCCCTATGTAGCGATCCAGCAGGGCCTGCTCACCGTGGCCAAGGAGGGCAAGACGAACGTGTTCAACGGCCGCATCATGGAAATCGAAGGGCTGCCCGATCTCAAGCTGGAGCAGGCCTTTGAACTCACCGATGCCACCGCCGAACGCTCCTGCGCCGGCAGCACGATCAAGCTCTCGGTGGAAACCGTGAGTGAATATCTGCGCAGCAATGTGGCGCTGCTGAAAAACATGATCGCCCGTGGCTATGGCGACGCCCGCACCCTGGCGCGCCGCATCCGGGCCATGGAGGCCTGGCTGGCGAATCCGGTGCTGCTCGAGGCCGATGCCGATGCCGAATACGCCGCCGTGATCGAGATCGATCTCGATCAGATCACCGAGCCGATCCTGGCCTGCCCCAACGATCCCGACAACGTGAAAACGCTCTCGGAAGTGGCGGGTGCTCGCATCGATGAGGTGTTCATCGGCTCCTGCATGACCAACATCGGCCACTACCGCGCCGCCGCCACCGTGCTCAAGGATCAGGGGCAGAATCAGGCGCGCCTGTGGGTGTGCCCTCCCACCCGCATGGATGAGGAGAAGCTGAAGGAAGAGGGCTACTACGCCATCTTCGAAGCGGCGGGTTCACGCATGGAGATGCCGGGCTGTTCGCTGTGCATGGGCAACCAGGCCCGCGTGGAAGACAACACCACCGTGTTCTCCACCAGCACCCGCAACTTCAACAACCGCCTCGGCAATGGCGCCCAGGTGTATCTCGGCAGCGCCGAACTGGCGGCGGTATGCGCCCAGCTGGGTCGCATCCCCAGCAAGGAGCAATACCTGGCGATCGCCGCCGCCAAGATCGATCCCAACGGTGCTGAGCTCTACCGCTACCTCAACTTCGACCAGGTGGAAGGGTTTGAGGATCAGGGCCGGGTGGTGAGCGCCGAGCAGGAAGCGCAGCTGCTCGCCCAGGTGTGAGCGATGCTGCCCACCAGGCCCTGAGCAGCAAGCTCTGAGTCACAAGCTCTGAGCATCGAGCACTGATCAGCAGGCCCAGGAGGCGCGATCCAGCAGGCGTCCCAGATGCGGGACGCCTCGCAGCACAGCAGCTAGCCGCAGCCCTGACAGAAGTCAGATCAGCACAATTTCAGCGGCATTGAGTGCGAGCCCCGGGGTGGAGAAGGTGGCGATCAACACCTGCCCACCAGCAGCAGAACCATTGCTATCGAACAACAACTGACGGTTCGCACCATTATAAATCAGGCGATCATCACTATCCAATCCAGCCAGGGCGGTGTTCTTGAAGCGTGTCGCCGGCAGTGCACCCACCGGCAGACCCACCAGTGAGGCGGCGATGCGCAAGCCGTCCTGATCGATATTGTAATCGGTAATTGTGTCGGCGCTGCCGGCAAAAGCCGTGGTGAAGAAGAACAGATCATTATTGGCACCACCGATGAGAACATCGCGGCCCGCTTCACCGCGCAGCTGGTCATTGCCGTTGCCACCGTTGAGCAGATCGCCACCTGCCCCACCGACCAGGCCATCGTTGCCGTTGCCCCCGAAAAGATGGTCATCACCCACCAGGCCCCGCAGGGTGTCGTTGCCATCAAGGCCGGCGATGTCATCAAAACCGGCACCACCATTGATCGCATTCGCCTGGGCATCGCCTTGCAGGGTCTGGCCGGTGGAAAAGCCCGTGATCGCCTCCAGCACGGAGACTTCAGCGATCAAGGTGGGCTGCACGCTGTTGCTTGCCGATTCACCCATGAAAAAGGGAAGCGACTGCAGCACTCCATTCAGCGACACCTGCTCAAATCCGCTGGCGACATGCTCAAAGGCAACGCCATTGGAGCTGCCTCTCACCAAAATAGTGTCGGCTGAGAGACGCGAGCGCGAGGTGACCGTACCCGCGACAACCAACGTGTCAAAACCTGTATTTCCCACCAGTAGATTCGAGCCACTATCGCCAAAGATCGTGTCGTTGCCGCCATCACCATCGATGCTGTCATCCCCCTGAAGACCATCGAGACGATTGGCTCCAAAGTCACCGAAAATCTCATCGGCGAATGGCGTGCCACGCACGTTTTCAATACTGGTCAGATTTTCCGGAGTAAGATTAAAGCGTGCAAAAGCCTGGCCGCTCGCTAGATCCACCCTGGCCGCCGACTCGGCCGCCTCCAGGCTGTAGGTATCAACGCCCTCGCCACCATCGAAGAAGTTGCTGCTGCCATCGCTCACGAACAGATCATTGCCCTGCTCACCAAAATAACTGCAGAGCGTGGTTGTGACAGCGATGATGTCATTACCCAGGCCAGCGCGCACCACGATGTCGCCGGCATTGAAGGAGAAGTTCCCCTGCGACAGAAAGAAGTCGTTGCCACCACCAAGATTGAAGCGCCCAGAACTGTTGAATGCGGTGATCACCACATCCCGGCCATCCCCCATCTCCGCCACGCCACCTCCTAAGCCGGCCAGATCATCATCGCGTAACAGGATCAGGCGATCATTACCGGCGAAGAAATTAAAACTGTCATTGAAGACAGACAGGGCGCCATTCCCCTGCTGCAGAAACTGATTGTTGCCATTATCAAAATTACGGATCTGAGCCATGGTGCCTCACAAGAACCTGGGGAAATGGCAGAGCGCCAAGGGAGCACTTAATTACCCATAAGCCTCCGCAACCCTGAGATCCCGTTCGGTGCAAGGGATGCAGCAGCAGACCGCATTGGCGATCCGTTCAGTCATCGCCGCCAGCGAGAAGCGCCTGTTGAAGCGGAAGCAGTAGCCACCGAGGT
>JBJTQH010000022.1:0-13927 GCA_046075505.1 Cyanobium sp. | reverse complement strand
TATCTCGTGAAGCAGAACCCAGCGATTGTTGGGGTCGAGCTTTCCACCGAAGGGTGAATGAAACTCCTCGATGGAGAGCTGACCTGAGTGCTGAAGAACGTACATTGAGGAGCCTGAGGATTCTTCTAAGCCCGAAACGGCTGATTGCGTTCCATCCTAACCCGAGACAGCCGCTGGAATCAACTGCACCGCGGCGGATCTGGGTTGCTCAGCAGGCCCTATTTAGAATGGCTTGCGTTGCAAAAAAATCGAGTAGCCTGTGCGAGGCATGGTGCGATCAATTCAATCCGGGGATAATCTCGTTTGATCTGTGTCGGCGGCCTTCCCGTTGCGGAATCGTCATCAGGCTTGCTCCTGTCCTGCCGGCGGGGGAGGTGCCCAGGGCCACGGCCCTACGGATTGAGTGACTCCTCCTGCCAGTCGCTGGCGGCACGCCAGCGGCGGCGGCGGTGCGGATGGCCGATCAGCTCCAGCTGCTCCACCTGGCTGAGTTGGATGCGCAGCAAGAGCAGGTGCTCCGGCAGAGGGGTGTCATCCGGCAGCTGCTCCGGAAAGGGGGCCTGTCGCTCGAGATTCTCGCCTGGGGCAGGCCAGCCCCAGAGCGCGCGGCCCCCCGGTGTCAGCGCCTGCCAGTGCCGCTGCCGCTCCTGCAGCTCCTCCGCTGGCGGCAGGCGCTGGAGCGATCCCCGCAGCCGGAACTGGCAGCGGGCCCGCGGCAGCAGCCAGCAGAGCTCCACCGCCGGTTGCCGGGCCAGCTCGCTCGCTTTGGCGCTGCGGCCATCGCTGAGCAGATCCAGCACCGCAGGGCCGGCCCAGCCGCGGAACACCAGGGTCCGCACCCGGGGGGTGCCATCCGTGGCGACGCTGGCCAGCTGCAGCCAGCGCGCCTGGGGGGAACGCCCCTCGCGGGCCCTGGCGCCCTGCAGCAGCGGGCGCCAGGGCGGCAGGGAGTCAGACCTGGCCATCGGCTGTGGCGAGGGGGTGCAGAGCGTTCCACTCCACCACAGGCACGGCCCTCAGCTGCCGCGAGCGGGTGGGGGCGGCGAGCGGGTGCCGGTTCCCCCCGGCTGTGCCTGGTGGCCAGCGAACCCGCGGCACCGGAGCGGATCAGAACGAGGCGTAGGCCACCTGACAGGCGGCATTGATCAGCTGTGCCTCCTCCGGATTCTCGGGGCGCCGATCGTTCAGCAATCCGCTCTGGCAATCCGCAGAGGCCTGGTAGGCCGAGCCCTCGAATACGAAGCTGAAGCTCACGTTGTGGTCGCCGAAGGCGTTGACGGAGCCGTAGACCAGCTGATACGGGCTGTCGCTGACATCGATCGTGGCATTGTCGTCCCGTACGGCGTCATTGATCGCCGCGGCGATGATCGCTGCACTGGCGAGCGAGGTGATTCCCCACGCCACCGACGAACCGCTCCACCATCCCCAGGTCGGGCTCCCCCCGCGATACCAGCCGTAGCGCCAGGGACGGGCCCCGGCCCAGCCCGGTCCCCACCAGCCGGGACGCACCTTGATGGTGTCGATGTTCACCGGGCGATTGATCACCCAGGTGGGACGGTTCCAGCCGGGTCGGTTCCAGGCTGGCCTGTTCCAGTCCGGCCGATTTCCGTTCGGTCGGTTCCAGTCAGGTCGGTTGGATCCGGGCCGGTTCCAGTCAGGGCGGTTGGATCCAGGCCCGCCGGGCCGGTTGCCCGTGGGGCGATCCGTGACAGGAGGCACGGGGCGCAGCGGCCGCTCGCCTCCCGGGCGGTTCGCTCCGCCCCCGTCGGGTCGGGTGCCCGTGGGGGGCAGGGGACGCTCCGGAAGATGGTCCGTCCCCGTGGAGGGCCGCGTCGGACCGGTGGCCTGGCCCGGTCGGGGCCGGGTCTCGGGGACAGTGTTGACCCAGCCGCTGCTCGGCCGTCGATTGCCGCGGTCGAAGCCCGGTGCGGGACGGGTGATCGCGCCACTGCCGGCACCGGGATGGGGCCGGGCCGCCGGTCGGCTGCCGGATCGCTCTGCAGGCCGCCCAGCCGGCCTGGCGCCGGCGCCGCCCCCACCACGGCCGCCACGGCGTTGGGGCAGGTCCAGGCTGGTCCGGCCGGGGACCTGCAGCACCCCAGGCGCCAGGTCGCCGGCCCGTTCCGCGGCCGACAGGGCCGGTACCCAGGCCGTCAGCGACAGGCTGATCGCACAGCCCGTGCTCAGCAGGCGGCGTTGCAGCCGCTGCGGTTCAGAACCCGGCATGGCAGGCCTCGCGCGAATAGCAGATGGCCGCCAGCAGGCCGGTCTTGCCGTCAAAGCGGGCCATGATCAGATCGCTGCGCAGATCCGGATACGTCTGCTTGAGACTGGCGAAATAATTGGGGTTCACAACGCAGAGCTGATCGCCATTGAGGCAGAGCGTGCGCGTTTCAAAATCGAGACTCAGTCGATCGAGCCCGGTCCAGTTACCACTGCCATGGTTCCATAGCTGTGCTGCCCGCTTTCCGGGGGCATCGATCAGGCGGAAGGAGGTGCGTGCACCGTCGATCGTGGTGCGATAGACGGTGGCATCCTTGCCATCGAGAGCCTCCACCTGACAGCGCTGATCACTGCCGCGGACGGTGCAGTTGGTCTGCAGGGTGTAGAGGGTGGTGCCGACCGGCTCCGCCTCGGCCAGGGCGGCTGCAGGTGTCAGGGCGAGCCCACCGCTGAGCAGTGCTGCAGCCGTGGCCAGCCATTCGAGGCTGCGTGCGCGTCGCCGGTCGCTGGATGGCTGCTGGTTGCGAACACCAGGGCGCCCCCCCGGTTGCCGGCGCGGCCGCTGTCCTGGTTCGATCTGGGATAACAACACGTTTTCGCCTGTTGAAGCATCACGGTTCAGTCTGTGAAGAATCCGAGATGTTGGCTGACTGGCGTTGCTGTGCTTGTCAACGAGTGAAACAGTTCCGATCGGCTGTGCTGCATGCATGCATCGCGTTTACGCGTCTGGCGCTCACGGCTTTCTGGTCTTTTTTGATCGCCTGTTCCCGTCGGCCATGGCCGTGTCGTGGCTTCTCCTCACGCGAGGTGTCGCGCCTGGGGCGGCTCCTGGTTCCGGGTCGGGCTCCCTCGGCGCGGGGCGCTCAGGGGGAGCTCCGGGCAGCGCCGGGCAGCTCCACCACCAGCTCGCAGCAGCCGGGTCGGCTCACCCCCAGCTGCAGCGTGTCGCCGTGGCGGTGGGCGATGGCGCGGCTGATCGCCAGGCCCAGGCCGCTGTGGCCGCCGCGGTCGGCGCCGCTCCAGAAGCGCTCGAACACCTGGTCCCGCTCCTGAGGCGGGATGCCAGGGCCCTGGTCCGCCACCGTCACCCGGATCAGGCGAGCTGCCCTGCTCACCTGCAGCGACACCGTGCCGCCCTCGGGGCTGTGGCGGATGGCATTGACCAACAGGTTGGTGAACAGGCGCAACAGCGGTTCGCTTTGCCCAAGGAAGGGAACGCTGTGGGTTGCCGGGTCTGGCCGGAGCTCAAGGCGGATGGAACGGGCGGCCGCCTGGGGCGCGTAACAGCGGAGCAGATCTTCCAGCAGCTCCAGCAGATCAAAATCCTGCAGCTCCGCCGGGGTCAGCGGTCCGTCCAGGCCGGCCTGTTGCTGGCGGGCGAGCAGCAGCAGATCATCGAGCAGGTCGCCCATGCGGCGGCTGAGGGCGTCGAGCTCCGCCCAGGCCAGCGCTGGCTGGCGGCGCAGCTCCGGCGGCACCGCCGCCAGCTGGGTGCGCAGGGCCGTGAGCGGGTGGCGCAGTTCGTGCGAGGCATCGGCGGTGAACCGTTGCAAGACGCTCACCTGAAGCTGCAAGGCGAGGAACGCCATCCGCAGCATGCGGCGGCCCACCAGCAACGCCGCCAGCACCGTGACGACACCGCCCAGCAGCAGCCCGCGCTTGAGCCGGGTCAGATCGGCCCGGACGGCCTGATCGGAGAGGGCCACCCGCACATAGCCGAGCCGCTGCTGCTGATGGCCTCCGGGGATCTGGCTGTCGACCGGCTGTCAGAGGCTCATCCCCCCGGACCAGCGCTGCCAGAGCGCCCGACGGGGGACGTTGATCCCGCGGGCGGAGGTCAGGGCGCCCCGCGGCAGCCCTGGCAGGGAAGGCACGGCCAGGCCCCCCTGCTCGCTGAGCAGGGCCCCCTTGGCATCGAACCATTGCAGCCGCTGCTGCTCCAGGGCTGGAGAGTCAATCAGCCGGGGCCCGGGGCGGAACTTGGCGCTGCCCTCCGCCTCGCGCGTCTCGTGGGCGATCAGCGGCAGCTGGGCCGCTGCACTGCCCGCCAGCTGGCGCAGTTCGGTGCGCTGATCCTCCTGCCGCTGGCTGGCGATCCCCCAGTAGAGGGAGCCGGAGAAGGCGCCCAGGAGCAACAGCGCAAAGCCACCCCCCTGCAGGGCCAGGCGGCGCCGCAGTTGCAGCGGATCAGGAGGCAATGGATCAGGTGGCAACGGATCCGCCGGAAACCGTTCGGAACGCCGCTGGTCACGATGCCGCCATTCACGATGAGACCGTTCACCATGAGGCCGTGGGATTGAGCCGGTAGCCAACGCCGTACAGCGTTTCGATCAGGTTGGGATCACAGCCGGCGCCCGTCAGCTTCTGGCGCAGGTTGCGCATGTGGGCGCGCAGGGCGTCCTCGCCCACCTCACGACGGCCATCGCCGATGCCGTGCAGCAGTTCGGCCTTGCTGAGGCTGTCGCCGCCGGCCCGCAGCAGTTGCTTCAGCAGCAGCGCCTCCTTACGGGTGAGCTCCAGGGGCTCGCCGTTGATGCTGGCGTTGGTCTGGCCGGCCACCAGGCGCAGAGGTCCATAGCTCAGCTCGCGCTGCAGCGGTCGGTGGGCGCGGCGCAGCAGGGCCCGCAGCCTCGCCTGCAGCAATGCGGGATCGAAGGGTTTGACCACATAGTCGTCGGCACCTTCCTCAAACCCCTGCACCTTGTTGTGGCGCCCATCGCGGGCGGTGAGCATCAGCACCAGCAGCTGGTGACCGGGCTGGAGCCGCAGCTGGCGGCAGAGCGACAGACCGTCGCGATCGGGCAGGCCCAGATCGAGCAGCACCAGATCAAAGTGGTCCCGTTCCAGCCAGCCCAGGGCTTCCGCCGCTGTGGCGGCCCGTTCGCTGGCGTAACCCCAGCGCTGCAGCAGTCGCAGCAGGGCATCCTGCAGCGCGGCATCGTCTTCCACCACCAGGAGCTTCATCGCCGCTGCGGTCCGGATTCGACCGAGGCACCCTGCAGGGCCGCCGCAGGCTCGTGTTGTTCAGGGGGGCAGCCGGGTCGTAGCCCGGGCGAGGGGCGCTGCCGGGGAAGGCTGATCCGTTGGCCAGAGGCTTTGCTGTAGGGTAAGCAGGATTCAGCGAATACTCTTCAGCGGGTTTCAACCCCACGCGGCGAGCTCGACAAGATTTCTCCCCAAGGCCAGCGACTTTCTCCAGGGATTTCAACGAATCTGCCCATACACTTTTTGTTTCATGACGATTTACGTCGGTAATCTTTCCTTCGATGCCGAAGTGGAAGATCTCAAGCATCTGTTCTCGGAGTACGGCTCCGTCAGCAAGTGCAGCCTTCCCCTGGATCGCGACACCGGTCGTAAGCGCGGTTTCGCGTTTGTCGACATGGCCTCCGCCCAGGAGGAAACCAAGGCCATCGACGACCTGCAGGGCGTCGAGTGGATGGGCCGCAGCATCCGCGTCAACAAGGCCGAGCCCCGTGGCTCCGCCGGTGGTGGCGGTTCCCGCTGGTGAACGGAAGCGGCTGCTGTGTCCAGCTGCCTCTGCTCTGGCCGCCCCTCGGGGCGGCTTTTTTGTGCAGCTCCACCTGGAGGCAGCCGCGGCGTTGTTCAGCCGATCGGGCCCGGCGGTGGGGAGGTCGGCATCCAGGCCAGAGCCCACACTTCAGCGCCAAGCAGCGAGGCGCTCAGGGCCGCCAGCAGCCGGTAGGTCCAGGGTGGGGTGAGCCGTTGCACATCACGGCAGTCGAGGCCGGTCGCTGTGGCAAAACGGGCCAGAAACAGCTCGAAGCGCTGCACCCGCTGCGGCAGCAGAAAGGCGCGATCGTCGTTGCTTCTCACATAGAAGACCCGCCCGTTCTGGCTGGTGCGAACCGGGGTCAGGGCCCGGATCTGATCCCAGCGCAGACTCCAGCCGCGGCGCAGCAGCCAGGCGCACCAGCGGGGATGGCCCACCCGCAGCCCCTCGGCATCCAGCTCCACCTGCTCGCTGGTGATCGCCACCAGCAGCAGCAGCCCCAGGGCGGCTCCCAGGCCCATGAATCCACGTAGATCCGGAGGGCAGAGCAGCGGCAGGGGCAACACCAGAGCGACGTAGAGCAGCAGCAGAGTGCCCCGGATCAGCCAGGCCATCGGATGGCAGCTGCAGGTCTGAGGCGTCTCTGCGTTGCTGCAGGTGGGTGGGGGGCTCCCGTGTGGGGAGGTGGGGGATGGGGGGCTCGATTGCGGCATGGGCGGAGGCTTCGTTTAGCGATCCTCCGGTGAACCGGGCAGAGGTTCAAGCAGCTCGCTGGGGCGGTAGGCGCCTTCGAACACCTCCGCCTCGCGGCCCTTCCAGAATTCCCCGAGCCGCATCAGATGGGCATGGGCCTCCTGCAGATGGGCCACATACTCATTCGGATCCATGTTCTCCCGCGCTTCCTTCAACTTGGCCAGGCGCAGCAGGCTCCACATCCAGGGCTTGCCCAGTTCGCCGCGCTGTTCCAGATAACGGGCCAGGTCTGCAGAACTGGGGAGCGGAGAAGCACCCATCAGGGTCGTGGAAACGGTATTAAGCCTATGCAGGATCGAACCAGGCCTGTGACCCGCTCACGGTCGTCGATCCGCCCGGCGATCTGTCCGGTGTTCCGTGGGGCGCTGCGCACGCCTGGGCGCCGCCATCGCCGCCGGCAGGGCCTGGCGCGACGCGATCCGGGTGGCGCGCCGCCACACTGGTGCCCTTTCGGAACGACGTCACCGTGGTGGTGCAGGTGCTGACGGAGTCGCAGCGGCGCAAATGGGACTCCAGTGATGATGCCCTGTTCTATGCCGAACCGCGCTTTGTGCAGCATCTTGATAGTGCCTTCCGTCAGCGTCTCACCCAGCTCTATCGCGAGCGGATTCCGGCCGGTGCCGCCGTGCTCGATCTGATGTCGAGCTGGGTGTCCCATCTGCCCGAGGATGTCCGCTATGGCAGCGTTATCGGCCATGGCCTCAATGCCCGCGAGCTCAGTGCCAATCCACGGCTCGAGCGCAGCTGGGTGCAGAACCTGAACACCGATCAGCACCTGCCGCTCCAGGACGCCAGCATCGACGCGACGCTGATCGTGGCTGGCTGGCAGTACCTCCAATATCCGGAGGCGGTGGCTGCAGAGCTGCTGCGGATCACGCGGCCGGGCGGAGAGCTGATCGTGGCTTTCTCCAACCGCATGTTCTTCACCAAGGCGCCCCAGGTGTGGGCCGATGGCAACGATCGCGATCACCTGGCCACAGTGGCCGAGGTGCTGATCGCCCAGGGATGGCCCCGTCCGACCCTGATCGCTGAACCGACCCGTGCCCCAGGCCTGGCGGGCTGGATCGGTGCCAAGGGGGATCCGTTCTTCGCGGTGATCGCCACCCGGCCGCAATGAGCGGCGACGATGCATGAACTGAGCCTGATGGAGGCGCTGCGCGATCTGGCCCTGGCCCAGGCCCAGCGCTGCGGGGGCGGACGGATCGTGGCGATCCATCTGCGGCTGGGATCCCTGGCCGGCGTGGATGGGGAGGCGCTGCAGCTGGCCGCCCGGGTGGTGCTGGAGGGGAGCGCCGCCGCAGGAGCCCGTCTGCAGCTGGAGTGGGTGCAGGCCCGGTGCCGCTGCCCCGCCTGTGGGCTCAGCTTCGAGGCGCTGGCGGGGGTGTGCGAATGCCCCGCCTGCGGGGCGATCAGCAGCGACGTACTGCAGGGCCGCGAGCTGGACCTGGTGGCCCTCGATCTGGAGGAGGAGCCTCAGGGGGGAGGCAGTGCTTCCTCGATGGCGCCGTTGTAGGGCCCCCAGGAGGGATCCACGGCCGCTGGAGCGTCCGCCGCCGGGGCGCTGGCTGGCGCCGGTGGTTCAGCTGGATCCAGCAACGATCCGAGGGGTGGCGGGGTCGGGACCGGTGGCGGGGGTGCCGCCAGGGGCTGGGCTGCGGCCGGCGGTCGGGCCGGAGCGCCCGGGGCCGGCGGAGTCGGCGCGGCCGGCCGGGGGGGCGCTGCGGGTGGCCGCGGGGGCGATGCCGCAGGGGCAGGGGCAGGGGCTGGCAGCGCGGCCGGTCGTGAGGGTTGCTTTGGAGGAGCTGACGCCGGACCCGCTGAGCTGGGGCTCGGTGCTGGGCCCATTGGTGTGCTTCCCGCTGCGATCGCAGGGCGCGGCGCCGGCTGCCGGAACAGGGAGGCCAGGGCGCGGCGCCGTTGCTCGGGCGGTTCGTCGCCCCCCAGCACATCCCAGAGGGACTCGTAATAGAAGAACGCCGTGCCCAGACCGCGCTGGCGGGCGGCCTCCGCCTGGGCGATGACGCGGCCGATCGGCACCGGGGCGGTGCGCTGGCCGCTGAGGATGCCGACCGCCGCGGGGATCCGCTGGCGGCTGAAGGCGAATTCAGGCCGGTTCAGTTCCGCTGCGAAGCTGTCGAGGTCGGGGCGGTACAGCTGCACGACCACTTCATCGACACTGCCCTGCCGGATCCAGCTGAGCCAGTCCTGCAGCTGGCGTTTATAAGCAAAATCGTAGTAATTTGGCGACAGAGAAAGGATGAATCCAGGTCGTTTCTGCTGCAGTTCCTGGTGCAGATTATGGATGAAAGAGCTGATGCCATCAGCGCGCCATTGCAGCCAGCCTGGATCGGCGGCATTGGTGGGGGCATCTTTCTTGGTGGTGCGTTTGTAAAGATCAGTGGTGTATCTATCGTAGCCGAAATCACTGGGAAGGGTGGTGTGATCGTCGAACTGAATGCCGTCGGCATCGTAGTTCGTTGCGATCTCCAGGATCAGATCGCGCAGCAGCGTTTGTACGCGCGGATGGAGCGGATTCAGCCAGGACACCTCGCCGGCGGCGCTGATCGAGGTGTCGCTGCCGTCGCGCCGGCGGCTGATCCAGTCGGGATGGCGGCGCGTCAGCACGGATCCCGGTGGCACCATGAAGCCGAATTCAAACCAGGGCAGCACCAGCAGCCCCTGGCGATGGCCCTCGGTGATCAGATCCGCCAGGATGTCCTGGCCTTGAAGGCCGCGGTACTGAAAATCCTGCAGACCTTCGCGCTCGCTGACTGCGCTCGGGTAATACATGAGGCCGCCGTTATAGACGACGGCATAGATCGTGTTGAAGTGCAAGGCCGCCAGCTGTTGCACGGCTTCGCGCAGCCGTTCGTGATCTCGCAGCACATCCATGTCGTTGCTGGTGAACCAGACGGCGCGGATCTCTTCCCCCAGGCGTGGGTTGGCCGGTGTGCTTTCCCCCAGCCCGGGGCGGGGAGCCGCAGGTGATACCGCTGCTGCCGCTGCTCTTCCCTGGGCCCCGGCGGGCCTGCTCAGCATCGGCAGCAGCAGGCCCAGCAGCAGCACGGGCACGGCCAGGGCGAGGAGCCTTCGCCGCTGGCGGGGCTGCGGCCGAAGGGGTGGCGGCAGCGGAGCCGCGGGCCGTGAGCCTGGCCAGCGGGCCAGCCAGCGGCGGATCAGCCTGGCCGGATGCCAGAGCCAGTCGCGGGCCGCAGCGCCGGATGGCGATCGCGACTCCTGTTGGCGCTGCCGCTGCCACGACCTGGATCCCCGCCCATGGCCGGAGCTGCGCCAGGGCCTCCGGGCTGGTCGCCATCCCCCTGCCATGCCTGATCCCACCGCTGTCCCAGGGCGCCCACGCTACGGGCGCTGGCCGGTCTCCGGCCCGGTGGTCGCTCGGGTGCAGCTCCCGATCGCTGTGTCTCAGGCGGGCAGCGTGGGGTAATCGGTGTAGCCGCGCGGGCCCGGCGTGTAGAAGGTGGAGGGGTCGGCCGGCTGCAGCGGCGCCCCCAGGGCGATCCGCTGCGGCAGATCCGGATTGGCCAGAAACGCCTGACCGAAGGCGATGGCATCGACGGCACCGCTGTCCACCGCCTCGGCGGCTTCGCTGGGGCTGTAGCCCATGTTGGCGATCAGCACACCGCTGAAGCGCTGCCGCATCGGCGTGAGCACATCACCCTGCTGGCGGCCCTGGAAATCGGCCCGCATCAGATGCAGGTAGGCCAGCCCGCAGCTGTTGAGCCGCTCCGCCAGCCAGCAGCTCAGGCCGATCGGATCGCTGTCGGCGATGCCGTTGAAGCTGTTCAGCGGCGAGAGGCGCAGCCCCACCAGCGGGCAGTGACGGCGCACGGCGGCGATCACCTCCAGCAGCAGCCGCGCCCGGTTCTCGATCGCACCGCCATAGGGACCGCTGCGCTGATTGCTGCCATCGCGCAGGAACTGATCGAGCAGGTAACCGTTGGCGCCGTGAACCTCCACCCCATCGAAGCCGGCCTGCACCGCATGGCGGGCGGCAGCGGCAAAGGCCTCGATTATCGCCGGTAGCTCCGCATCGTCCAGGGGCCGCGGCACCTCGTAGGGGCGTTTGCCCAGGGGGGTGTGGATCTCCTCCCCGAGGATCGCCAGGGGGCTGGGGCCCACCGGCTGGCGGCCGCCGTTGAGCAGGGAATGGCAGGCACGGCCGCCATGCCACAGCTGCAGCACGATCCGACCACCGGCCCTGTGCACCGCCTCGGTCACCCCGCGCCAGCCGGCCACCTGGGCGTCATCAAAGATTCCCGGCTCACTGCCCCCGAAGGCCACATGGCCCTCCTGCACCATCGTCGCCTCGGCGATCAGCAGGCCGGCCCCGGCGCGCTGGGCGTAATAGGTGGCCATCAGCGCCCCCGGCACATGGCCGGCTTCCGCACGGCAGCGGGTGAGCGGCGCATGCACGATCCGGTTGGGCAGCTCCAGGCCTCCCTGATCGCTGGAACCGAGCGTGACAGGCGTGAACAGGGTGGGCATGGGGGCTGGGCCAGCGGACGGCGTTGCGGAGGGTGGGGGCTTCCCGGTGCCGGTCAGGGGGCCTCTCGGCCGGGCCCTTGTCCGGGAGGGTGGAAGGCCGATCAACCAGACCGTAGCGAGGCTTTCGCTGAGCCCAGGCAGCAGCCCATCCCCCTCGCTCAGCCCGATGCTCCCTCGGGGAAAATGGACGGTCGTGCTGGTGGAAGACTTGCAAGAAGGAGGCTTTGTTCTCTAGGTTCTCAGGCCAACCTCCATCTGATTCACCCCCGACATGACGCCAGCTGTTCTCAGTGGCTATCGCTCCGCAATCCACTCCAGATCCCTGCGCTTCGGTAGCGGTGCTGCGGTAGCTGTTGCTACAGCCTTTCTGACAGTCCTCCCCACGGTTGCGCTCGCCCAGGCCTCGGGAGCTGTGCGGCGCCCTGCCCCCACGATTTCCGTTCCTGAATTCAAGAACAATGTCACCGGTACCTGGTGGTGGCAGGGACCGGTGGCTCAGGATCTGGCCCATGCTCTTGGTAATGAGCTGGCATCCACTGGTGAGCTGAAGCTGGTGGAGCGCAAGGAGATTGCCAAGGTGTTGTCGGAGCAGGAGCTCGCTGCCCTCGGGATTGTCAAGAAGTCGAGTCCCACGGCAGCCCAGAAGGGTCAGATGACTGGAGCCCGCTACATCATCCTCGGAACTCTGACATCATACGAATCAAACACCGCAGAAAGTAGTCAAGGTAGTGGTGTCAGTTTCCTGGGTCTCGGCAGCAAAAAGAAAGTCGAATCCACCCAGGATTATGTTGCTGTTGACATCCGTGTTGTCGATAGCACCACCGGTGAAATCGTGGGCTCACGGACCGTTGAAGGCCGAGCGACCAGCACAGTTGAGAAGAAGGCCAGCGGTGGTGGGCTGGGGGTCGCTGCGGGATTGGTGGGGGCATTCGTGCCGATGGGATCTGCGGGGTATGCGGCTACTGCAGCAGCGGGTACCCTCAGTTTTTCCAATGAATCCAAAGAGGTCAAACGCACCCCTGTTGCACAGGCGATTCGAGCCGCTTTGGTGGAGGCTTCCGGCTATGTGAGCTGCCTGCTGGTTCCCAAGGGGAACTGCATGGAGGAGTACAACGCCAAAGAGCGGCAACGGCGGCAGAGCACGCTCGGTAAGCTCACCCTTGAGTGAACGCCAGTTCCAGCCTGTGATCGCCCGTCTCCTGTTGCTCTGGCGATCACGATCGTTTGAACCCCGGCTGGTTTTCATGTCGCGATTGGAGGGGGCTCGATCTCCCTCTCTTCTTCAGCCCTCAGTGGTTCATCAATGTCCGGCATGGTGATGCAATCGCAGGACAAAGCTGCTTTCCAGAGAATCGGCCAGCAGATCGCTGCTCATCTGCAAAAGCAGCCTCTCGCCGCATTCACCCCCCGGCAATGGCAGGGACTCCTTGCTGACCTGGCAGGCGGCCACTCCGATCTGAAGACCCCCCTCTGGGATCTGACGCAGCGACCGCTGTTCCTGAACCTCTGGCAGCACAAGGATCGGACTCACCGCGCCATCGCTCGTGAAGCGCTGCTGCAGCAACTGCAATCCATGTTTGCGCCCCAGGTGGTGGAGGCCCTGGGGGAGGTGCTCGATGGCTTGATCGCTGCCCAGCAGGAAGGTTCCACCCCAGTGGCGGCCTTGCAGGACGCACCCCAGCCACCGCTGCCGCAGCCACCGCGATCCAACCCTGAAGCAGCGAACCCTGATCCGCTCAGCCATGCGAGCGGCGCTGGTTCAGGCGCTGCGGCGGCGAAACGTCGCAGGCGCCTTTTGCCCCATGGGCTCCAGCAGAAGACGCATCCGTTGCTTCTTGCCGCTCTGATGGGCATCGGGCTTCTTGGTGGTGTGATCGCACTGAGTGGCCCAGGACGTTGCTCCATTCCCGGATCCTGCCCGCCTGTGAGTCTCACGGCAGAGCAGCAACGCACGCTGATGCGTGCCCATCAACTGGCCCGGCAACTCAACGCCGCGCCGAATCTGGGCTCGTATCAAGCCCTGGCTGAGAAGCTCCAGCGCCAGCTCGACAGCCTGAAGGCGGTACCATTCACGCCTGAGCAGGCAGGTCAATACAGGACACTGCAATCCATCGCGGCGGCGGCCCGCACAACTGCAGTTACCGAAACCGGCATCAGTCGGAGGCTGGATCAGGTCTCTGCCTGGCTGGGTGCAGCGCCCCAATCGGATGGCAGCGCATCGCCGGAACAACGCGCCAAAGCCCGCTCAGCTCTGGTGCGCATTGGCAGCACGCGCTTTTCACAACAGCGCCTTCAATCGCTGCGGGATTCCTTGCGAACGCTCGAACCGCTCGCCGCTCCCGCCGCGCAGCTGGCCCCTGAGGCCCCCGGCTCCGAGTCCACGGGAGATGTCAATGTCCCTGCGCATCCGAGAGCCCTCCCGCAGGTTGACCCTCCCGCCGCGTCAGGTCGAGGGGCCTCCCGTTCTTCCGCTTCGGGATGGGGCGATGCAACACCGGCTCTGCCGGCCCCTGTGCCGCGCCCGCGCCCGCTGGAGCCAGCCCCAGCCCCAGCCCCAGCCCCAGTCCCTGAAGCCACGATCGCGTCGCCGTTGACGCCAGCGGTGGAAGCGGGCAGGGGCTCCAGTGGTGAGTATCGCCTTCCCGAGAAATGGGAACAACGCAGACGGCGGCGGCGCGAAATCATGACCCAGTATGAAAATTCCGGACAATGATGGAGCGGCCCTTCAGCTGACAACCCGTGCCCCACAGCGTGAACGGCCACGCAGTGCTTACCCATGACAGCTGTCTGCAGGTACGCGTTCAGGGGGGGTAGCCAGAGAGGCGTAGGCATGTATCCCTATTCCGCTGCCCATCGTGTCTGGGATGGAGGTCATGGATCCCTCGCTCGCTCGCCAGCCGCGCTTACCCGGAAGTCGGAATCAGACTGGGCCAA
>JBJTQH010000021.1:0-9935 GCA_046075505.1 Cyanobium sp. | reverse complement strand
GCTATCGCGTCAACACCTGCGACCGGCTGCGGCTGTGGCGGGCCGATGCCACCGAATCGTTCGACTTCTATGCCTTCAACATCGGTGACTACTACGGAGCGGTGGAGGAGAAGGTGGGCAGCGAAACCCTCTCCAAGGTGCTCTACCCCAATGACGGCACCGACGAAGGGCGCAGGCTGCGGCTGAAGCAGCAGCACTTTTTTGTGTCCTGCTCGCTGCAGGACATGCTGCGCAGCCTCGACATCCGTGGCATCCCGGTGCGGGAGTTCCCCGACCACTGGGCGGTGCAGCTCAACGACACCCACCCGGCGATCGCCGTGGCCGAGCTGATGCGGCTGCTGCTCGATGACAAGCACCTCGAATGGCAGCAGGCCTGGGAGATCACCACCCGCTCCCTCTCCTACACCAATCACACGCTGCTGCCGGAGGCGCTCGAGAAGTGGGGCCTCGATCTGTTCGGTTCACTGCTGCCGCGGCATCTGGAGCTGATCTATGAGATCAACCGCCGCTTCCTGCAGCAGGTGCGTCTCAAGTATCCCGGCAATAATCAGATCCTGCGCCGCGTCTCGATCATCGATGAGGAGGGGGGCAAGTGCGTGCGCATGGCCCACCTGGCCACCGTCGCGGCCCATCACGTCAACGGTGTGGCAGCCCTGCACAGCGATCTGGTGCGCACCGATCTCTTCCCGGATTTCGCAGCCCTGTGGCCCGAGAAGTTCACCAATGTCACCAATGGCGTCACGCCGCGGCGCTGGGTGGCACTGGCCAATCCGCAGCTCTCCAGCCTGCTGGAGGAGGTGATCGGCGAGGGCTGGGTGAGCAATCTGGCCGATCTGCGCCAGCTGGAGCGCCTCGCCGATGACGGCGGCTTCCTGGAGCGTTGGGGGACCACCAAGCTGGCGGTGAAGCGCCACCTGGTGCAGTACATCCATCGCCATACCGGTGTGCTGGTGGATCCGGCTTCAATGTTTGATGTGCAAGTGAAGCGCATCCATGAATACAAACGCCAGCACCTCAACGCCCTGCAGGTGATCGCCCGCTATCTACGCATCAAGAATGGTCTGGGCGACAACCTGGCGCCGCGCACCGTGATCTTCGGGGGTAAGGCGGCACCGGGCTATTACATGGCGAAGCTGATCATCCGCTTCATCAATGGCATCGCCGAAACGGTGAATGCCGACCCCGACATGGATGGCCGCCTGCGGGTGGTGTTCCTGCCCGATTACAAC
Organism: Cyanobium sp.; assembly: GCA_046075505.1. Taxonomy (GTDB): domain Bacteria; phylum Cyanobacteriota; class Cyanobacteriia; order PCC-6307; family Cyanobiaceae; genus Cyanobium. The sequence continues at coordinate 8,706 of JBJTQH010000021.1, read as the reverse complement.
GTGAAGCTGGGTGAGCGGGTCTATCCGGCCGCCGATCTCTCCGAGCAGATCTCCACTGCCGGACTGGAGGCCTCCGGCACCGGCAACATGAAGTTCTGCATGAATGGTGCGCTTACGATCGGCACGCTCGATGGCGCCAATGTCGAGATCCGCGAGCAGGTAGGTGCCGACAACTTCTTCCTGTTCGGCAAAAACAGCGAGGAGATCGCGGCGCTGCGCCAGGGCTATCGCCCCTGGGAGCTGATCGCGACGGTACCGGAGCTGCCGGAGGTGCTGCGTCTGATCGAGCAGGGCCATTTCAGCAATGGCGACGGCGATCTGTTCCGCCCCCTGCTTGAGAACCTCACCGGTCGCGATCCCTTCTTCGTGCTCGCCGATTACCAGGCCTACCTCGAGGCCCAGGATCGGGTCGATCAGGCCTGGGCGGATCGGCACCACTGGAATCGCATGTCGCTGCTGAACACGGCCCGCAGCGGCCTGTTCTCCTCAGATCGCTCGATCCGCGAATACGCCCAGCGGATCTGGCAGGCACAGGAGTTCCCGGTCACGATCACCTGCGAACTCGACTGACCGCGGCCCGCACAGCGGCCGCGCCGCCCCCTCGGTTCTCGCGATCGCCGAGGGGGCAGCTGGCGTCACCGGCGCCATCAGCTTTGTGCCGGGGTGGCCCTGCGGTCGCTGGTCGACGGGGCTGGTGCTGGTTGAGATGGCCCTGGCATCCGGGCAGGCCAGGGTTGCGGCGAGTGGGCCCACACTGGCCGGTGGATCTGCCCCTGGCCCCGGGAAACGCCAGCGGGCATGCCGCGGCCTCACGCCAACAGGGCAATCCAGCCAGCTGCAGGCCGCTCAGCCGCGGTGATCGGGCAGATCAGGGGTCTGATGCAGCAGACGGTTGAGGCGCAGGCGGTCGGCATTGAGGGGATCGGGAGCCAGCTCACCGGCCACCTCGCGGAAGGCCTGCTCCACCTGCTCGGGCACCCGCACATCGAAGATGCGCTCCATCAGCGCCTCGATCGAGAACAGGTGGGCGTTGATGTTCTCCAGATCGCCCATCGCCTGCTGGATGGCATCCACCTCACCGTCCGGCTCGCCACCGGAGACGGGCTGAGGAGTGGCGGCGGAGGCAGCCGCTGGCACCTCGCCATCACCGTGCTGCTTCTGCAGCTCCTCCAGCACGCGACCGGCGAGGGTGCGAAACGATTGCAGCGCAGCCCAGTTGAGCTCCTGCTGCTGCCGCAGGCTGGGGTTCTCGCGGATCAATCGGTCATGTTCCCGATAGAAGCGCTGGCAATCAGGGCATTGGCAGGGCTCTTCCGGCACCGTATCCCTTGCTTGAACTTGTGGTTGTCCATCATGCCACTCAGCGTCAAGCCAGTGGCCCGTGCGGCTCAGGCCGCCAGGGTGCCGCCGTCGCCATCGCGCTCCCGGCCGGGATCCGCGTCGGGCTCCTCCTCCTGATCCTGCAGACCCGGCAGGGGGATCTCGATCGAACTGACCACCTGCAGCACATCGCGCAGCCGCATCGCATCGGCGAACCAGCCCATGGCCTGCTCCACATCACCGCGGCGCTCGGCATCGCTCGCCTGGTCCTCGTGGGCTTCGGCCAGCAGGGCCAGCCAGCAGAGACAGCGGGCCTGGATCACCGAAAGGTCGAGATCATCGGCCTGGGCATCGATCAGCCGTTCGCTTTCCTGCTGCACCAGCAGGCGCAGCCGCAGATCGTGAAGCTCGCTCATCGGTCCCTGGCGGCGGCTGCGATCACGCTAGCGGCAGTGAACCGAGCGGGAGCAGGTGGGGATGTCCCACCACCGCTGGTGTCGTGGTGTCCGCACCGCGCAGGCGGCCGGCGGTTCAGGCCGCCTCGGCCAGCTGGCGCGCCCAGGCCAGCACCTCCGCCACCCGCTCCGCCGTGGGGGCTTCGCAGTAGAGGCGCAGCAGCGGTTCGGTGCCCGAGAAGCGCAGCATCAGCCAGTGGCTCGGTCCCAGCCGCAGTTTCACCCCATCGGTGGTGATCACCTCGCGCACCGGCGCAGCGGCCACCTCGCGCGGGGGCGCTTCGGCCAGGCGGGTCTCCAGGCGGCTGCGGGCGGCCATATCGGCCAGGCGCAGATCGAGCCGGTCGTAGTGGGCGCCGCCGCCATGGGCGCTCTGCAGGGCATCGAGCCGCTGCCCCAGGGGCACGCCACCCTCCACCAGGGCCTCGATCAGCAGCAACGCCGCAAACGGAGCGTCGCGCTCGGGCAGGTGCATGCCGAAGCCCACACCACCGGACTCCTCACCGCCCACCAGCACCTCACCGCTGAGCATCTCGGCGGCGATGTACTTGAAGCCCACCGGCTTCTCCAGCACGCTGCGGCCCAGCCCCTCGGCCACCAGCGCCATCAGATCGGAGCCGCTGACGGTCTTGATCACGGTGCCGGGCAGGGCCCTGGCGCGGGCGAGATGGTCGATGAAGAGCGGCATCAGCAGCTGCGTGCTGCAGAACCGACCCCGTTCATCCACCGCGGCGATGCGATCGCCGTCGCCATCGAAGACGATGCCCATGGCCGGCCGGCCGGCGGCGGTGCTGGCCCTGACCTCGGCGATCAACTGGCTGAGATAGGGCGCCAGCGGCTCGGGCGGATGGCCGCCGAACAGGGGATTGCGCGCGCTGCGGATTTCACGGATGGCACCGCCGGCGACCGCCGGCTCCCCCAGCAGAGCCGGCAGCACTCCCGCCGCCGAGCCGTGCATCGGATCCACGATCACCTGCAGTCCCAGCCGTTGCAGCCCGGCCGCCAGCGCCTCGGTGTCCACCTTGGCTCTCAGCCCGGCCACATAGGCCTCCATCGCCTGGAAGCGCGGCGTTTCGCCGGGAATCGGCACGCTGAGGCCGCCGGCCGCCAGGCGCCGCTCCACCCGGGCGGTGAAGTCGCCCTCCACCGAACCACCGAACGGCCCCTTGATCTTCAGGCCGAGCCATTCGGGCGGGTTGTGGCTGGCGGTGATCACCAGGGCCCCCAGGGCACCCCGCTCCACCACCGCCCAGCTGGAGGCCGGTGTGGGGGTGGGGGAATCGGCCAGCACCGGCTCGAGATCGGCGCCGCGCACCGCCGCGGCAATCGCCTCGGCCAGTTCCGGTGCCAGGAAGCGGCGGTCGTAGCCGAGCACCACCTCGCGGCTGCTGAGCGTGGCGGGGGCACTGCTGGCCAGCTCCCGGGCCGCCGCGGCCGCCACCGGCAGCAGCCGCTCCACGGTGATGTCCACCCCGAGGATGCCGCGCCAGCCGTCGGTACCGAAGACGATCGGGGCCGCCTCCAGGGGCAGGGGGGCAGAGGTCATGGACAACCCTCAGCATCACGGAAGAATTCCGGCGTTCGTAGCAGCGGCGGTGCCGATCACGGCGGCCATGGGTGACGGCGTCAGGGCAGACCACCGGCTTGCGTAGCGTGCGGCGATGCCCCGTGCCCCGTCCTCCCGATCGTCTGCGGATCCCCTCCATGGCGATGGCCCTGGTGAGTGGAGCGGCGATCACCCCGCTGGTTCCGGCGAAGCGATCCGTTCCATCAGCAAGCCGGGCCGTGGCCTGGCGGCCTTCCCGGATGCCGGGGCCGGGCTGCCGTGGTCCGCTTCGCTGCAGCGCTCCACCGGATCCCCACCCCTCACCGATCGCCTGTTGCGCAGCTGGCTGCGCTGCCGCCGCCGCGCCTGGCTCGATCGCCATGGCCCCGCTGAACAGCGCCAGTGGAATGCCCATCGCGCCCTGGCCCTCGAGGAGCAGCTGCGCTGTTTCCAGCAGCTCCTGCCCAGCCGTCCCGGCCGCGGTGAGGAGGCCTGCCGCCGCGGTGAAGCCGGCGTGATCGGCCTGCGCCTGTTCGGCCGGCTGGAGCGGCCCGGACTGCCGGGCGCTCTGGCGCTGGAAGCCCATCCGCCGCTGCTGCAACGGGTGGAGGGCAGCAGCCGCTGGGGTGCCTTTGCCTACCGGCCGGTGCTGGCGCGCCAGGGGCGTCACCTCACCCGGGAACATCGCCTGCAGCTGGCCCTCTGGGGGCACCTGCTGGCGGCGCATCAGGGCGGTGCCGTGCCCCGGGCCCTGGCCCTGGGCCGCGGTGAGCGGGGCCTGGAACGGGAACAGCTCAACCTCAGCGGTGGGTTGCAGCATCAGCTGGAGGAGGGGCTGCAGCGGCTGCAGGCCGATCTGCAGCGACCGGAGCCGCCACCACTGGTGAACGACCGCAAGAAGTGCGTGCTCTGCAGCTGGCGCGGCCTCTGCGACGGCGTTGCAGCCGAGGAGGGGCATCTCAGTGAGGTGAGCGGCATCGGCGGCAAACGCCGTGATCTGCTGCTGGCCCAGGGGATCACCAGCCTTCAGGAGCTGGCGGCGACGGATCCCGACCATCTGGCGGAGGCGCTGGCGGTGCACGGCGAGCAGCATCGCGAGGTGGCCCCCCAGCTCGTCGCCCAGGCGCGGGTGCAGGCGGCCGGGGTGCCGCTCCGCCGTGCGGGGGCCGGGCTCCAGGCGCTGCCGGAGCTGAGCACGGCTGCCGGGGTGTTCCTCTACGACATCGAATCCGATCCCGATGCCCGCGACGACTTCCTGCACGGTTTTCTGTCGCTGCGACGCCAGCCGGACGGCCAGTGGCCCCGCCTTGATGCCAGCGGGCAGGAGGCATCCGCGGGCGCCTCTGCGGCGGCCGGATGGCAGGCGGCGCCGGCGCAGAGCCGCTTCCAGCCGCTGCTGGCGTTGCAGGAGCACGGCGAGCAGCGGCTGTGGCGACGCCTGAAGGCCCTGCTGCAGTGCCATCCCGACTGGCCGGTGCTGCACTACGGCGAAACCGAGGCGATCGGCCTGCTGCGGCTGGCGGAACGGATGGGGGCCAGCCCCGCCGAGCGCGAGCGGCTGCGTGGACGCCTGGTGGATGTGCATCAGCGGCTGCGTCAGCACTGGCTGCTGCCGGTGAACAGCTACGGCCTCAAGGCGGTGGCGGGCTGGCGGGGCTTCCGCTGGAGCCAGAGCGGCGTCGACGGGGCCCGCTGCCTGCTCTGGTGGCGGCAGTGGCGTCTCGGCTGGCAGCGGCAGGGACAGGTGTTCCGGCCGGTCAATACGCCGCGCAGCCGCCATCAGCTGCAGCGGATCTTCACTTACAACCGCGATGACTGCCTCGCCACCTGGTGGGTCACCTGCTGGCTGCTGGAGCAAGACCACCAGCAGGGCACGGCCGCAGGCAGGCGGGGCTGATCACCGCCTGAGGCTCTCAGGAGCCGGCAGCTCGCGCACCGCCGGCTCCCACCGGCGGATCCACGAAAGCCGGCGGGCGTGAGATCTGAAGCACCAAACCCTGAGAAGAGGCGGCTCCGACACCGGCAGCGAGCACAGCACCTTCCGGCGAAGCAGCCGGCTGCGGCACAACGGGCAGTGGAACAGTGAGCTGCGGGGAGGGTTCCGTCGCCGTGGGGCTGGAGGAGGCAGCCAGCTCACCTTCACCGGCCTGGGGGGCGCCGCTGTAGAGCGTGGTCTCCATCAGGGCCTGGCGGCGCACCAGGGCCAGACCGATCCAGAGACCCTCGCCCGGCAGCTGCAGGCTGGAGGTGATCTGTCCGGCCCGTTCGCCCCCCGCGGTCTGCAGAGCCGCGCCCGGGGCCAGGGTCGCTGCTGCCGCGGCATCGGCCGGAACCGACCAGCGGCGCAGCTGGCGGCGCACGCCGTCGTAGGTGGCCAGCTTCGCCAGGGTTTCCTGGCCCACGTAGCAGCCTTTGGAGAGGCTCACCCGCGGCGCCAGACCCACCTCGAACGGATTGGTGTCATCGCACAGCTCCAGCGGCCCGAGCGGCAGACCGAGCTGCAGCCGCCAGCGTTCCTGCTCCTCGGCCGTGAGGCGCCGCAGGCTGAGCAGCTGCCGGGCTGCTGGCTCCAGCGCCGCTGGCTCCAGTGCCGCTGCTTGCAGCGCTTCGGGATCGTCCCCGTTGGCATCGTCCCTGTTGGCATCCAGGAGCAGCAGCTGCTCCCCCAGCCAGAAACCCTCGCCGCCCTGCAAGGGTCGCCAGCGCTCTCCCTCAGCAGCCGAGAGCGACCGCTCAGCTCCTTCTTGCACCGGTGTGAGCAGCAGACCGCTGCGCAGCGGCCCCAGGCGGACGGCATCAGCGGGGAAGAGCACCCGATCGAGCGACTGGCGAACGGCCGCACCATCGCCGCTGCGGATCACCAGCCAGGCCCCGTCGTCATCGACGAGCACCTCCGCCAGGGCCCGCAGCCGCGCCGTCGGTGAGATGCAGCAGGTGGACAGCCAGGCCCCCGGGGAAGCCAGTTCAATCGCCTGACTGCTCTGGCCGTGCAGAAAACGCAGGCTGTCCTGGCCCTGCAGCTGCAGCAGCGACACCGGCCAGGCGGCCGCGGCCGGGAGGGCGGGCTGCCAGTCCCAGACAGGGGCAGCGGCGGGCGGAGGGGTCTGGAGCACGGCGGCGGGAGAGGAGGAGAAAGCAGCGGGCGCCCGGCCGGCAGGATCGGCTTGCGGTTGACGGGCGCCACGGCAGGGGGAGGGGCTCCAGGTTGGCGTCCAGAACCCGGTGATGGGTGGCCGCAACATCGGGGATCACAGCGGTCGTGTCCTCTCGCTGGCTCCGAGCAGCGCTTCAGGGCCCCGCATCCGGTGAGCCGGGGAGACGCAGCGGCGCGGCGATCAGGTGGCGGGGCCGGCAGCTGCGACCTGGTGGGCGGCCGCCACCTCCTCGAGCAGGAACAGGCTGCGCAGCGACAGCCCGGCGGCGGCCATCGCCTCGGCGCCTCCCTCCTGGCGGTCGACGATCGCCACCACCTGATCCACCGCATAGCCGGCCTCCCGCAGCTGATTCACCGCCTTGAGGGCCGAGCCGCCGGTGGTCACCACGTCCTCGAGCACGGTGATGCGACTGCCGGCAGGGGGCAGGGGACCTTCCAGCCAGGCGCCGGTGCCATGGCCCTTGGCCTCCTTGCGCACGATCAGCGCATCGAGATCCCGACCCGCCAGGGCCGCCTGCAGGGCAACGGCACTCACCAGCGGATCAGCCCCCAGGGTCAGACCGGCGACGGCCACGGCTGTCGGTTCGACGGATTCCAGCATCAGCACGCCCAGCAGGGCCAGACCGGTGCCGCTGAGGCTCACCGGTTTGCAGTTGACGTAATGGTGGCTGCTGCGACCGGAGGCCAGGGTGAACTGGCCGTGCCGATAGGCGCGCTCCGCCAGCAGCACCAGCAGGGTGCGGCGGGCCTCTGGGCCGGAGGTGGGGAGAGCTGCCATCGACGGGAGAGCCACGCTGGTGGCCGGTGGGGACAGCCGCTAGTTTGTGACGGCACTGTGCGGGCCCAGGTGATGACCATCCCCCACGGATCGGAGGCCAGGATCCGCACCGCCAGTCGTCCTGTCGCCGGTCGGCTCGCTGCCGCACCGCTGCCGGCTCCGGCCAGCCGCTCCCAGGCGCAGCCCCGCCGATGGCATGCCCTGGTCGCACCGATCCGCACCACCCTGGTTCCGGTGGCGCTCCTGGCCGCCACACTGAGTGGAGCGACGGTGGCCGTGGCAGGGCCGATGCAGTGCATCACCAGCCTTGAGGCACCGACCCTCGCGGCCTCCGGTGCTGGCACCCAGCCCGCCGCACCGGTGGAGGTGACCCGATGCGCGCCGGTGGAAACACCACCGCAACTGCTGGAGCGACGCGCTTACACCTGGAGCACGTCCTACGCGCGCGGAGTCGACCTGCTGCATCAGGTGACCGATCTGCTCGGAATCGCCATGGGCGGCCGCGACGGCACCCAGGTGATGGGCTTCGGTTTTCAGGATCAGGCCCTGATCTGGGATGGCAGCGCCATCGAGAACACCGCTGCGGTGCTGATCGAGGAGCAGTTCACTCCAGTGCCGCTGCGTACCGCTGATCTCCCCTCCGTGTTCAGCACCAGCCTCGGCAGCGGCCCGCAGGGGCTTCCGGCCGGGGGCGGCCTGTAAGCCACAGGCTGTATCGGGGGTCTAGCAATCTGGTGAATGCAGCGGACTCATAATCCGCCTTAGGTGGGTTCGATCCCCACGACCCCCATCCCCAAAAAGCCAGTCAGCTCAAGGGTTCTCTGGAAATCCGCAGCCTCCTCCTAGGGTCCCCACTAGGCACGGATTAGGCACAAAAGAGCCCCTTTTGGGCGAGAGTAGGCACGCTTTTAGGCACGCCTGCATGGCCTCGAAGGACCCCTACCTGACCCGCATCAACCGGGCGCTGCGGGACCTGGGCTCCAGCGTCAGCCAGGAGATCGCGCCTTCAGGAGGCCGTCTGCGCCTGCGGGCCTCTCTGCCCCTGCCCGAGGGCGGGTGGAAGCAGCGGCGCATCACCACTGCCTTCCCCTACCCGTCTGGGGTCGACCAGGCCAGAGAGTTGGCCGAAGAGCTCGGTCGGGATCTGGAGCTGCATCGGCGAGGGCTGGAGGCCTTCCCCTTCGAGCGCTGGCTGCAGCCAACCCGGATCCCTGGCCAGGGCGACTCAGGCATCAGCGGCCAGGAGGCCATCAGCCGCGCGGAGTCCTGGTGGCGGCAGCAACGCAAGCGCGGCCCCAGCGCCGACGTCACCTGGGGCACGACCTATGCCGCTCCCTTGAGACCCCTGCTGAGCCAGAAGGCGGTCACGATCGACACGCTGCGGGCCCTGGTGCACAGCAAGCCGATGGGCAGCCGCAGTCGCAGCAAGGCCGCCCTGGCCGCCACCGCCGTG
>JBJTQH010000020.1:0-18570 GCA_046075505.1 Cyanobium sp. | reverse complement strand
CAAAACGGGTCGAGCTGGGGGAAATACGGACGGTTCGTCTACCGGTCGGGGCGGACGAAGCCCATCGGCTTCTGGCCAGGCGCGGGAAACCTCTTCAATTCCGTGTGGGTTGTGTGGTGGAACCGGAAAGCGGGGGGCTTTCAAATGTTCGGCGTGCAATGGACTGGGTTTTCCGTTGCGCGCGGGTGTCGGCGCGGGGAGCGGAGCGTGCGCGAGTTGCAAGGGAACGGGAACGGGTTCGCTGACTTGTTCCCTTTGCAAGGGCACGGGGATGCGGGGGGCTTTCAAGTGTTTTGCATGTGACGGGCGAAAGTTCTCGCGGTGTGGTGTTTGCAATGGCTCTGGGCGTGCGGGTAAGTGAGGTGGGCGAGGAGCTTGGATGAGTGGCTGTGGGAATCCACGTTCTGGGGACGAAGGCTGGGGGAGAACCGGTGATTGCTTTTGGGGTCGCATTGGCCTTGCAGGGGCGGAGCGATGCGCGTAAGGTCGCGCCTCCATTTAGGAACGGGTAGGTACCGAAGTGGCCAAACGGGGCGGACTGTAAATCCGCTGGCTCTGCCTACGTTGGTTCAAATCCAACCCGGCCCACCTTCCACATGCCCTTGTAGCTCAGCGGTAGAGCACTCCCTTGGTAAGGGAGAGGTCACGAGTTCAAGTCTCGTCAAGGGCTCTCCAATCGCCTCACCCGTGCACCCGGGTGAGGCTTTTTTGTACCTCTTGCGGTTCTCACCGCTCACGAGGCTGCCCACTAGGGTCGCGGCATCTTCTGCCCCAGCCATGGCACCCCGGGTTCTGCTGCTGGTGGTGCTGCTCTTTGTCCAGCCCCTGGGGTTTCCCGCTGCCTCTGCCCTGGCTCGCAGCCGCCCCGCGGCCGTTCATGAATCGGAGCCAAGCCCGGCAGCACCGTTGGAAGCTCCGGCGATCTGCCTGCTCACCCCAGCAGCCTCCGCCGATGCCGCTGGCCGGGTGCGGGCCCTGGTGCCGGTGGATCGCCCCACGATCTTTGCCCGGGGGGATTTCGCGGAGATCCGTCTGATGCGCCGCGGCCACCCCCTCTGGAGGCTGCAGGCCGACCCAGGCGGGTCGCTGCAGGGTCCCCTGGCCTGGCCTCTGCCGCCTCTGACCGCCGGCGAGACCGTGCTGCTGCGGCTGCGGCCGCTTGGGGTTGCGCCGGAGGCCTTCGCCGATGTGCAGCTGATCGCCGCCGACGCCTCCACCCTGGCGGCGTCGACGCAGCTGCGACAGCGGTTGGGCCGCGATGCCACAGCCTGGCTGCAGGCGGTGCTGCGGGAACTGGAGGCCTCCCACACCGAGCTGGCCATGGCGCTGCTGTTTGATTTCGACGGTCCTTCCAGCCCGTCTCTCGATGCGCTGCGCCTGGAGATCCACGACCGCGCCTGCGCATCACCCATCCTGTCCCCAGCCTCCGCCGTGCCATGACCTCCGTGCCGTCCCCTGCGGTCGCCGCTCCCCCCCTGCTGCCGGTGTCCGTGGCGGCGATGCGCGCACCGGTCGATCGCGGCCTCACCCGGCCCCTCAGCTGGCGGCTGACCCAGCTGGATCGGCTGGAGGCCCTGCTGGCAGCGGCGGCGGAGCCTCTGCTTGAGGCCCTGGCCCAGGACCTGGGCAAACCTCCCCTGGAGGCCACCTTCGAGCGGATGGGCATCAGCCAGGAGCTGCGCCACACCCGTCGCCATCTGCGCCGCTGGATGGCTCCCTCCACCGCCTCCCTGCCGGCCTGGGTGCGGCCCGGTCGAGCCTCTGTGCAGGCGGAACCGCTGGGCTGCGTGCTGATCATCGGGCCGTGGAACTACCCGTTCCAGCTGACGCTCCATCCTCTGGTCAGCGCCCTGGCGGCCGGCAACAGCGTCGTGCTGAAGCCCTCCGAGCATGCGCCATGCACCGCCGCCCTGATCGCCCGGCTGGTGCAGGAGCATTTCCCCCCTGAGGTCGTGCAGGTGGTCTGCGGTGACGGGGCGGTGGCGCAGCGACTGCTGCAGGAGCGTTTCGATCACATCTTCTTCACCGGCGGCGGCAGGGTCGGCCGGCTGGTGCTGACCGCGGCCGCCCCCCATCTCACCCCCGTGACCCTGGAACTGGGCGGCAAGAGCCCGGCGATCGTGCTGCCCGATGCCGACATCGCCACCACCGCCCGCCGCCTGGCCTGGGGGAAATCGATCAATGCCGGCCAGACCTGCATCGCCCCTGACCATCTACTGCTCACCCCCGCGGTCCGGGAGCCGCTGCTGGCGGCGATCGCCGCTGAATGGCGCCGCTTTCACGGCGAGGATCCGCTGCGCAGCCCCCACCTGGCGCGGATCGTCAATGCCGATCAGTACGCCCGGTTGCAGGCTCTGCTGGAGGGTGCCCGCCGCCGCGGCCAGGTGCTGATCGGAGGCCGCTGCGATCCCGACAGGCTGCGCATCGAGCCCACCCTGCTGCAGGTGGAGGATCCCGATGGCGACCCGCTGATGCAGGAGGAGCTGTTCGGTCCGCTGCTGCCGGTGCTGGCGGTGGCCGATCTCGACGACGCCCTGGCCCGGGTGCGCCGGGGAGCCAAACCCCTGGCGCTCTATCTGTTCGGAGGTGGTCGTCGCGAGCGCAGACAACTGCTGCAGACGAGCAGCTCCGGCAGCGTCGTGTTCAACGACGTGATCCTGCAGGGAGGGCTGGTGCAGCTGCCTTTCGGTGGAGTCGGCGAGAGCGGCATGGGTGCTTATCACGGCCAGGCCGGCTTCCTCACCTTCTCGCATCAGCGCTCGGTGCTGGAGCGTCCCCTGTGGCTTGATCTGCCCTTCCGCTACCCCCCGTACACCACCCCGCTGAAGTGGATCGAGCGGCTGCTGGGCTGAGCCCCGATCCGGTGGCGGCTGGCGGTGTCACAACGATGCAGCGAAAGGCAGCAGGGGGCTGGATTGCCTGCGGCATGGCTTCTAACGTGCCGCCCATTCCGGTCTGATCGTCCATGCGCCGTCTCACCGCCGCCCTCGCTCTGGCCCTGGTGCTCCCCCTGATCGCCGCCGATCCTGCGGCCGCGGCCGAGGTGGTCGTTCAGGATGGGGAAACCCTGTCGCAGATCGCCGAGCGCCACCGCGTCAGCCTGCCTCGGTTGCTGGAGATCAACGGCATCCGTGATCCCGATCTGGTCCAGGCCGGCACCCGGCTGACGCTGCCGCCTGCCGTCCCATCCGGCCGTCCCGCCGCCACTCCCCGATCGGCCGCCAGCCTCACCGTCAAGGAGGGGGAGACCCTCTCCCAGATCGCTGAACGCCATGGCTTGTCGGTGGCTGCCCTGATGCAGCTCAATGGCCTGAGCAACGCCGATCAGCTGCAGGTGGGCCAGGTGCTGCGGCTGCGCGCCACCACCGCCGCTCCCACCACGGCCGCCCGCAGCGGTGGAGCAGCGACAAGCACCGCGGCGGCGGGCTACCCCCGTGGAGCCCGCGACCATGTGGTGCGACCCGGCGAAAGCCTCTCGGTGATCGCCGACGGCTATGGCCTCAGCCTCAGCCGACTGATCTCGCTCAATGGGATCAGCGATCCGAATCGGGTGGAAGCGGGCACACGCCTGAAGCTGAGCGGGCCCGCCGCCACCGCTGCGACCCCCCGCCCGACCACCGCCACCATGACTGCTGCAGGAGGGCGGCCGGCGGTCAGCACCGCCACCGCGGCGGCCAACCCGGCTCCGGGGCCTGCTGCCGCCAGCCGCACCGTGGCAGCTCCCGACTGGCGCACCTACGGCCCGCTGCAGGTGAACTGGGCCGCCTGGCAGCCCCTGGGCGGCAGCATGGTCGCCCCCGGTCTCAATGCCCAGGGCCAGAGCCTGTACCTGGCGATCAACTGCAGCGCCGGCAAGATCAACAACACCAGCACCGCCGGAGCCTGGCAGAGCTGGAGCGATCCCGCTGCCGACTACGAACGGCAGCTGGTGAGCGATTACTGCCGCAGGAGCACCTGAGGGGCTCCAGGCGGTGCGGGCATCCAGCGCAGACGCCCCTCGCCCGGGGGAGGCTGCATTCAGCCCGCCCAGCGCAGGGGCCAGGGGCGCCGCAGGTAGGGAGCCCCGCCAGGGCCCAGCCACAGCCGCTGGGTGCCGTCATCGCTTTCCTGCAGCAGCTCCTCCTGCACAAGCCGACGCACCAGCCAGCCCCATTGCCGTTCATCGCTGCCGTGGGTGTGGCTGAGCTCCTCGCACAGGCTGCGCAGATCACGGCCAGCCCGCTCCTGCAGGGCCTTGAGCACCAGGGCAGCGCGCTGCGACCAGTCACGGCGTTGACCGGGGCTGCGGCAGCGATCGCAGCGACCGCAGGGGACCACCACCTCTCCGACCGCCAGCAGCAGCGCCTGCTCCCGGCAGCTCTCCCCTTCCGCCACCGCCTCCATGCGCCGCAACTGGCGCTGGATGTGGGCCTGCCGGGCCGCCTCGGCGCTGCGGGCCGGATCCTGCACCCCCGAGGACTCCTCAGCCGCGACGCCGAGCAGATGGGGGGCGGAGGAGCGGATCGCCCAGCTGAGGCTGACGCGATCCTGGGGATCGAACAGCACGCGGCAGTGGGCCGGTAGACCATCGCGACCGGCCCGGCCCGATTCCTGCAGGTAACCCTCCGGGCTGGCGGGCAGATCCAGATGCAGCACCAGCCCCACATCGGGGCGGTCCACCCCCATCCCGAAGGCCACGGTGGCCACCAGCACCGGTGCGGGATGGCGCTGAAAGTGTTCCAGTGCCAGCTGCCGGCTGCGGGGATCCATGCCGGCGTGATAAGCGATCGCTTCCACACCGTGATCCGCCAGCCGCGCTGCCCAGTCCTCCACCGAGCGGCGCGTGCGGGCATAGATCAGCACCGCACCACGGGCCTCCGCCAGGGCCTGCAGCACCAGTGGCAGCGGCTCGGCCGGGCGCGGCTCCATCGCATAGGTGAGATTGGACCGACGGGCGGAGCGCACCTGCACCAGCGGCCGCCTGAGCTGCAGCAGCCGGATGATGTCGGCCCGCACCCGGGGGGCAGCGGTGGCGCTGAGAGCCACCAGGGGTACCCCCGGACAGAGGCGGCGCAACTGGCCGAGCCGGCGGTAATCGGGGCGGAAGTCATGGCCCCAGGCGCTGATGCAGTGGGCCTCGTCCACCGCCACCGCCACCACGGCGCCACTTTCCATCAGCTCATCGAGCAGCTGTCGGGTCGCTTCCGCCTGCAGCCGTTCCGGGGCGAGATACAGCAGCCGCAGGCCATCGCCCTGCAGGCGCTCCAGCAGGCGGCGCCGTTCCCCTCCCTCCAGACCCGCATGCAGACAGGCAGCGGCGATGCCGCGCCGTTGCAGCTGATCCACCTGGTCCTGCATCAGGGCCACCAGCGGTGAGATCACCAGCACCAGCCCCTGCCGCACCAGGGCCGGCAGCTGGTAGCACAGGGATTTGCCGGCACCGGTGGGCAGCACCGCCAGACAGTCGCGACCGGCCAGCAGGGCTTCCACCACCTGCCGCTGCCCCGGCCGGAAGCTCGACCAGCCGTAATGACGTTCCAGGGCCTGCAGCAGCGGATCCACTTCCACCGGCTTCAAGGCTGCTGGCGCCAAAGGTTACCGCTGGCGGATCCGGGCAGGAGGGGGAGCATCAGCTCAGGCCAGCGGTGGTGGATCGAGCTGCTCCGGCGATTCCTCCACCAGCTGCAGGCGCACGCGTTTGCCGCCGGCAAGTTCCCCGAGCGACACCCGCATCGTGGCGCCGCTGAGGGTCTGCAGGGCCGTGAGCAGTTCGCGCAGCTGGGGGGTGCTGCTGCCGCTCTCCACCCACAGCCGCTCGAGGGCACCACCGAGCCGGCGCCAGCTGCTGTGCAGCTTGAGCACGGCACTCTCCACCTGCTGGGCCTGGGCCACCGCATCGCTGAGCAAGCCAAGGGCATCAAGCCGCTGCGCCTCCTGGATCGCCTTCTCCAGATCGAGGCCTTCGCGCTGCAGGGCCCGCACCGCCAGGCCCGCCTCGCTGGTGCGACTCAGCCAGCGGGCGGTGAGCGTCACATCCCGCACCCGGTCGAGTTCCGGTTCCTCGCGCAGGGCCCGGCGCAGGTCCTCCTGCTGCGTGTCAGGCAGCTTGGCGAGCTCCTTCACCAGCGGTGCCACCGCCCGGGGCGGCAGCAGGTTTTCGGCGGTGCGCTGGCGGATCTCCTCCGGCAGCAGCGGACTGGTGGCGGCGGCGAACTCATCGCTGAGGCGCCGCACCTGCTTGCGGGTGATCGGCAGCCCCTCGTTGGCGGCCTCACCGATCATCAGCTGCACCTCCGGCGGGGCTTCCGCCGTTTCGAGAAAGGCCCGCTTCGAGAAGTTGTTGACGCTCTCCGGTTCGATCACCCCCTCCGAGAGCATCTGATCGGCGGATTCAGCCAGCTGGATCAGGGTGTAGGCGCGGGTCTTGCTGATCTCCTGCTCGCGCAACCACTGCAGAAAACCGGTGCCGCGGCCCTCGCCACCCCGTTTCTCGCGATCGCGGACAGCGCGCAGGATGCGGCCGCGCCAGATCTCGGTCTGCAGATCGAAGCGATCACAGACGGCCCAGGCCTCCTCCAGCCGGGCCATGAATTCGATCGTGCTCAGCGACTCGTTGTCGGGATCCGGCAGCTCCAGTTCGAGCGCAGGAGCCTCGCTTGCCACCATGTGCACTGCCGGGGGGTGAGTGCCGATGCTGCCACGCGACCCCGGACACCTCCCGCCGGAGACCCTTCAGCACGAATCCACTGCAGCAGGGATCCACTGCGGCAGACGACTCTGCCCGGAAGAGACCATCAGACACAGCGGAGCGCGGGCGGGCCGTCCCGGTGGCCCTGCCTGGTCCGGGCGGGCGCTGCCCGACTCGGGCCTGTTGCCGCGACCCCAGGGGGGCGACGTTTCGTGACGGCCGTTTTATGACGGTCGGTTGCCGCAGGTAGGGTCGCTGCGACAGCCACCCCAATGTTCCCAGCAGCGATGGCCATCTCCCGCGGCGACAAAGTACGCATCAAGCGCCCCGAGTCCTATTGGTTCAACGAGGTCGGTACCGTGGCCTCGGTCGACACTTCCGGCATCCGCTATCCGGTGGTGGTTCGCTTCGAGAAGGTGAACTACAACGGCATCAGCGGCTCTGAAGGCGGCATCAACACCAACAACTTCGCCGAAGCTGAACTCGAGAAGGCCTGAGCCCAAGGTTTCCAGCAGCTTTTCGAAGCGTCCGGAGCGGTGAGCGGCAGTCCCTGATCCTGGTGATTCAGGCTGCGTTCATCGTTCCGGATTTTTTGCTAGCTGGCTGCGGAGCCCCGGTCTGGGATCGCGGCTGCCTGGGCGCCTGAGCGGGTGATCCGCCCCCAGTCCCTGGGCCCGCCGGCTGAGCGCCTTGATTGCCCGCACTCCCCGCACGCACGGCACGGCAACGCACGGGCCGGGAGGCGCCGCGGCGGCCGATCAACTGGTGCAATGGGGGCTGTGCCGCGACTGCCGTGCCCGAGCTGCCTGAAGTGGAAACGGTGCGCCGCGGGCTGCAGAGCCGCTGCGGCGACCAACGGATCACAGCGGTCAAGGTGCTGCGACCGCGGGCGATCGTAGCCCCCGCCGACCCCGAACTGTTCTGCCTGGCCCTGCAGGACACCTGCGTGCAGGACTGGCAACGACGCGGCAAGTATCTGCTCGCGCCTCTGCGCTCCAGCCGCGATGGCAGCCCGGCCGGGCTCTGGGGGGTGCATCTGCGCATGACCGGCCAGTTCCTCTGGCTGGAGTCGGCCGGTGAGCCCTGTCGTCACACCCGGGTGCAGCTGCTTCTGGAAGGGGGAAGGGAGCTGCGCTTCATCGACAGCCGCAGCTTCGCTCAGATGTGGTACGTGCCGGATCAGGTGCCCCTGGAGACGGTGATCACCGGCCTGGCCCGCCTGGGGCCGGAGCCGTTCAGCGAGATGTTCAGCAGCGCCTATCTGGCCGGTCGCCTGAGCGGCTCAAGCCGACCGATCAAGAGCGCCCTGCTCGATCAGTCCCTGGTGGCCGGCGTCGGCAACATCTATGCCGATGAATCGCTGTTTGCGGCCGGCATCCCGCCGCGGCTGCCCGCCGGCCGGCTCAGCGAGGAGCAGATCGAGCGGCTGCGCCTGGCCCTGGTGGAGGTGCTGACGATCAGCATCGGCAAAGGCGGCACCACCTTCAGTGATTTCCGCGATCTGCAGGGGGTCAACGGCAACTACGGCGGCCAGGCCTGGGTGTACCGACGCGCCGGCCAGCCCTGCCGCCGCTGCGGCACCACGATCCAGCGGCTCAAGCTGGCGGGGCGCAGCAGCCACTGGTGTCCCAGCTGCCAGCCCTGAGCGGGGATCCGCCGGGCAACGCCGCTCTCAGACAGGGCGGCACCGGGATCAGCCAGAGCGGCCCATTGCAGAAGCCACTGCGGGCCCCCGGGCCTCCCGAAGCCCCGTTCAGCGTCGCTCGGCAGACTGCAGCGGTTCCCACCTGGCGATGTCCTCTTTCCCCTCCCCCGCCGCTCCGCCACCGCAGAGCCGCGCCGCTCTGGCTAGTGCGCTGTGCCGCACGATGGCGGCGATCCATCGCCGTGGCTGGTGTGATGGCACCGGCGGCAATTTCAGCTGTGTGCTCAGCCCACCGCCGGAGCTGCGGCTGCTGATGGCCCCCAGCGGTGTCGACAAGGGGCGGGTGCGACCCAGCCAGCTGATCGTGGTGGCAGCCGACGGCACCGTGCTGCAGGGGGAGGGCCGCTGCAGTGCCGAGATGCAGCTGCATCGCACGATCGTGGAGAGCACGGCGGCCGGTGCCGTGCTGCACACCCATTCCCAGGCAGCGACGCTGCTCTCGCGTCTGGCCTGCCCGGCCGAAACCGATCGCACCGCTACGGACGCCTCAGGCGTGCGGCCGACGGTTCCGCAGCCCGCCTTCCTGGAGATCGAGGGCCTCGAGATGCTCAAGGGGCTCGAGGGCATCAGCACCCACCAGAGCCGCATCCGCCTTCCGGTTCTGCCCAACGATCAGGACCTGAGCCGCCTCAGCGCCGCCTGCCGCCCCCATCTGGCTGCCGCCCCCCATGGGCTGCTGATCGCCGGCCACGGCCTCTATGCCTGGGGAGCGGATCTGGTTCAGGCCCAGCGCCATCTGGAGATCCTGGAATTCCTGCTGGAACAGCAGTGGCGCGAGCAGCTGTGGCGCCTGATGGCCGGTCCACACGGATCAGCAAGCACGGATCAACAGGAACTGAGCAGCAAGCCGCGCCACTGGCCTGGCGGCCGCGGCCCCTCACCCCACCCCTTTCTGCGATGAGCGCCGCGTTTCCCGACACCAGCCGCAGGAGCGACACCGGAGCGATCCGGCACGTGCTGCTCGACATCGAAGGCACCACCTGTCCGGTGGCCTTCGTCAGCGAGGTGTTGTTCCCCTATTCCGCCGAGGCGCTGCCCGCCTATCTGGCCCAGTACGGCCGCGAACCGGAGCTGCAGCCGCTGCTGCAGGAGCTGCTGGCCGGCTGGCGACAGGAGGAGGCCCCCGAAGCGCAGGATCTGCTCACCCAGGCCCATCCGGCGCTGCCATCCGGGCAGGAAGCGGGCCAGGCCTTCGATGCTCAGGCCTTGATCCCCTATCTGCGCTGGCTGATCCGCCGCGATCGCAAGGTCACCGCCTGGAAGGATCTGCAGGGCCGCCTGTGGCGGGAGGGGTATCGCAGCGGCGCCCTGCAGGCCACCCTCTTCCCAGAGGTGCCGGATACCCTGCGGCGCTGGCAGCGGCAGGGCCTGGGGCTGTCGGTCTATTCCTCCGGTTCGGTGGCAGCCCAGCAGCTGCTCTACGGCCACAGCCAGGCCGGCGATCTGCGTCCCCTGTTCCAGCACTGGTTCGACACCCGCATCGGGGCCAAGCAGGAGCCCGCCAGCTACAGCGCCATCCTGCAGACCCTGGGCTGCGGCGCCGAGGCGGTGCTGTTCCTCAGCGATTCCCTCGCCGAGCTGCAGGCCGCCGCCACCGTCGGGATGGCAGTGGTGTTCAGCGATCGCCCCGGCAACCCCGGGCGCGATCCGGGAGGCTTTGCGGCGATCAGCCGGCTGGATGCCGTCGATCCGACGCGCTGGCCCCATCCCTTGCCGCCCGCTCAACACCGCGTTTAACCGCCCCAGCGCTGGCTGGCGGCCCCGGCACCGCCCGTCTTTTCTGCGTTCAGGCCGGCAGGGACAGGGACTGGGCCAGGGGATCGGCCAGCATCAGGATCAGGCTGCGGCTCTCGAGCGGCACACCCGGCGGCGTCCAGCGCTCCGGCTGCGGCGCCAGATCCTCTCCAGCCGGCAGGGCCGTATCAATCAGCCGGCGCCAGCCCAGGGGCTGAGGCGGCAGCTCAAAGTGCATCGCCTTGTAGTAGGCGTTCATGCCACACCAGAGCAGCGGACCGCGGGGGCCGTCGTGAAGGCTCCAGGCCAGGCAATGGGACCAGTGGGCCCAGTCCGGTTTCTGCAGTTCCACGCCATGCCATTCCCGCCAGAGGGAATGGCCGTCGCCGCTGCGCCGCGGTGGTGCATCGGGGAGAACATGCTCGGGGTTGAGCAGCGGGGCCAGCTGCTGCCGCAGGCTGAGCAGACGGCGCAGAAAGAGGCGCAGATCCAGATCGCCGCGATCGTGTTGCCAGTGCATCCAGCCGAGGGGATTGTTCTGGCACCAGGTGTTGTTGTTACCGCCCTGGCTGCGGCGCACCTCATCCCCCATCAGCAGCATCGGCACCCCCGGGGTGAGCAACAGGGAACTCAGCAGATTGCGCCGCTGCCGCTCCCGCAGCCCGCAGACCGCAGGATCACGGCTCGGTCCTTCCACCCCGTGATTCCAGCTGTTGTTGTGGTTATCGCCATCGCGGTCGTTTTCGCCATTGGCAAGGTTGTGCTTGCGGTTGAAGCTCACCAGATCGGACAGGGTGAAGCCGTCGTGGGCGGTGAGGAAGGTGATCGTGCGCCGCATCGGGCTGGGATGGCCGCCGAACAGATCCGGATTGCCGCTGATCCGTTGCCCCAGGGGCCAGACCGTGCGCTCATCCCCTTTCCAGAAACGCCGCAGATCATCCCGGAAGCGACCGTTCCAGCTGGCGACGCGCTGAGCCGGGAAGTCGCTGATCCGATGGAGACCACCGCAGTCCCACGGTTCACTCACCAGCTTGAGATCACTCAGATCCGGATCCGCTTCCATCTCCTCGAACAGGGGCGGCGCATCCAGGGGCGCCAGCTCCTCGCCGCGGCTCAGCGCGATGCCCAGATCAAAACGGAAGCCATCGATCCCCAGTTCCAGCGCCCAGCAGCGCATCGATTCCAGAATCAGGCGCCGCACCAGCGGACGGTTGGCGGCGATGCTGTTGCCGCAACCGCTGACATCGAGATAATCGCCGCGCCCATTCTGGTGGTAATAAAGCTGATCCGCCAGGCCGCGCCAGCTCAGGGTGGGGCCTTCCTGATTGCCCTCGGTGGTGTGGTTGTACACCACATCCAGCAGCACCTCGAGGCCGTGATGGTGACAGGCCGCCACCAGCTGACGCACTTCATGGCGGCCCTGGAGCGGGTCGTCGCTCACCAGGTAGCCGGGATGGGGAGCCATCCAGCTCAGGGGGCTGTAGCCCCAGTGGTTGAACCGCCCCACCGGCGCATCCTGGGGATCGAAGGCCATCACCGGCAGCAGTTCGATCGCGGTCACACCCAGCTCGCGCAGCTGGGGAAGCACCTCGATCAGCCCCAGCAGCGTCCCCTGACAAGCAGGCGTCACCGGTGAACCGGGCCCCTGGGTGAAGCCGCCCACATGCAGCTCGTAGATCACGCTGCGCTGCCAGGGGTGGCGCGGCCGGGGGGCCGCCTCGAAATCGAACCGATCCCGTTCCGTCACCACCCCCTTGAGGCAGCAGGCGGTGTTGGGCACCGCACCCACCGCCGCGCCGCGCTGATAGACCCCCCAGCCGCTGATCGCCCGGGCGCAGGGATCAAGCAGCACCTTGGAGGGATTGAAGCCGTGGCTGCCGGGTTGCAACGGCCCGAAGAGGCGATAGCCATAGCAGCAGCCCAGCCCGATGCCTTCCACCTCCACATGCCAGTGATCACCGGAGCGGTGCCGGCCATCCAGCTCGATCACCGCGAAGGGCTCGGGAGCCTCACCGTCGTGGAACAACAGCAACTCGATCCGGCTCGCCAATGGGGCGACCACGGAGAAATTGACCCCGCGCGCCGTGCAGGAGGCCCCCAGGGGCCAGGGGTGTCCGATCCGGATCGGCAAGACGTAGGAAGGCGCACAGCTCAAATTAGGCCCTGCCGCCAATGGCGGTGTTGCAACGGCGTCCGCAGCCGCACCCGGAGCCGGGGGCTTTCCGGCCTGGAAGCCTCGAACCAGGGGCGTCCAGCCGGGAAACGCAGCGCCGTGGGGTTGTAGGCAGGAGGCTGATCTGGCGTGGGAGCCTGCAGGAATGGCTGCTGAAAGCGAGGCCGATGGCATGGGCGAACCACAGGATGCAGGGCCAGGCGCGAGCGGGCGACCGCCCCGGCTGGTGCACCCCGGCCTGTGGTTGTTCGCCCCCAACCGCGACAGCCAGGGAGGCAGCGCCTGGTATCTCGAGGGAGGGGAGCTGGATGTGCTGGTGGATGCCCCGGCCCTGAGCGAGGCGAACCGGCAGTGGCTGCAGGCCCGCTGCGGGCGCCGCGGCTGGATCGTGCTCACCGGACGGCAGGGCCATGGCCGGCTGCGGGCTCTGCAGGCGGAGCTGGGATGGCCGGTGCTGGTTCAGGAACAGGAGGCCTATCTGCTGCCGACGGTGCCCGCGGTCACAGCCTTTGCCGCAGAGCACCAGCTGGCGGCCGGTCTGGAGCTGCTCTGGACGCCGGGACCGAGCCCCGGGGCCTGCGTGCTGCATGCCCGCAGCGGCCCAGCCGGCGATGGACTGTTCTGTGGCCGCCTGCTGGTGCCAGCTGCGCCGCAGCAGCTCTTACCCCTGCGGCGCCAGGGCACCTTTCACTGGCCGCGGCAACTGCGTAGTGTGGAACGCCTGCGTCACTGGTTGCCTTCCGGTTCACCGGACTGGATCGCATCGGGCGCCGCCCTGGGGGCGCTCCGTGGCGCAGCGGTGGTGGACCAGGGGGCTGCACGGCTGGCCGGGCTCGACCTCGAGACCCTCAGCGCACAACAGCCGGAGGGGGGCTGAACGGGATGCACGGGCCAGAACCGTTGTCAACAGCGGACTTTTGCGGTTGCCGCCCTTCCCGGCTCTCCATACGATTGGCAGGTTTCACGCCACGGGCGGTCGGGGACCCTCTCCGAACCGCTGCCCGGCGGCCCCTGTGCCGCTCTTCCCCCGACACTCCCGTTTTCCCGGAGGCCTACCCGATCTCATGAACAAAGCTGATCTCGTCAACATCGTTGCCGCCCGCACCGAGCAGACCAAGACCGAAGTCGCCCTGGTGGTCGATGCCCTGATCGACACCATTGTCGATTCCGTTGTCGAGGGCAAGAAGGTGTCCATCCTCGGTTTCGGCTCCTTCGAACCCCGCGAGCGTTCCGCCCGTCAGGGTCTCAACCCCAAGACCGGCGAGCGGATCGCCATCGAAGCCAAGCGCGTCCCCGCCTTCACCGCCGGCAAGCTGTTCAAGGATCGCGTCCAGGGCGAAGCCGTCTGATCGAACCCGGATCGGGCTCCGCTCATCCCTGTGATCGCCCTGTCCGCCGGAAGCGCTTCAGCCTCCCGGTGGGCAGGCTTCGTTGCGGAGGTCCTGCTGGACTGCTGGGCTCATGGCGAGGTCTTCGGCTGACCGGCCTGTGCCGCTGACCGGCCAGCGCAGGACTGCCCGTCGACAGTGCCGAGTCTTCCCAGTCGATGCCACCCGAGTCGATGCCTGACGCGAGACCGCAGGAGTGCAGTCCCGGGTTCTCCGGCTCTGCAGCAGGCCTGCGCCTGCCCTCTCTGCCGGCCCATCTGCAGGACGCGCTGGGGCAGGCGCTGCAGCAACGACAGCACGGTTATCGCGGCCGCTTCGCACCATCGCCCACGGGCCCCCTGCATCGGGGCAACCTGCGTACGGCGCTGCTCAGCTGGCTGGAGGCCAGGCGTCACGGGGGGGAGTGGTTGCTGCGCATCGATGACCTCGACACCCCCCGCAATCGCCCCGGAGCCGAGCAGACGATCCTGGAGGATCTGCGCTGGCTGGGGCTCGACTGGGACGGAGCGCCTCTGCATCAGAGCCGCAGACGGGGTCTCTATGGGTCAGTGCTGTCGGCTCTGCGGCGCAGCGGACACCTTTATCCCTGCCGCTGCAGCCGTCGTCTGCTGGCCGATGTGTCGGCCCCCCATGGGGCCCTGAATGTCTACCCCGGCTTCTGCCGTGACCGGATGCCGCGCTGGGGCGCCCACAACGGGCGGTTACCCAGTTGGCGACTGCGAGGGGGGGGCGGTGAGCTGATCTGGGTCGAGGGATCCGATCTCGGCGACCGCCTGGAGGCCGCCAGCGGCGTCGGCGATGTGGTGCTCCGACGGGCCGATGGGGTGATCGCCTACCACCTGGCCACGGCTGTGGATGAACTCTGGATGGGCATCACCGAGGTGGTGCGCGGTGAGGATCTCTGGAGCTCCACCGGTGCCCAGGTGGCCGTGATCCAAGCCCTCGGGGTGCAGGCCCCTCGCTATCGCCACGTGCCGCTGTGGCGCGATGCCAGCGGACGACGACTGAGCAAACGCGAAGCCGCTGAGGGAGTGCAGGGGTTGCGACAGGCGGGGGGAGATGCGGCTTCCGTCATCGGTCAGCTCGCAGCGAGCGTGGGCCTGGTGCCTGCCGGAACACGCCTGAGCGCCGCGGAACTGCTGGCGAGCCTGGCGCATCCCGATGGCCACGCACAGGCCCCGAACAGCCCACCGGTCTCTTAACGAAGGCTTCGGGATCACGGGCGCAAAAGTCGCCACAGTGAGGGCACCCAACGTGCTCCTTTCCGAGCAGAAATTCCATGGTGTTCTCCAAGCCTTTCACCGCAGAACGCTGGAGTTCAGCCCCTTGCCTGAGCGAGGGATTGAACGGTGAGGATGAGGCGATTGATGCTCGTTCAACGCCGGGGCGCCGGGTGCGGGATCATCAGGCAGCCGATTGCGGGCCAGAGGAGTTCGCCCCCAGGTCTTCGAGGCCTGCCAGCAGCAACGGGGAGCTGCTGGTCAGCCGCCGTGGCGCACTGGAACGTCCAGCCGTTGCGATGGCCGCTCCTGCAGCTCCCCGCATCCTCCAATCAAGCCTCACCTGCGACGGCATGGCCGCGCAGACAACGCAAGACAGCAGTCTGGAGAGGGCCGCGGCCCGTTCCGGATCCGGACCCTCCTGTGCAGCTGCCTCGTCCTCTCTCCTCTCGTCCAGTCTCTCGGAGGCGGTTCGCCGGGGCACAGGAGTGGTCCCCGCGCAGCCTTTCTTCGCGGCGGTGATCCGCTGCAGCCGCTGCGGCGGCAGCGGCATGTTGCGTCTGGATGATCAGCGGTATCGCACGTGCATGGACTGCCTGGGACGGGGGCACTGGTGAGCCGCGCCGAGCTTCAGCGGCGCTGCTTCCGCTTCTGGCGAGCGATGAAGAAGGCAGTGGTGGCGACCACCACCGCCAGCGGTGCCGCTGTGAGCAGCAGCAGGATCACGGCGGTCCAATCGGTGTACATGGCAGCGAGCCTGTAGGCCCTGCCATCATCCCAGCAGCCACCCCCAGGCCGCGATGACCCTGCCGCCCCTCTGCCTGCGGTCTGAAGATCCAGAGATCAGGACGGCTCCGATGCCACCCCTGCACCGGAGCCAGGCGATTCTGCCAATCACACGCAGTCTGCTGCTGAACGCCCTGCTCAGCGCAGCAACGCTGCTGGCACCAGCGCTGGCACAGGCCGGGATTCAGTTCGAGAACTGCGTTGGAGCAGCGGACGGAACAATCAGCTGTGACACCGCCCCCACCGGAGACACCGCCCTCGATGCCGCGGCGGCCCGGGCGGGACTGTTCAATCAGGCCAGCCCCGGTTGGAGTGAATTCGACCCCGATCAGGGCTATGCCGAAGATCTCGGCGACGCAGAGGATTGAGAGGCCTGACCTCGGCCTGGTTCCAACCAGCCCTGAAACAGCCGATGGCAGCATTGGCCTGACAGGCTTCCGCCCCCTGGTCTGCCGGATCAGGCGGTGGGCGCGCCCAGCCGCAGCATCAGAGACATCCGGTGCATCAGGCGCCGCGCCAGCCTGAGCGCACAGCTGTTCGCTGAGGTCCCACAGGCGCTGGCGATTGCCGCGCTGGAGGGCTGCCGCAGGCAAGCGTCCCAGACCTGGAGCCCCCCGCAGTTCCAGCCATTGGCCCGGAGCCAGCAGCTCTCCTCCGCACAGTCCTGGTGCTGTGGCGGCATACAGCTGCGGTTGCGCGCCTTGAACAGCATCCTGGAACAGGGGAGCCATCAGCCGGTAGGCCCAGGCCTCAGCGCGGATCCCGTTGGCCGCCACCGAGGTGGTCTGCAGGGACGTACGCGCCATGCCGGGATGGGCCGCCAGAGACAGCGTGGAATGACCCTGCAGGCGCAGCCTGTCCTGCAGTTCCAGGGCAAACATCGTGTTAGCGAGCTTGCTCTGGGCGTAGGCACGCCAGCGGTCGTAGTGCTGCACACCTTGCAGATCCTCGAAGGCGATGCGTCCGAAATGGTGAGCGCCCGATGTCACCGTCACCACACGGCTGCCAGCGGTGGCCTGCAGCAGGGGCAACAGGGCACGGGTGAGGCAGAAATGCCCCAGGTGGTTGGTGGCGAACTGCCGCTCATGTCCATCGCGGTTGATCTCGCGGGGCAGGGCCATCACCCCGGCATTGTTGATCAGCAGATCGAGACGAACAAAACGGCGACACACCTCTGCGGCGGCCGTTGCGACGGAGCCCAGATCGGCCAGATCCAGAGGCAGGATCAGCAGATCGCCACACGCCTGGGCTTCCAGCAGGCCGCGGGCCCGTTCCGCACGGGTGGCATCGCGACAGCCCAGTAGAACGGTCGCCCCCCGGGCCGATAGGGCGCGGGCGGTTTCCAGGCCCAGGCCACTGTTGGCGCCGGTGATCAGGGCGATGCGACCAGATTGGTCGGGAATGGCGGCACAGCTCCAGGGCATGGGGTCTGAGGATCAACGGCATGGTTCTAGAGACTGGCCGCTGGCCACGACGGCGTGGCCTGTGTGGACAGCAGCAGCACCGGACGAGACGCAGGCTGGGGCAGCCGCCCTAATGTCAGTGCCAGAGACTGACCGCTGATTCCGAGCGTCCATGCACTTCTGGGCCCCTGCAATCGATCCCTCCCACCCCATGGAGTGCACCCAGCCCGAGCGGTACGCATTGCGCCGACTGAGCAACGGCTGCTATATCGCCATTGCCAGCAGCGATCAAAGTCTGAAAGATGTAGAGGATCTGCAGCAGGCGTACTTCTTCCATACCCATGAAGCCGCACTGCGTGCCGCCGTCGAGCTCAATCGCCTCGGTTCCGGCGTCATTGACGTCGTCAAGGTTGACTGAAACGCAGCGGTGACGAACCGGTGTCCATCCGTCTGGCGTCCATCTCCTTGGCCGATCGGCGTCCATCAAGTCAGCCGGTGAGGGAGGCTAATCGTCTCCATATTGTCGCCGGCGATCCAACTGCCAGGTTCATCACCAGCGAAAGGGGTTCTGATCGGCAGAAGGCAACAAGAGGACGGTTGACGTCCAGATTTCCGCTGTCCCCTGTTGCTCCCAGGTGACAGCGATCTGTTGCTGGCGATCTGTCCGCTCGCTTTCAGCCTTGGTGGGCCATTAGATCGCCAGCGTCGACCGCAGCCCAGGCCAGAAGCGACCACTCTCCTTGCCAGAAACTGGGGGTGGAGTGGCCGCGAGCGGGCGATGCGCGGCTCCGGAGCCAGATGGGCACAAAAAAACCACCCTGTCAGGTGGTCTTCATTGCTTCGCTTGACCATGGCCACCTTCTAGGCAGCTGATGGTTGGCAGAAGCATCAAAAAAAGAAGAAAGTTTTACCTGGCATCGTGCTGCTTTCGCAGGGGGCTACCCCCCAACTATCATCGCCGCTGCTGCGTTTCACAACCGAGTTCGAGATGGATCGGTGTGGGACCACAGCGCTATGGACACCAGGATAGTCTTCCTTCTCAGGTGAACCCTGAGAACTGCATAGGTGATGTCAACAACACGAATTCAATTAGAATAGCGGGTGTCAACAGTGGAAAGAAAGTCATCGCCAAGTGGTGGTCAAGCCCTCGGTCTATTAGTACTCCTCCGCTTCATACATTGCTGCACTTCCACGTAGAGCCTATCAACGGGTGTTCTTCCCGTGACCTTACTGGCTAACGCCATGGGAATACTCATCTTGAGGTGGGCTTCCCACTTAGATGCTTTCAGCGGTTATCCTCTCCGCACATGGCTACCCAGCGTTTACCGTTGGCACGATAACTGGTACACCAGAGGTGCGTTCCTCCCGGTCCTCTCGTACTAGGGAGAAATCCTCTCAATATTCCTGCGCATGCACCGGATATGGACCGAACTGTCTCACGACGTTCTGAACCCAGCTCGCGTACCGCTTTAATGGGCGAACAGCCCAACCCTT
>JBJTQH010000019.1:0-39271 GCA_046075505.1 Cyanobium sp. | reverse complement strand
GCTCACGATGGAGGTGGGTATGGGCAGCCATGGGGGATTGGCTTGGTGTAGTGACCCCAAACTCTCACGGCTCCCTGCCCACCCAATGGCCTGAGACCCGTTCTGTTGCAATGGGTTTCCGAGTTGTGTCGGTCAGTCAGGTCGTCGCCTTGCATGCTGGCGTGGTCGACAAATTCATCGGTGATGGCCTGATGGCCGTGTTCCTGCCTTCCACGCTCAAGGACAATCACGCGCTGCGGGCTGTCCGTGCTGGGATGCAGATGCAGAAGGAACTGACGCGCATCAAGGAGGATTGGCAATCTCGACGCCCTGAGGTGAAGGACATCGGCATCCGTATCGGTATTAACAGTGGTGAAATGGTCGCCGGTAACATCGGATCTCAGAGCCGCATGGAATATACCGTTATCGGTGATAATGTCAATGTCGCCTCCCGGATTGAATCCAATGGGCAGGTCGGTGAAGTGCTCGTCGGTGAAGCCACCTATCAGCGGGTGCGATCTCAGGGAGTCCGCGCTGAGCGGCTGGAGCCGCTATCGGTCAAGAACCGGGAGCAACCGGTTGATGTCTACAGGATCATGATCTGAGGGCTGCAGGCTCAGAGCCAGATGGAGCGGTGTGGGATCGGGAGATTGCTTGATCCGATGCCGCTGGCGTGAACAGATCCAGCGGGCTGTCCTCCCGCCCCGACTCCGGTGCCAGTTCCTCCTCCTCCTGGTGGGGGTGGAAGTACTCCCACACCTGGCGGGCCAGGGAGGGGCCGATGCCGGGAGCCTGGGCGATCGCCTCGGGGCTGGCCAGCTGGATGGCATCGATCGAGCGGAAATGGCCGAGCAGATCCCGCACCCGCTTCGGGCCGAGGCCGGCGATGTCGCTGAGGCGGGAGCGCTTCATCCGCTCCCCGCGCTGCTGGCGGTGATAACTGACCGCGAAACGATGCGCCTCATCGCGCAGACGCCGCAGCAGCGCCACCCCCAGCTGATCGGGCTCGGTATCCAGCGGCTGCTTGGCACCGGGCAGGAACACCTCCTCCCGTTGCTTGGCGAGAGAGCAGACCACCAGGTCCTCGTCCAGATTCAGCTCGCGCAGGGCTTCCATCACCGCGGAGAGCTGCCCTTTGCCGCCATCGATCATCACCACATCGGGCCAGTCGTTCATGCCGCCGGTGTGCAGGCTCGAGGCCGCCTGACGGCGCAGGGCGGCCAGATCGCCCCCTTCGGCCTTGGCCTGGGCCCAGCGGCGGAAGCGGCGGCGGATCACCTCCGCCATGCTCATGAAGTCGTCGGAATGGCCGGCGCGCACGCTGCTGCTCTGGATCCTGTATTTGCGGTAGTGCTGCTTGGCGGGCAGGCCATCGATGAACACCACCTGGGAGGCGACCGCATCGCTGCCCTGGATGTGGCTGATGTCGTAGCCCTCGATCCGCCGCGGTGGCGTGCTGAGATCGAGCAGCTGGGCCAGATCCTCGGTAGCGAGCAAGTTCTGTTCGCTGGCGCGCTGGGCCCGCTCCAGTTCGTAGCTGGCGTTGCGCACCACCAGTTCGATCAGTTCCGCCTTCTGCTGCCGCTGGGGCACCGCCAGGCGGACGCGTCGGCCGCGCAGCTCACTCAGCCAGTCCTCGATCAGCGACTGGTGCGGCAGGGCCACCTGCAGCACCAGCTCCGGCGGGATCTCCACCGCTTCCACCTGGCTGTAGTGCTCCTCGATCACCCGCTGCAGGATCAGGCCGATGCTGCCTTCATCGGGGGCTGCGGTGCCAGGGGCTGCAGTGCCAGGGGCTGCAGGGGCCTCGCCGTCGGCGGCCTGTTCTGCGGCGACGGGTTCTGCGGCGACGGCCTCTGCGGAGCTGGGGTCGCCGGCGGGGGCCTGCAGGCCGAAGGCATCGGCGGTGTAGCCCAGACGGCCCACCAGCTTGCCGGCCCGCATCTGGAACAGCTGCACCGCCGCCACCCGGCCATCGCTGGCCAGGGCGATCACATCGCGGCTCACGGAGCTGTCGCCGACGCTCATCTTCTGATCCGCGGTGAGCGCACCGAGACCCTGCAGCTGATCGCGCACGCGGGCGGCACTCTCGAAATCGAGCCGCTCGGCATAGCGTTCCATCTGCTCGCGCAGCAGGCTGAGCAGCTCCTCGTTGCGCCCCTGGAACACCATCGCCACCTGGCGCAGGGTGTCGTGATAGGCCTCGGGGCTGATCTTCTGCTGGCACACCCCGGGGCAGCGGCCGATGTCGTAATTGAGGCAGGTGCGGTCCTTGTGGAGCGGCTGGGGGCGCTGCCGCAATGGAAACACCCGTTTCACCAGACCGAGGGTGCGGCGCAGCAACCCCACATCCACGTATGGGCCATAGAAGCGGTCGAGCGGTGATCGGAAGCGCCGCTGGCGGCTGATGAAGATCCGCGGGTAGGATTCACTCCATGTAATACAGAGATAGGGATATTTCTTGTCGTCTTTCAGCAGCACATTGAAGTGGGGCTGATTCTGTTTGATCAGGTTGGATTCCAGCGCCAGCGCCTCGGCTTCGCTGTCGGTGACGATGAACTCGATCTCGCACACCTGGCGCACCATCAGCCGGATGCGCGGGCTATGACCGTGGGCGCTGCCGTTCTGGAAGTAACTGCGCACCCGATGGCGCAGCACCTTCGCCTTGCCGATGTAGAGGATGCGGTCCTCGCCATCGCGCATCAGGTAACAACCGGGTTCGCTCGGGATCTGTGCCAGCCGCGCCTTCAGGCGCGGCGGATCGAGCAGTAGCGGTCCGGCGGTGCCCAGGGGCCCCTCCTGCACACTCACCCGCCGTACTGCCAGCCGGTGCTCGAGAGCTCCAGGGCGGCACCGTCGCGATGCAGCACGGCATTCTTCACCTGACCGACGAACACGGTGTGATCGCCAGCGGCCACCTGGCCCACCAGTTCGCACTCCACCGCGCCGAGGGCATCATCGAGAATCGGCAGCCCAAGGGCCCCGAGCTGGAACGGTGCCGCATCGAAGCGACCGCCCATCGCCTTCTGGGGCTTGAAGAACACCGCCGCCAGGTCCTTCTGATCGGCGGCGAGGATGTTGAGCGAGAAGCGCCCGGTGCGCTGGATGATGCCGTTGCTGGTGCTGTCGGAGCGCACCGCCATCACCACCAGGGGCGGCTCGAACGAGCCCTGGGTCACCCAGCTGGCGGTGAAGCCGTTCACCTCCTCACCCTCGGCGACGCCGCAGATGAAGACGCCGTGGGGGATCTTGCGCAGCAGGGTCTTCTTGGCGGCCGGATCGAAGGCGATCTCGCTCATGGCAGGGCGGAATGGATGAGGACGACTGTAGGGACCGTGATCCACAGGGATCGGGATCCACAGGGTCCTGGATCCGTGGCTTCGGGGACCGGCTCCCTGGGGCTGTCGTCGCCGGGTCGCAGCCGTGGAAGGCGGCAGCACCCGGCACCCCCGGCGCTCACAAGCACCGCCGCGGCCCTGGAACGGCGTGGGGCTGTTCAGTGAATGCCCACATCCGGGTGGGCTCGTGGCCGGCGAGCCTGGCTGCCGCAGCGCCGATGGCCTCCCCGCAAAGGCCTGGCACAGCAGCGATTTGAGGCCCCCTGCCCCGCTGGGTAGCCCTGCCGCTGCGCCATGGCGCCACAGCTCGATGTGTGCCTCCGCAAACCGAAAGGGGAGACGGCTCCATAGGCTGGCTTCCCCTGCGGACCGCGATGCGCGCCCTCTATCCCGGCAGCTTCGATCCCCTCACCCTGGGGCATCTCGATCTGATCGAGCGGGGCGCACGCCTGTTTGATGGCGTCACCGTGGCGGTGCTGCAGAATCCCGGCAAACAGCCCTGCTTCCCCCTGGAGCGGCGGCTGGCCCAGATCCGGGAGGCCACCGCCCATCTCGATCGGGTGGAAGTGGCCAGTTTCGATGGCCTCACCGTCACCTTCGCTCAGCGCTGCGGCGCTGATGTGATCCTGCGGGGCCTGCGGGCCCTAAGCGATTTCGAATACGAGCTGCAGATCGCCCACACCAATCACAGCCTGGCGCCGGCGCTCGAGACCCTGTTTCTCGCCACCGCCGTGCGCTACAGCTTCCTGAGCAGCTCGGTGGTCAAGGAGGTGGCCCGCTTCGGCGGCGACATCTCCCATATGGTGCCGAAAGGAGTGGCGGTCGACCTGCAGAGGCTCTTTAATCGTTCATCACCCTCCTCCACCTATGTCTCCTGAGGTCCGCATCACCGTCCTCGACCAGCTGGATCAGCTCGAGGAGATCGTGCTCGATGGCAGCCGCATCCCGTTCAGCGGCGGCCGTCTGGTCAATGAGCAGGACGCCATCGAGATGATGGATGCCCTGCGCTCGGCCCTGCCGGCCCAGATCACCCAGGCGGAGGACCTGCTGCGCAAACGCGAGGAGTTCATCGAGCGCTCCCGGCAGCAGGCGGAGGAGATCGTCACCCAGGCGCGGCGTGAGCGCGAGCAGCTGATCAATCAGGCCGCCATCCGCCAGGAAGCGGAGCGGCAGGTGAATGAACTGCGCGAGCAGGCGCGCCAGCAGTGCGAGCAGCTGCTGCTGCAGACCCGCCAGCAGGTGGCCAGCACCGAGCAGGAGCACCAGGCCCGCATGGCGCAGCAGGAGCAGCAGTACGCCGCCCGGCGCCAGCAGCTGGAGCAGGAAGCCCAGGCGCGGCGGCAGCAGTTGGAGCAGGAGGCGGCCGAACGCAGCCGCCAGCTGCTGGAGCAGCACGAGCGGGCCCGCCAGCAGGCGATGCAGGAACTGGAGGGGATCCGCCAGGAGGGAATCCGCATCCAGCGCGACAGCCAGGCCGAGGCCGAGCGGCTGCATGCCGATGCGCTGCAGTTCAGCAAGCAGACGCAGCAGCAGTGCGAGGCGCTGGTGAGCCGCAGCCGCCAGGAGGCGAATGCGATCCAGGAGGGCGCCAACCGCTATGCCGAGCAGGTGCTGGGGGAACTGGAGGTGCGCCTCAAGGAACTCAGCCAGGTGGTGCTCGGCGGCCGCCAGGAACTGGGACGTCTGCAGACCCAGGAGCTGCCCGCGGCACCGCGCCTGGAGGCCGGCGCGCTGAGCGAGGTGGAACCGGTCAGCCGCGCCCGCCGCGCCGCCAGCCGCCTGCGCCGCGCCGCCCGCGGTGTGGCCAGCTGAGGGAGTCCGGCGTCCAGGGAAACAGCCAAAGGGCCTGCCTCCGCCAGGCGCGTCGATTCTCCGGCGCCAGGCGCTGTTCCGGGGCAGGCCATAGCCGGAAGGGGTGTGATCAGATGCTGGGGTCGCCCGGAGCAATTATGCCAAAAGATGGCTCACCAGAATGGTTCACATTCTGGTGAGCAAAAATCGATGTGGAGGGCGGAGCTACCAGGCCGCGCAGCCACAGAAATCGCCCGCCTTCCCTGGGACTCAGAGAGCAGCCTTTCCGCCATTCTCCGCCATCCGGACATCCCGCAGAGCGGCATCCTCCATGTTGATCGCCTCCTGTGCCGCAGCCTGCTCCCCTTCGCGGACGAGGCCTTTGGCGCTTCCCTCTGCACGGGTGATCAATCGCTTCTCTTCGTTGTCCGCTGCTGCGACGACCCTGTTGTCCACCACCATCTTCATCTCCTGCTCGGCAGCATCGGTGGCGCGCGCTTCGAGCTGAGCCGTGCGATCGCTGATCTGGTTGGTGGCCGCGGATCGAGCCTTCGCGACCACATCGTCTTCCGCTTTCTGCTGCGCACGCTTCAAAGCATCCTGGATCCGGGAGCCATGAGGGAACTGCCGATAGAAGTCCATCTTCCGATAAAGGACATATTTCTCCAGGTATTCAGGGGAAATTTCCTCGCCTATTTTATTTGCCTCCGAGATGATGTCCTTAGTCTCTTTCTCGATTTGATTTTCGAGGTCTATCCTTAGCTCATACGGGTCTTCGGTGATTCCGCGCATAAACCAGGAGCCAAAATACGGTTTTTCACTTATTTTCTTCATAAGTCCATCGACATCCATCGCCACCTTTGGAAATCTTTCCTCGATGATCATTGGGAAAACCCGCTTAAGCATATCGCGCTTCAACGCGAGGCGCCTTTCAGGCGTTGCATGATACTCAATGACGTCGCCCATATCCTTATTCAATTGAACCCTGACATCTTCCGTCTCGGCTTGCAGAAATTCACGTTCTGTATCCTTAAAAGATTTACGCTGCGACAAATCAAGCAATTTGCTATTGACCTGCTTCAACTCGCGCGCACCGAAATGATTCTGGGCACCATCAAATTTATTAATCCATCCGTCCTTCCCAATTCCGGAAACGGGATACCATTGCTGTGTTGCCCAAGCCTTGCCAGCCTTGCCAGTGCTCTTGTAAAAAATGAATTCCTGGCCCTTGACGACCGCTTTGACCATGTCCCTTTCATGGTATTGAAGAATATAGTGCTCCACTCCTTTGTTATCGACGAAAAGTGGCTTTAGACGAAAGTCATCAGATGAAACATGACTCTTGAATTTATCATTGATCGCTTTGCTATAGGCTTTGAAATCTTCTCGGGTGCTGCGATTATACGCAATTCGTTCAAATTCGCGCTTATCGTATCTTTCAACACGCCCCGCTTCTTCCTTTGCTCTGTTTTCAGTCGCAACGACTCTAGCCTCAACTTTGATTGACTCGCGATGAATATAGCGCTCTGCAGCCCTTTCTCTTGTTATTCCGTTGTGAAGATTATGCTCAAGATTAAGCGCCCCCTCCATGGCTCGCTTCTTAGCGCGACGCCTGGCAATGGCAAAGATGCCGATTCCGAGACCTGCTCCGCCCAGGCCCACCCCGATCCAGCCTCCCTTGCTGAGCCCCGCACCGGTGCTCTTGAGGGCCTGATCCTCTTCGATCGCCTGGGCGGTCAGGGCCTCGATCCGGGCCATCAGCGGCGGCGCCAGGGCCTCGATCTCTTCGTTCAGCCGGGCGATGCCGGACAGCCCCGAGCGGATCGCCTCAAAGCTGGCCTGCAGGGCTGATCGGTTCGGCTCCTCCAGGCTGGCCTCGCACAGGTGGCGGAGCGTCAGCCCCAGGCTCTGGCGGTCGTAGCCCTCCTCATCCAGCCACTGCCACCAATCCTGCAGGCTCCAGCGTTCCGCCTCCGGCTGCTGCTGCAGTTGCTCCACGATCGCGCAGAGGCAGCCGCGGCAGGCAGCAGCGGCATCTCTCGAGATCCCGGCGGAGATCGCGATCAGCTCCTGCGTAAAGGTCTCCATGGATGCGGTTTTGGATGGTCTCCACACCATGCGGGAGAGGCTCGCCAGCGTCAACCGACATTTGTCGGGGCGCGGAACACCTCAGGAAACGAATCTTCCGCTGGCGTTCCACCACCGCAGCCTTCACCCGTAGTCATCAGCTGCCAGCACGGGGCGCTGGCTGAGAGGAGGCTGGAAGCCGCTCGCTCAGAGCCCCCCGGCACACAGCGACACATCCTGCACCTGGCGCAGGATCGAGCCGATCGTCTGGTTCGGAGCGCCGGCGCCGTTGGAGATCGCGCTCACATAGCGGGGGCCGTCGCTGGTCTGCAGCACGCCGCTGATGGCGCGTACGCCGGTGAGCGTGCCGGTTTTGGCGAACAGGCGGCCATCGAGGGAGCTGCCCTTGAACAGATTGCGCAACGTGCCCCGCTGGCCGGCGATCGCCATCGAGCTGAGGTAATCGCGGCCGTAGGGATGCTGATCCATGCGCAGCAGCAGCGCCGTCAGGAAGCGGGAGGTGAGGCGGTTGCTGCGATCGAGGCCGCTGCCATCGGCGATGCGCACCCCCTGCATCGGCAGATCCTGGCGGCGCAGCCAGTCGGTTTCCAGGCGCGTCGCTTCCACCAGATCCCAGGTGCCGGCGGCGGAGCGCAGCAGCACCTCCGCCGTGAAGTTGTGGCTTTCGGTGTTAGCCAGGCTCAGCAATCCATGCATCGTGGTGGAGGGCTCCTGATGCACCAGCTGGGCGTCCGCCGGCAGCGGCATGGCGGCATCCACCAGGCTCACCTGGGCACGGGCCCCCTGCTGCTCCAGGGCGCGACCGATCAGGCTGCGCAGCCGGGCCGGCGGGTTCATCACCGCCTCCTCGATCACGTTGCTGGTGATCGCCAGACGGGTGACCGGCGCGCCATAGGCGGCACTGCGATCGCCATAGGCCCATCCCTGGGGCCACCAGGCCTGGGCGGGCAGCTCGGCCAGCTGCAGGCGCACGGGCTGACCGTTGCTGTCGCTGGCCACCAGGCGGGCGAAGCGCTGCAGCTGCGGCAGGGCCAGATCCGGATCGCCCTGACCGGTGAGTCGCAGCGTGCCGTCACTCAGGCGCCACAGCTGGGTGTTGAGCCGGAAGTCGGGCCCGAGCCGATCGAGAGCAAACGCCGTGCTCAGCAGCTTCTGATTGGAAGCCGGTACCCGCGGCCGCAGCCCGTTGACATCGGCCAGCAGCCGCCCGCGCGGATCCGCCACCGACACACTCCAGAGCGAGGCTTCCCCAGCCAATGTGGCCAGCAGGCGCTGCTGCAGGGTGGGACAGACCACCTGCTCGCCCAGCAGCGGCGTCCCCAGCGCCGCCGGTTGCGGGGGCAGCTGCAGCGACGGGGCGGGGGCAACGGGCCGCTGCGGCGGCAGGGCGGGGCTGCCGTCCAGGCTGGTGCCGGTGGCCGAATCCACCAGCTGGGCGCGGGCCGTCAGCGGCAGCAGCGAGGGGATCAGCGGCGCGCCGAGCACCAGAGCCAGCAGGGAGATCACCCCGCCGAGAGCAGGCCGTGGTGGGCGGGCACTCTCCGGGGAGGTGCGCCGGGCTGCAGGGTGATCGGACAGGGGGAGGCGGGACTCCTGGCGCTGAAGCATGGTGGTGGCTCGCAAGGCTGGGGGCATCGGAGCGCTGATCGTCAGCGCTGGCCGGTCTGCAGGTCGGTCACGGTGCCGTTGAAGCGGTACATCTCACCTTCCAGTTCCACCGGGGCCCCGATCTTGATCGTCTGGTTGCCGAACACGACCCCACCGGCGGAGCGGCGCCCTTCACCTTGCAGCACGAAGCGGGCATCGAAGGTGCCGAAGGTCTTCTGATTGGGATCGTCGGCGCTGACCAGGCGACCATCGGGAGTGAGGATCGACAGCCGCCGCTGCAGCGGGATGATGCGGCTGATCTTCACCGTGCCGTGGGGCTGGTTGCGGATCACGATCGCCACCTTGTCATCGGCACTGGCCTTCTGCAGCAACCCGGCCGCATCGGCGGAGGGCACACCGCGCACATCGACCGAGACGGTGACCGGTTGCATCTCCCCGGTGGCGCGGGCGACGGCGCCGCTCAGTTTCGGGCTCCAGACCACACCGCCGATGGCCAGCAGCACGGCAGCGGCGGCGCCCAGGTCCACCAGGGTCCAGGAGCGGGGGGAGGGGGTATCGCTGGCCATGGCCTTGAACAGGTGGCGCAAGTGTACGGAGACCCGTCGCGGCTCACCAGTGCCCTGCAGCCGCCGCTGCTCAGTTCTGCAGCCCTTCGATCAGATCGCCCAGGGCGCGCAGATTGCCGCCCAGCCCACCGCTGTCAGCACCGAGGGCCGCCGCCTGCTGCTCGCTATCGGGCCGCCGCTCGAAGCGGGCCGCCAGCCGGTAGCCGTCGGGATCGAGACGGTACAGCTCCCACTCCTCGGGGAAGGCGCGGCGCAGGGCGCTGTCGGCCTGGGGCAGCAGGGCATAGGCCGCCTCCCACTGGGACAGGAAGCCGCGGCGGCGCTGGCGGGCGACGCTGCCGATGCCGACCGCCGCATCCTCCAGGGCGGGATTGAGCAGCAGCACCGTGCCGCGATGGTTGTTGCAGAGCTGCTCCACCTGGTCGTATTCCGCCTGGCTGGCGCCGAGCAGCAGCAGCACCCCCTCGCTCGGCTCCGCCTGCTGCAGACGGATCTGGTCGCCGAAGCTGGCGATGCGATCGGCCAGCTCGGGGGCATCGCGGCGGGCCAGGGCGGTGGCGCCCATGTCGGCGCAGAGCAGGCGCAGCGGCACCTGATCGGCCACCAGGGCCTCCACCAGACGCAGGGTCACCGGAAGCAGGCGCAGTCCCTCGAAGCGCAGTTCCACCGTCCAGCGGCCAGCACTGCGCTCGGCCAGGGCGGATTGCAACGCGGCAAGCGCCTGGGCTTCGGCGCTGTGGAGATCGGGGGGAAGCATGGCGTGGGGTGCCGCAGCACCGGCATCCGGAGCCGGGACCCTACCGGGCGATCGCCACGGCCGGATCGGCCATCGCCGCGGCCAGGGCATCGGGGAAAGCCTCCAGATCCGCCGCTGTCAGCCAGGGACCGAGGCTGAGCCGCAGGCCGGCTGCCGCCTCCATCGGGTTGTAGCCCAGGGCGAGCAGCACCGGACTGGGGCGCTCCCGCCCCGGGGCGGCCGGAGCCGTTCCACCCTGGCTGCAGGCCGAGCCGCTGCTCACCGCCCAGCCGCGCCGCGCCAGGGCCCGCACCACCCCCCGACCGGAAAGGGGATGACCGTTCGGATCGCGCAGCAGCAGGCTGAGGTGATGGGGCAGGCGGGCCCCGGCCTGGCTTGGATCAGCACCGGTGCGTTCCACGCCGGCTTGCTCGCCCAGGCGCTGCCAGAGCTGATCGCGCAGTGGGTTCATCGGGTCCCGACCGTTGTGCTGTTCCAGCCGCTCCAGGGCGAGATCCAGGGCGGTGGCGAAGCCATGGGCGAGCAGCACCGGTTCGGTGCCGCTGCGGCGGCCCCCCTCTTGGCCGCCGCCGCCGATCAGGGGCGCCAGCTCCACCCCTGCGGCCAGGGCCAGGGCGCCGATGCCCCGCGGTCCCTGCAGCTTGTGGGCGGTGACGCTGAGCAGATCGATCGGCAGCCGGCTCAGATCGAGCCGCTGGTGGCCGAGGGTCTGTACCGCATCGACATGCAGCCGCACCCCGGCCTGGCGGCAGAGGCGACCGATCGCTTCGATCGGCTGCAGCGTGCCCACCTCGTTCTGTCCCCACAGAATCGACACCAGCCGGGTGGGGGGAGCGAGCCGTTGGGCCACTGCCTCCGGATCGAGCCGGCCTTGGCGGTCCACCGGCAGGGCCTCCACCTGCCAGCCCCGGTGCTGCAGCTGGGCCGCGGCAGCCACGGTGGCCGGATGTTCCACCGCGGAGATCAGGAGCCGGCCGGGTTCCAGCAGCGCCGCACTGCCCAGCAGCGCCAGATGGATCGCCTCGCTGCCGCCGGAGCAGAAGATCAGCTGATCCGGATCGGCGCCGAGGCCGGCGGCGACCCGCAGACGGCTGCGTTCCAGCAGCTCGGCCGCCTGCAGGCCCCAGCCGTGCAGGCTGGAGGGATTGGCCCAGGCCACGGTCGCAGCCTCCTGCATCGCCGCCAGCACCCGCGGATCCGGTGGTGTGGTGGCGGAGGCATCGAGGTAGCGCTCCAGGCTCGGACGAGCGATCACGGCAGTCGGGTCAGAACCGATCGGCTCAGAGCTGATCGGGGGCGGTGGCGGCGAAGCGGGCGCGGGTGCGCGATTCCAGCGAGCGGGTGGCCAGATCCACCAGATCATCGAGGGAGCGGTTGCCCAGCAGGGCCTCGACCCGGGCGCGGGCCTCAGCGCTGACACAGGCTTCGGGGCGGATGCAGCCGTTGACGCAGACGGTGGCGCAGTCGATCTCCGCTGGCGCCGGCCCGGCGGCCGCCGGTGGCTCGGGCAGGGCCGGCGCAGCAGCAGCCGCCTGCGCAGCAGGGGATGGCCTCGCTTCAGGATTCAGCTGGGAAGCGGTGGCACCCCAGGCGGCCGCAGGGGCGGCCAGGGCCGGTTCGGTGGCGGCAATCAGCTCCGGCACCAGTTCCGGCACCAGCACCGCATCGAACACCGCCTCGGCCGGGCCGGTCATGAACACGGAGCTGCCGGCCTCCCAGCTGATCTCGAGGCTGCCACCGGGGAGATCGAGGCGGGCGGTGCGCTCGCACAACCCCAGGCTGTGGCAGGCCACCAGGGTGGCGCAGGCGCCGGTGCCGCAGGCCAGGGTGGGCCCGGCGCCCCGCTCCCACACCCGCATCACCAGATGGCCGGGATGGAGCACCTGCACGAAATGCACGTTGGTGCGGGCCGGAAAGGCGGGGTGCACCTCCAGGGCGGCGCCGAGCCGCTCCAGATCCACCGCTGCCACATCCGCCACCGGGATCACAACATGGGGGTTGCCCATGCCGGCGGCAGCCACCGCCAGGCGCACTCCCTCCACGTCCAGCTCCCCTTCCGGCAGGCCCCGCGAGCCCACGGGCAGGGTGGTGGGAATCGTGTCGGGTTCAAGGAAAGGGGGGCCCATATCGACCCGGATGCGCCCATCGGCCTGCAGCTGCGGCACGATGCGACCGGCCAGGGTCTCGATCTGCCAGGTGCGACCCGGTGCGTCACCGTCGCTGTCGGCCAGGAAGCGGGCCAGGCAGCGGATGCCGTTGCCGCACATCTCCGGCTCACTGCCATCGGCGTTGTAGATGCGCATGCGCAGCTCGCCTCCCTCCCGGGGCGGCAGCGCCAGGATGATGCCGTCGGCGCCCACCCCGAAACGCCGGTCGCACAGCCGCTGCACCGTGGCCGGCGTCAGTTCGCAGGGAACACCGCCTTCGGAGGGGCTGCGGCCGGAGCGGCCGTCGAGCAGCAGGAAATCGTTGCCCAGGCCCTGATACTTGCTGAACTGGAGCACACCTGACCGCGCCGTAACCGCCCGATCCTATGCAGAGCTTCTTCGACAAGCGTGGGCCCCGGCTGGATACGACCTTGCCGAGCGTGCGTCATGTGCAGGAGCTGATCCGCAACCGCACGCCGGTGAAGGTGTTGCTGGTGGGGGGGCACGAGCTGCAGGGCACGATCAAATGGCAGGACAACCAGTTCCTGGCCCTGCGGCAGGAAGCCGGCCGGCCCCTGGCCCTGCTCAACCGCGACGCGATCGTGGTGCTACGTGCCCTCGACTGAGACACGCCCCCGCCTGCGTGCTGCAGGCCCGGACCGGCGCGGCGCACCCAGCAGGCGATCGCCGCAGCGGGGCTGAAGCCGCCGGAGGACCTGGGGGACTGTGGCACGATCACGCCTTGATCCCGGCGCCGTGATCGTGACCGATTCCTCCCGCTACCGCCCGCAGGCGATCGAGCAGCCCTGGCAGCGGGCCTGGAGTGAGGCCGGCCTGCATGGCACCCCCGAGCTTCAGCCGGGTGATCGGGCTTTCTACGCCCTCTCGATGTTCCCCTATCCCTCGGGGAATCTGCACATGGGGCATGTGCGCAATTACGTGATCACCGATGTGGTGGCCCGGGTGCAGCGGCTGCGGGGCTCCAAGGTGCTGCACCCGATGGGCTGGGATGCCTTCGGCCTGCCGGCGGAAAATGCCGCGATCGAGCGGGGTGTCGACCCCGGCGTCTGGACCGATCAGAACATCGCCTCGATGCGGGCCCAGCTCGATCAGCTCGGCCTCTCGATCGACTGGGACCGGGAAGTGGCCACCTGCCATGGCGATTACTACCGCTGGACCCAGTGGCTGTTCCTGCAGTTCCTTGATGCCGGGCTCGCGTATCAGAAAGATGCCACGGTCAACTGGGATCCGATCGATCAGACCGTGCTCGCCAATGAGCAGGTGGATGGCGAGGGCCGCTCCTGGCGCTCCGGCGCCCTGGTGGAGAAGCGCAAGCTGCGCCAGTGGTTCCTGAAGATCACCGACTATGCCCAGCAGCTGCTCGACGACCTCAGCCAGCTCGACGGCTGGCCGGAGCGGGTGCGCACGATGCAGGCCAACTGGATCGGCCGCAGCACCGGCGCCGAGCTGCAGTTCACGGTGGTGGATGGCGCCGGCAACGACACGGCCGAGCGGATCACCGTGTTCACCACCCGGCCGGACACGATCTTTGGCGCGTCCTACGTGGTGCTGGCGCCGGAACACCCGTTGGTGGCGACGCTCACTACGGCTGAACACCAGATCGCCGTGGAAGCCTTCTGCGATCTGGTGTCGCGTCAGAGCGAGCAGGAGCGCACGGCCGAAGACAAACCGAAGCGCGGCGTGCCGATCGGCGCCCAGGTGCGCAATCCGGCCAACGGCGAGCTGATTCCAATCTGGATCGCCGACTATGTGTTGGCCGAGTACGGCACCGGCGCCGTGATGGGGGTGCCCGCCCACGACCAGCGCGATTTTCTGTTCGCGCGCCGGTACGAGCTGCCGGTGCAGCAGGTGATCATCCCCGAAGGCAGCGATGAGCACGCCTTTGAAGGTGGCGCCTGGACCGAGGCGGGGGTGCTGATTCACTCCGGCCGCTTTGACGGCCTCGCCAGCGCTGAGGCCAAAGCGGCGATCACCGCTGCCGCCGAAGCCGAGGGCTGGGGCCGCGAAAAGGTGCAGTTCCGCCTGCGCGACTGGCTGATCTCCCGCCAGCGCTACTGGGGTTGCCCGATCCCGGTGATCCACTGCGACAGCTGCGGCGTGGTGCCCGTGCCCGCCGAGCAGCTGCCGGTGGAGCTGCCCCGCGATGTGGCCTTCAGCGGCAAGGGCGGCTCACCGCTGGCGCAACTGCAGAGCTGGGTGAACGTGAGCTGCCCCTGCTGCGGCAAGCCCGCCCGGCGGGAGACCGACACGATGGACACGTTCATGTGCTCCAGCTGGTACTACCTGCGCTACAGCGACGCGGGCAACACCGATCGGCCGTTCAGCAAGGAGGCGGTGAACAGCTGGCTGCCTGTGGATCAATACGTGGGCGGCATTGAGCACGCGATCCTGCACCTGCTCTACTCGCGCTTCTTCACCAAGGTGCTGCGCGATCGCGGCCTGCTCAGCTTCGATGAACCGTTCACCCGCCTGCTCACCCAGGGGATGGTGCAGGGGATTACCTACAAGAACCCCCACAGCGGTAAATACATCGCTCCCGCCGATGTGGCCGACCCCACCGATCCGCGCGATCCGATCAGCGGTGAGGTGTTGGAGACGTTTTATGAAAAGATGTCGAAGTCGAAGTATAATGGCGTTGATCCGGCCAGCGTGATTGAGCGTTACGGCGCCGATACGGCCCGGATGTTCATCCTGTTCAAGGCGCCTCCCGAGAAGGATCTCGAATGGGATGACGCCGATGTGGAAGGCCAGTTCCGCTTCCTGCAACGCCTCTGGCGCCTGGTGGATGGCGCCTGTGAACGCGGCCTGAGCCTGGCCGGGGGCGCCGGATCCGCCGATGCCGTTCAGTCCGCCCTGACGGCCGCCGCCGGCGCCGGTGGGCTCAACCCGGCCGAACAGGAGCTGCGCCGGGCCGTGCACACCGCGATCACTGAGATCAGCGACGACCTCGATGGCGACTATCAGTTCAACACCGCCGTGTCGGAGCTGATGAAGCTGAGCAACGCCATGGCCGCGCATCTGGAGGGCAGCGGCGATGTGTTCGCCTGCGAGGCCCTGCGCAACCTGCTGATCCTTTTAGCCCCCTTCGCCCCGCACCTGGCGGAGGAGCTGTGGCTGAAGCTCGGCGGCCGCAACGCCGGCGATGCTCTGGCCGATAGCAGCATCCACGCCCAGCACTGGCCCAGCGCCGATGCCACGGCCCTGGTGCGCGACACGGTGCCGCTGGTGATTCAGATCAAGGGCAAGGTGCGCGGCAACCTGGAGGTGCCCGCCGATGCCGACAAGGCGACGCTGGAACAGCTGGCCCTGGCCAGTGACATCGCCGCCAAATGGCTGGAGGGCAAAGCCCCCAGCCGCGTGATCGTGGTCCCCGGCAAGCTGGTGAACCTGGTGCCATGACTCCAGCCGCCCAGCCAGCCGCGTCGATGGCGCCCCCATCCAGCCAGGGCCAGGCGCGACCCCAGGCGCGACCCCAGGCGGAGACGACAGCCTGAAGCGACAGGGCGATCCGCCATCCCACTGCTCCAGGATTCCTGCTCCACTGGCGCAGACCCCGTGATCGACAGCTGGCAGTTCTGGGCAACCCTGGCGGCGGCCTTTGCGGCGCTCACCGCCGTGCTGGCCAAACAGGGGGTGGCAGGCATCCCGCCCGATCTGGCCACCCTGCTGCGCACCCTGGTGGTGCTGCTGGCGCTCACGGCTCTGCTGGCGGCGACGGGCCAGCTGCGCTGGCAGGCGCTCTCAGCCCTGCCGCGGGCGAGCCTGGTGGCCCTGGTGCTCTCCGGCCTGGCCACCGGCGCCTCCTGGCTCTGTTATTTCCGTGCTCTGGCCCTGGGCCCGGTGAGCCGCGTCGCTCCGATCGACAAGCTCAGCGTTGTGCTGGTGGCGGTGCTGGGCGCCCTGCTGCTGGGCGAACAGCTGAGCCCGCGCGCCTGGCTGGGGGTGGCGCTGATCGGCCTGGGCGGCGTGCTGGTGGCGCTGTGAACCGCCAGCCTCGCCGGAACGGCGCCTGCACCCCGCGATTCGGCTTAGGTTTTGCTTCAGAAATACAGGCCGGCACTTGCACGCATCAGACCCCTTCGATCCACGGGTGCTGCGCCGGTCCGTGCTTCAGATGGCGCATCAGGGCCGCACGCCCCATGTTGGATGTGCGCTGTCACTCATCGAGATCTGTGCGGCCCTGTTCGGTGGGATGATGCAGTACGACCCGCTCAATCCTCAGGCTCCGGATCGTGATCTGCTGGTGCTCTCCAAAGGCCATGGCGTCATGGCGCTTTACGCCTGTTGTCAGGCGCTCGGCTGGTTGTCAGCGCAGGAACTGGGCGCTTACATGGCCAACGGCAGCCGGCTGCGGGGGGTCTGCGAGGTGGGCATTCCCGGCTGCGAAGTGACGAGCGGATCCCTGGGGCACGGCCTTCCCGTTGCAACCGGCATGGCCCTGGGGCTGCAACGTCTGGCC
Organism: Cyanobium sp.; assembly: GCA_046075505.1. Lineage (GTDB taxonomy): Bacteria > Cyanobacteriota > Cyanobacteriia > PCC-6307 > Cyanobiaceae > Cyanobium. Next base: position 22,517 of record JBJTQH010000019.1, on the reverse strand, counting down.
AGCCCACGGCGCGTCTGGTGCATCGTCGGTGATGGAGAAATGAATGAAGGTTCGATCTGGGAGGCATTGCTGCTGGCCGCCCACCAGAACCTGGGCCGTCTCACACTGATCGTCGATGCCAACGGGCATCAGGCCCTGGGGCGCACCGAGGAGGTGCTGCGACTGGAACCGCTGGCGGCCCGGCTCACCGCCTTCGGCTGGGAGGCGCTGGAGTGCGACGGCCATGACCTGGCAGCCCTCAGGCAGGCTCTGGCCCCCTCAAGAGGGCTAGGCGGCCCACCGCGGGCGGTCGTCGCCCGCACGATCAAGGGATGCGGCATTTCATTTCTTGCCGACGACAACCAGTCGCACTATGCACGCTTCGATCAAGAGTCGCTGGCGGTGGCACTGCGGGAGCTGGGTTGATGCTGCACACCCTGTCTCAACTGATCGTCGAAGCCGCTGGTGGTGATCCAGGCTTTCTGGCGCTCTGCGCTGATCACGGCCATCAGCTGTTCGCCGCCCTGCGTCGGCATCATCCCGACCGCTTCATCAATGTGGGGATCGCTGAGCAGGCGATGATCGGCGTGGCGGCGGGGCTGGCCGGCGTGGGATTCCGTCCCTGTGTCTATGGCCTGGCCTCGTTCGTGCCGATCCGGGTTCTGGAGCAGATCAAGATCGATCTTTGTCTGTCCGGCGCTCCTGTGATTCTGCTCGGCGATGGCGCGGGGCTGGTGTATTCCACCCTTGGAGCGACCCATCAGTGCGGAGAAGATATCGCCTGCCTGCGACCTTTACCGGGGATCTCCATCTACTCCCCCTGCGATGAATATGAGCTGCGTTGCTGCTGGAATGAAGCGCGAAATGCTGCTCACCCGAGTTATGTCCGTATCGGAAAGTCTGACCGTTCTCCCGTTCATGCCGCCCCACCGGTCAGCAGCGATCCCCACATCGTCTGGGCAGCACCCGATCCCGGTTCCGAGGCCGTGATCGTGGCCACCGGGGCGATGGTGGCACCGGCCTGCGATTTTGCCCGGGCGCAGACGCTCACCTGCATTTCGGTGCCTCGGCTCAAGCCCGAACCGACCGCGCTGCTCGATCTGCTCGCAGGCGCCCGGCGGGTGGTGGTGCTTGGAGGAACACAGCAGCCGAGGCGGTCTGTGGAGCCTGGTGATCGAGATGCTGCACAGCGCCGGGCGCGGCGGGGCTGTGCAGGTGGAGCCGATGGGGTTGCAGGACGTGTTCACGCGCACCGCCGGCGACCATCAGCATGCCCTCTCTGAGCATGGACTCGATGACCGCTAGCTTGAGCGACGGCTGCGCCGGTGGCTGGAGCTGGCCTCCGACTGATCCTCCGTTGCATCCCTTGCATCTCCTCCGGCTTGCCAGCATCCCCGTTACGGCAGTCACCGATGCCTGATCCCCTCTCCGTGGATTCCCCTCGCCCGGAGCTCGCTGCGGCCGTTCCTTTCCTGACGATCGCGATCCCCACTTACAACCGCGCTGAAGCGCTCGACACCACACTGGCGATCCTCGTACCCCAGCTCGATGCGGCGGTGCGACTGGTGGTGATCGACAACGCCTCCACCGATGACACCCGTTCAGTATGCCGACGTCACCGCGAGGCCGGCGTGCCGCTGGAGATAATCCGCAATCCGCTCAATATCGGCGCCGATGCCAACATCATGCGCGGCTGCGAACAGGCCGGGGAGGGCTATCTATGGATCCTGCCCGATGATGATCTTCCCGATGCCAAAGCCATCGCCACGATCCGCTCGGTCATCCGTGTGCATCCCGATGTCGATTACATCAACTTTCACACCACTCTGCTGGATCGATCCGGCATCGCGCGCCGATCCGAGCGTCTGGTGCGCAGCGCCGAGGCCTTTGTCGAGGCCCTGGACAGTTTCGGCAATCTGCTGTTTCTCACGGCTGGGGTCTATCGCGCCGGCTTCGTGAAGGCATGGATCATCCAGGGCCATGAGGCGATCGTCACCTGCGGCCCCTCGATCGCGATGGTGCTGCAGGCGATCGGCCGAGGGGAGGCCAGCGTGCTGTTCACGCCGGCTTCGATCGCAACCTGGGGCGTCTTCCCCACCTGGGACATCCAGCGGGTCTGCAGGGCCGTCTACCGGTTGATCGAGCTGCTGCCGGCCGGTGCCGTGCGGCGGCGCTTCGCACTCAAACTGCTCGCTGATTTCCCGCCGCGCCTGTGGAGCTCCAGCGATCTCCGCGGGATCCTGAAGGCGGCGGCCGATGGCGAGGCGGCATTGATGGCGGCGCAGGAGCGATACCGGATTGCAGCGGCCTATCAATCGCGATCGATCCCTGCGCTGATGCTCGTGGTGGCCCTCAGAGGCGCCGCGCCCCTGGGGGCGCTGGCACTGATCAGTCGGCTGCGCAACGCCCACATCGCCAGACGCCGCCGGCGCTGACCACCACTGCAGCCCCTCCTCCTCAGGCCCCGCCGCGGAAGCGCAGCGAGAGGGGATCGCCCCAGTGGCCGCTGGCCTGCACCTGGCGGCCGTTGGCGCAGAGGTGGCGCAGGATCCAGAACAACGGTTCCGGGGAGGGCAGCTGCAGCAGGTCCTGCAGCTCAGCCAGGCTGCGCTCCACCCCATCGGCGAGGCTCTGCTCCAGACGGCTCTGCAGCTCCAGCAGGGCGGCGGCCGCCTTCTTGCCGGCTTCCACACCGGGCTGGTGGTAGGCGTTGACGTTGATCAGTTCGCCGTAAAGACCCACCGCCCGCTCGAACAGGGCGATCAGGGCCCCGAGCGTGCGCGCATCGAGCCGCTGCAGGGTGATCGTCAGGTTGAAGCGGCCCTCGTCGCTGAGGGCTGCACGGGTGCCCTGGAAGAAGCCATCGAGGAAATCACCGGGATTTTCACCCTCTACCGCCGGAATGGCGCCGGGATCCTCAAGCACCTCGATGAAGGTGGCGAAGAAGTTGTCGATGCCATCGCGCAGCTGCTGCACATAGGCGTGCTGATCGGTGGAGCCCTTGTTGCCGTACACCGCCAGGCCCTGATGCACCACCTGGCCATCGCGGTCGAGCTTCTTGCCGAGGCTCTCCATCACCAGCTGCTGCAGGTAGCGACTGAACACCTCCAGGCGATCGCGGTAGGGCAGCACCACCATGTCGCGCCGGCCGCGGCCCTCCCCGGCGGAATACCAGGCGGCCGCCAGCAGGGCGGCGGGGTTGTGGAGCAGTTCCGGCCGGCGGGTGAGGGCATCCATGGCGCCAGCTCCCTCCAGGAAGGCGCGGATGTCGCTGCCGATCAGCACCCCGGGCAGCAGGCCCACAGCGCTGGTGATGCTGGTGCGACCGCCCACCCAGTCGAACATGTCGAAACGGGCCAGCCAGCCGCCGGCTACGGCCTCCTGATCGAGGCGGCTGCCGAGCATCGTCACCGCCACCGCCTGTGCGCTCCAGGAGACACCGCGGGCCTCGAGGGCGCGGCGGGCCTGCTGCATGCCGATATGGGGCTCGGGCGTGCCGCCGGATTTGCTCACCACCACCACCAGCGTGGTGGCCAGCCGATCCCCCAGGCTGGCCAGGGTGCGATGCATGCCGTCGGGATCGACGTTGTCAAAGAAATGGAACGGCAGGCCGGCGCCCGGATCCTGCAGGGCGCGGATCATCAGCACTGGGCCGAGGCCGGAGCCGCCGATGCCGATCCACAGCACATCGGTGAAGCGGTGACCGTTGGCACTGATCGTGCCGTTGAGCACATCACGCCCGAAGGCTTCGATCCGATCGATCTCCGTGCGGATGTGATCGCCGGCGGCGGCATCGGGAGCCAGCTCCGGGCAGCGCAGCCAGTAGTGGCCCACCTGGCGCTGTTCATCCGGGTTGGCGATCGCGCCGCCCTCCAGGGCCGCCATGGCGGCAAAGGCCTGTGCGAAGCGGGGTTCCAGGGCGGCCAGGCTCTCCTGATCGAGCCCCATCCGGCTCACATCCAGCCAGAAACCGAGATCATCGTCGTGCCAGAGCAACTGGCAGAAGCGCTCCCAGAGCGCAGCGGGATTCTGGCCGTCAAGCGGCGGGAGCGAAGTCATGGGCTCAGAGGCGCCGCGGCTGGCCCGGGAACCGTATCCATCCACAAGGGATTCCGGCAAGCCATCACTGGGATCACGCTGCAGCCGATCCGGGCTCCTGAGGTCGTATCGGCTGCCGCCGGGAGCGGCTGCAGCGGCAGGGATCGATGGCGCCGCAACCGACCACCTGGGCTGAAGGGTGTGGGCCAGCCCACACAGTGCTCTGCGTCACTGGTCAGATCCTGAAACGCATCGTTAAATCTTTCCAAGTTCTGATGCCCGTCGCTTGCGCGCCCGTCCTTTCCGTTTCTGGCCCGGCCGTCGCTGGTCTGGATGCGATGCGGCCGCAGTGGTCGCGCCGCGATCGATGCCGCCTGCCGCGGCTCCCCGCCGCCTGCGGCTGTCCCTGGTGGCAGCGCTGCTGGCCCTGGCGACTCCGCTGACCCTGTGGCGCACGACCGGCGCCGGCGGCAGTGCTGCCATCGCCTCCTCCCAGCCGTCCGCCGAGCCCGAGCTCAGCCGCTACCACGACGATCTTCGTCCCGATCCGCTCGCGTTCACCGCCTCGGAGCTGCGGGAGCTTAAGCGGCGTTTCGGGGTGCATGGCCCCCAGCCCACCCTGGCCCAGCTGTTCACCGAAGGGCTCGATCAGCTGCAGCCCCTGCGGGCCCACACCCTCAGCCGGCTGGAGGAGCTGCGACCGGTGATCCTCAGTGAGAGCCGCCGCCAGCGGATCAATCCGATGCTGGTGACGGCGGTGCTGTTCGATGAATTGCAGCACGCCAAGCCCGGGGAGGACACCGCACTGGTCGCCGGCACCGGTCTGTTCCAGACCCATGGTCCCGCCCAGCTGAGTGTGGGGGAACTGCAGAAGCAGGGGCTGCTGCCGCAGGATGCCACCCCGGAACAGATCAATGCCGCCCGCCTGCAGTTGCTCGATCCGGAGCGCAACGTGCAGGTGCTGGTGGGCAAGTTCGCCCGCCTGAGTCGCACGCTCGGCTTCCCGCGCCAGCGTCCCTTGATCGCCAGCAGCAGCACCGGCGATGCCAAGCGCCTGGCCACCCTGGCGTATCTGCACAACGGCAAGCTCGATTATCCGGGCCGCATCCTGCGTTACATGCAGAACCCTGAACTGCATGGGCTCCTTTACGGCAGCCGCCGCACCAGCACCAGCCCCCTGATCTGAGCGCCTGATCCTGCGGCGGCGCCAGGGTCGCGCCAGGTTGTCACCGGCGCATCCACCTCACGATCCAACCGCCACAGGCTGGTGGTGGGCTTCCCCTGCGGGCCATGCCTCTCAGCAGGACACCACCCCAAGGGCGATCAGGCGTTGCTGCAGAGCCTGCCAGTCGAAGCTGCGCGGATCGGCCCGCTCCCCGCCGAGATCCACGTGGCGGTGGGTGGTGATCCGTTGCCAGGGAATCTGAAAGCGACGCATCCAGTCGGCCAGCACCAGGGCCATGGCGTCGTACTGCTCGGCGCTGTAGCCGCTGTGTTCCGGGCCGTTGTGCTCGCCGTCGGGCGGGGTCTCCAGGCTGAGATGGAGGGCGAAATTGTTGATCGAGCCCCCCACCTTCGGATTGGTGACCGCCCACTCGCCTTCAAAGGCGGAATTGCCGGCCCCGAAGGCTCTTTTGCTGGGGTCGAGCACCTGCACGATCTCGCCGTCTGCGCCGATGAGCATGTGGTAGCTCACCTGGTCCTCATCGCGGGGATGGGGGGTGAGGAAGGTCTGGATCGCCGACTCCATCCCATACACCGTTTCATGCAGCACGATCACCCGTGGTGTGGGATCGAGCGGGTTGCCGAAGGCATCGCGGCTGTAGCGCACCCCGAAGTTGGTCGGATCGGTGGCGATGCGGCGGGTGCGCTGTTCCAGGCTGCCGTCCAGCGACAGCATCCGCAGTTCCAGATCGCTGTCCGTTGCCGGGCAGCGGCGGGCGGCGGGAGGATCCCAGCGCGCCAGCAGCGGCGGGCGGGGGGCGGCGCGACGCGGTTCCGGCTGTGGTGGTCTCGCCTGCATCAGATCCTCCAGATCCCGACTGGAACCAGGCAGGCCACCACGGGCCCCGATCTCGCTGACCAGCCAGGCGATCGCCCCGAGACTGAGGGCTGCTGTTGCCAACACGGCGGTGAGCAGGGGCGGCAGGCGGTGATTCATGGCTGCAGCAGACTCCAGCGCCGACGCTGCTCCACGGCGGCGGCGCCGGCCTGGGGGTCGGGCTCCAGCCGCCAGCGGCTCACGGCCGGCGCCTGCAGCTGCAGAGTGCCCTGCCGCACCTGATCGTCGCGGCAGAACATCAGCGGCAGCTGTGGCGCTTCGCCGGTGCCGCTCCTCAGCACCGCCGCCAGATCCTCTGCTGTGCGCAGGCGGTGACCAGCCAGGGCCAGCAGTTCATCGCCCACCATCAGGCCGGCCCGGCAGGCGGGGCCCTGCCGCCAGACGCGGCGCAGCCGCAGCCCCCCGTTCGCTTCCTCCGCCTGCAGACCCGCATCCCACTGCTCGGAGATCTCCGGCGTCAGGCGCAGACCGAGATCGCTGAGGTAGGTCTCCAGGGGCGGATCCTCGTGGCTCGCCAGCCAGTGGGGCAGCAGCGTCTCCAGATCCGGCGCCGCCGCGGCGCATGCCTGCAGCAGGTCCGCTTCGCGGTAGCCCCGGTCGCTGGCGCCATGGCAGCGCCAGAGCTCCTGCAGCACCGCCCCCAGCCAGGAGCCGTGGCGGCGTAGGTGCAGATCGAGCACCAGGGAGAGCACCGCCCCCTTGAGGTAGTAGCTCACCTGGTTGTCAGGCGCATGCGCATCGGCCCGGTAGAGCTTCACCCAGGCCTCCTGGGCGCTGTCGCGCAGGCTCTGCACGTGGCGGCCGGGGGTGAGCAGGTAGCGGCTGAGATCGGCGCCGAGATCCTCGAGCAACTCGGCTTCGCTGCACAGGCCGGCGGCATGGGGCAGCAGCTGATCGCAGTAACTGGTCACCCCCTCCGCGAACCAGAGGGTGGGGAGGATCGTCGGCTGGTCGTAGTCGTAGGGCCGCAGCTCGGCCGGCCGCAGCCGCCGCACGTTCCACTGATGCAGGTATTCATGGGCGACCAGCTGCAGCAGCCGGCGGCGCCCTTCACTCCGCTCCAGATCGCGGCGGCTGTAGAGCAGCACGCAGCTGTCGTCGTGTTCGAGGCCGCCATAACCCTTCTGCACCAGATGCAGCACGAACAGGTAGCGGTCGGCGGCCGGTCGCTCCTGGCCCATCAGCCGGCAGCACTGCAGGCAGACGCGACGGACATCCTCGAGCCAGGAGGGATCCTGAGCCGGCAGATCGCCGCCCCAGCTCACCCAGGTGTGGGGGACCTCCGCCACTGTGAACCGGTGCGAGGGATGGGGACCGGCCTCGAGCGGTGTGTCGATCAGATGGTCGTAGTCGCGGGCCCACCAGCGGCCGTCCTCGGCCCGGGGCAGCGGCAGAAAGGCCTGCCAGCCCTCGGGCAGTTGCAGCTCAAGGCTGTGGGGCGTCCAGCGCTGACCCTCCACCTGCAGCACCACCCCGGCCAGGGCCAGGAAACCGTGGTCACCGCTGAGGTGGCAGGTGCGCACGCTCAGCTCCGTGGCCAGGATCTTGTAGGCGAGCTGGAGCGGTGCCGGATCACCGGCGGGCAGCTGCAGCTGCCATTCGGCCACGCCGGTGCGTCGCAGGGGCAGGTCCACCGGCTCCGGCGCCGTGGGGTCATCGCCACCGCTGCCCCAGTGGGCCCTCAGCCCCTCCAGGGTGCGCACGTAGTCGCGGATCAGGTACGAGCCGGGCGTCCAGGCCGGCAGCCGCAGGCGCAGCACGCGACCCCCGGGCGGCAGGCGGTCGGGGGGCAGGGTGAGGGTCACCGCCACCAGGTGCTGGTGGTGCTGGCGGAGATCCAGCCGGACCTCAGGCACTGACTTCGATCTGGGCGGTGGGCAGGCTGACGGCGGCCGCCGCCAGGGCCTGGCGGGCGGCATAGGCGCGGGTGAGGCGGCCCAGCAGCGGTTGCAGGTTGCGGGAGCGACTGGCCCGCTGCAGATCGCAGACCAGGCCGAGGGAGCCGTCGCGGCAGCGCTGCCAGCCGATGCGCTGGCCGTCGGGGAGCTGCACCGACAGCTCCACCGGCTGCTGTTCCTCGGAGAAGCCGGGGAGGCTGCCGCCGCGTTGTGGATCCAGGCCCAGGGAGTCCAGGGCGGCCGCGAGCTGGTCGGCGTCGCGGAGAACCGTTGGCAGGATGGTGAGGTGGGACAAGGAGCCGTTGCATGCCCGATGCCGCCGACCCTAGCGATCCCATGCCGGCATTCCAGTGGCCTGCGTCACAGCCGTGGCCGCGGCACGCCCCCCTGCGCCTGGCGCTGATGGCCTCCGGGGCCGGCAGCAACATGGAGGCGGTGGTGCAGGCCTGCCGCAGCGGGCCGCTGCAGGCGGAGGTGGCCCTGCTGGTGGTCAACCGGGCCGACTGCGGCGCCCGCCAGCGGGCCGAGCGGCTCGGTATCCCCTGCCATCTGCATGACCACCGCCAATACTCCAGCCGTGAAAATCTGGATCGGGCTCTGATCGCTCTGTTCCGCACCGAAGCGGTGGATCTGATCGTGATGGCGGGCTGGATGCGGGTGGTGACGCCGGTGCTGATCGAGGCGTTTCCCGATCGGCTGGTGAACATCCACCCCTCACTGCTGCCCAGCTTCCGCGGCCTTGATGCCATCGCTCAGGCCCTGGCCGCCGGTGTGCGGATCACCGGCTGCACCGCCCATCTGGTGCGGCCCGAGGTGGATGCCGGCCCGGTGCTCGCCCAGGCGGCGGTGCCGGTGCTCGACGACGACGACCACGACAGCCTGGCGGCACGCATCCATCACCAGGAGCACCGCATCCTGCCGCTGGCGATTGCCCTGGCGGCCGCCCGGCTCGGCGATCAGGGATAGAAGGGCAGCAGCGGCAGGCCGGCTTCCGGCGCCAGGCCGGCCATCAGGTTGAGGCACTGCACCCCCTGGCCGGCCTGACCCTTGACCAGGTTGTCGATGGCGCTCATCACAATCAGCTGGCCGCTGCGCTTGTCCACCTGCACCGACAGCAGGCAGCGGTTGGTCTGCCGCACCCATTTGGTGGCCGGATAGGTGCCCACCGGCAGCACCTCGACGCAGGGGCTGTGGCGGTAGGCGGCCCCAAGCAGCACGGTGCAGTCCTCAGCGGTGAGCCCCGGATCGCGCAGGCGGGCATAGACGGTGGCCAGCAGCCCCCGCACCATCGGCATCAGGTGGGGCGTGAACTGCACCTGCACGGCATGGCCGGCCGCCTGGCTGGCCAGCTGTTCGATCTCACTGGTGTGGCGATGGCCGACCACGCCATAGGGCATCACCGATTCGGCCGCCTCAGCCAGCAGCAGATGCTCCTTGGCAGCGCGGCCGCCGCCGGAGGTGCCCGTCTTGGCATCGATCACGATGCCGCGCGTCTCGATCAGACCCTGCTGCAGGAAGGGCAGCAGGGCCAGCAGGCTGGCGGTGGGGAAGCAGCCCGGCGCGGCCACCAGCCGGGCGGAAGCGATCTGTTCGGCCTGCCATTCCACCAGGCCATAGACGGCTTCGGCGCAGAGGTCGGCGTCCTGGCGCGGCACCTCGCGGGCCTCGCTGGCATAGACCTCCTGCCACTGGGCCAGGGAGTTGTAGCGGTAGTCGGCGGAGAGATCCACCACCCGCACGCCGCGGCTCAGCAGCTCGGGCACCAGACGGGCCGCCAGGCCGTTCGGCAGGCTGAGCACCGCCAGATCGGCCTCGGTGGCGATCACCTCCGGATCCGGCGTGCGCACCACCGGATCGCCGGGCAGCGGCAGGAAGGGCACCAGTTCGCTCCAGCGCCTGCCGCTGCTGCGCTCCCCCCCCAGGAAGGTCACCGCCAGGGAGGGGTGACCCTGGAGCAGGCGCAGGGTCTGCAGCCCTCCGTAACCGCTGGCGCCGATCACGGCGACGCGAAGGCTCGACATGCCGCGATCGCAGAAAGATCGGATCGTACCGGGTTCTATAAAAGGTCTCAGCGGCGCCTGATCCGCAGCCCTCGCGTGCCGACGGGCCCCGCGTGTCGCCTGCCCGGCATGTCTCCCCCGGTTCCCTGAACTGGCTCCCTTGAACCCCCGTTCCGACATCCTCTCCTCCTCCTCCCCGGACGCTGCGATCCCAGCGGCGACTCCAGCTGCGGTGCCGGCGGCAACCCCGGCGTTCCGCTTTGATGCGATCGCTGATGCGCTGGCGGCGATCCGCAACGGTGAATCGATCGTCGTCGTCGATGACGAAAACCGGGAAAATGAAGGCGATCTGATCTGTGCCGCCCAGTTCGCCACGCCCCAGCAGATCAACTTCATGGCCACCGAGGCGCGGGGGCTGATCTGCCTGGCGATGGAGGGGGAGCGGCTCGATGCGCTCGATCTGCCGCTGATGGTGGATCGCAACACCGACAACAACCAGACCGCCTTCACGGTCAGCGTCGATGCCGGCCCGGAGAATGGCGTCAGCACCGGCATCTCCGCCGAGGACCGCGCCCGCACGATCCAGGTGGCGATCCATCCCGCCAGCCGGCCGGCCGATCTGCGCCGGCCCGGCCATGTGTTTCCGCTGCGGGCCCGCGAGGGTGGTGTGCTGAAACGGGCCGGTCATACCGAGGCCGCCATCGATCTGGCGCGGCTGGCGGGGCTGTATCCGGCCGGGGTGATCTGTGAGATCCAGAACGCCGATGGTTCGATGGCGCGGCTGCCGCAGCTGGTGGATTATGCCCATCGCCATGGATTGCGGCTGATCTCGATTGCCGATCTGATCCGCTATCGGCTCGACACCGAGCGCTTCGTGCGTCGCCAGGCGGAGGCGGAGCTGCCCAGCGCCTTCGGCAGCTTCCGGGCGATCGGCTACCGCAACGAGCTCGATGGCAGTGAACACGTGGCGATCGTCAAAGGCGATCCACAGCAGGCGACCGCTCCGGTGCTGGTGCGGGTGCACAGCGAATGTCTCACCGGCGATGCCTTCGGCTCCTTGCGCTGTGACTGCCGGCCGCAGCTGGAGGCGGCGCTGCGGATGATCGAGCAGGCCGGTGAAGGGGTGGTGGTGTACCTGCGCCAGGAGGGCCGCGGCATCGGCCTGATCAACAAGCTGCGGGCCTACAGCCTCCAGGATGGCGGCCTCGACACGGTGGAGGCGAACGAACGGCTGGGATTTCCGGCCGATCTGCGCAACTACGGCGTCGGTGCGCAGATCCTCAGCGATCTGGGGGTGCGGCGCCTGCGGTTGATCACCAACAACCCACGCAAGATCGCCGGCCTGGGGGGCTACGGCCTGCAGGTAGAGGATCGGGTGCCGCTGGTGATGGATCCGGGCCAGCACAACGCCGGCTACCTGCAGGTGAAGCGCACCAAGCTCGGCCATCTGCTGGAAAGCGAGGCCCATGGGCTCACGGCGGTGCTGGCCTGGCGCGGGCGCGAAGGCCGCCAGCCCCAGCCCCTGGTCCTGACGCTGGAGAGCTGGCAGGAGTGGGCGCGGCAGCGGGGGCTGCTGCTCGAACGCGAGAGCGATCCCCGTCTGCTGGCCCTGCTCGATCAGCCGGATACGGCGCTGCTGCTGGCCAGCAGCAGTGGCCAGCCGCTCACCGCCGCCGATCTGGCAGCCAGTGTGCAGCGGCTGGCGGAACCGGCGGAGACCGGTGCGGTGTCTCTGTTGCTGGCCCCCGATCTGCGCCGGGCCGTGCATCCGAGCGTCAGCATCGAGCCGGAGCGGCGGCCGCTGCAGGAACTGCAGGCCGATGGCGGTGAGCAGCGCAGCTGCCCCCTGCCGCAGCTACAACCGGGGGCCTTCCTGGTCTGGTGCTGAAGCCGGCTCCTGCTCCGGCGTGTAGCAGGGTCTGGTCTTCCCCCAGCCATGGGGCTCCATAGCCCTGCCTGCGGGGTGGCGGACGGCCGCCGCTGCCGAGGGGCCGGATCAGCGGCCCCGCTTCGCCTTCCGCAGCACCGTCTCGCCTGTGGGGGATGCCGCCCTGAACGATCAGGCCTGAATCGACACCTTGTTGATGCGGCTGCCATTTCGCAGCTTCAGCACCACGTCCATGTCGTTGGTGTGGCCGAACACGGTGTGCTGACCATCGAGATGGGGCTGGGGCTCAAAGCAGATGTAGAACTGCGAGCCGCCGGTGTTGCGTCCGGCGTGGGCCATCGCCAGGGTGCCAGCCTTGTGCTTGTTGGGGTTGATTTCACAGGGAATCTGGTAACCGGGGCCGCCGGTGCCGGCCATGCCGCGGGAGCCCTCGCGGCTGTTGGGGCAACCGCCCTGAGCCATGAAACCGGGGATGACGCGGTGAAAGGCCAGACCGTCGTAAAAGCCGTCGTTGGCCAGTTTCACGAAGTTGGCCACCGTGCCGGGGGCGTCGGCGTCGAACAGCTCCAGGTTGATCGTGCCGGCGTCGGTGTCCATCACGGCAGTGGTCATCGGGGCGTTCCGAAACAGCAAGCGCCAATCCTGCCAGGCCGTCGTGGGCGCTCCGATCGGGGTGGGTGGCTCGACTGGACAGCCCGGGACCCTGCAGTAGACAGGAGGGCCGCCGTTCCCGTCGCGCCATGAGCAGCGCCGCCACCGCCAGCGCCTCCCCCCTCGATCTGAGCGCAGCCCGGCTGGGGGTGCTCGGCGGCAGCGGCCTCTACGCGATGGAGGGCCTGGAGGAGGTGCGGGAGATCACGGTGGACACCCCCTACGGCACCCCCTCCGACAGCCTGCGGCTCGGACGGCTCGGCGATCTGGAAGTGGTGTTCCTGGCCCGCCATGGCCGCCACCACACCCACACCCCCACCGAGGTGCCCTACCGGGCCAACCTCTGGGCCCTGCGCTCGCTCGGGGTGCGCTGGATTCTGTCGGTGTCCGCGGTGGGCTCCCTGCAGGAGGAGGTGCGGCCGCTCGACATGCTGGTGCCGGATCAGTTCATCGATCGCACCCACCAGCGGCCGCTGAGCTTCTTCGGGGAGGGGATCGTGGCCCACGTTGCCGCTGCCGATCCATACTGCGCCGTGCTCAGCCGCATTCTGGCGGATGTGGGCGACAGCCTGATGCCGCAGGGGCGGCGGCTGCACCGGGGCGGCACCTACCTGTGCATGGAGGGCCCGGCCTTCTCCACCCGGGCTGAATCAAACCTCTACCGCTCCTGGGGCTGCGAGGTGATCGGCATGACCAATCACACCGAAGCGCGCCTGGCACGGGAGGCGGAGATCGCTTACGCCACCCTGGCGATGGTCACCGATTACGACTGCTGGCACCCGGATCACGATTCGGTCAGCGTTGAGATGGTGATCGCCAACCTCAGCGCCAATGCGGCCCTGGCCCAGGAGATCGTGCGCCTGGCCGCTGCCCGCATCGCCGCCCTGCGCCCCCCCAGCGCCGCCCATCACGCGTTGCGCAGCGCCCTGATCACCCCGAAGCAGGCGGTGCCGGCCGCGGCGCGGCAGCGCACCGCCCTGTTCACCGAGCCCTACTGGGGCCCCGCCGAGACCAACGCGCCAGCCGCAGGATCGCCGCTCAGCTGAGCACCGAGGGCGGTGAGCACCGCCCGCAGCGAGGGGCCGTGACGCTGCAGCGCCGCCCGGGCCTCCGCCACGTCCAGGCCGGTGGCGGCGAGCAGCAGCGCCAGCCGCACCGAACCTTCGCTGCGCTGCAGCAGCTCCCGGCCGCTGTCGCGATCAACGCCGGCCAGATCCGCCAGGATCCGCAGAGCCCGGTCCTCCAGCTTGCTGTTGGTGACCGCCACATCCACCATGCGGTTGCCGTACACCTTGCCCAGGCGCACCATCACACCGGTGGAGAGGATGTTCAGCGCCATCTTGGTGGCGGTGCCCGCCTTGAGGCGCGTCGAGCCGGTGAGCAGTTCCGGTCCGGTGAGCAGGCGGATGTCGATGTCGCAGGGCATCGGCACCTGCTCAGTGGGCACGCAGGCCATCGCGATCGCCAGGGCACCGAGGGCGCGGGCATGGCGCAGGCCGCCGAGCACATAGGGAGTGGTCCCGCCGGCGGCGATGCCCACCAGGCAATCCCGGGAGCTGAAGCCACGCGCCTCGAGATCGGTGCGGCCGGCGTCCTCCAGGTCTTCCATGCCCTCGGAACTGCGCAACAGAGCCGGCGCACCGCCGGCCAGCACACCCTGCACCAGCTCCGGCGGCGAACAGAAGGTGGGCGGGCATTCGGCGGCATCGAGCATCCCGAGGCGACCGGAGGTGCCGGCCCCGAGATAAAAAAGCCGGCCACCGCCGCCAAGACGCTCGCTGATCGCCTCGATCGCCTCGCCCAGGGGCCCCGCCGCAGCGGCCACGGCCCGTTGCGGCTGCAGGTCGTTCTCACAGAACAGGGCGACCAGATCCGCGGTGCCGAGGGCATCAAGGCTGCCGCTGGCGGGATGGGGCTGCTCGGTGAGCAGGTGGCCGCGGCTGGCCAGGGGGAGGCCCGCCTCGGAGGTTCCGGCAGCGGCGGTGCTCACAGCAGCCTCTCCAGCCGACTGCGCAGATCTTCCAGTGCCGGATCAGGCCTGTTGCTGGTGGCCGCGGCATTGGAGTTGCCGGCAGCGGCCTGCTCGCGCCAGTCGCTCACATCCCTGTTGTTCTCGGGCGGTGCGATCAGCAGGCGCTCCTCCTCGCTGGTGGGGTGGAAGCCGGCCGGCACGAAGCGGGCTTCATAGCCGGCGTCCTGGCAGAACAGCTCCAGTTCCTCCCGGTCCAGCACTTCGACGGTGGGGACAGGGAAGTCCTGGGCTTCGAGCAGGCCGGCGTAGCGCTCGGCGTCATCGGGGTCTTCAAACAACAGCACCACGGTGCGGCCGCCCAGCTCGAGCGAATGGATGCCCTCCTGGTCGCTGCCGGCATCGAAGAGCAGCACATGCACCCGGTCGGTCCGGGGCGATCTGGCGGTCACGGTGAAGAGTCCTCCTACCCAGCCAGTGTCTCATCCATCCACGGGACGGCCGACCCGTTGGCGCTCCAGCTCCAGCAGCCGCCGATACAGGGCCAGTTCATCGTCGCCGTGCTCTTCCTCCACCGTGATCCGCACCTCCACCAGCTGGTCCCCCTGCTGCTCCCCAAGGCGCTGGCCGCGACCGCGCAGCCGCAGCAGCCGCCCGCTGGAGGAACCCGGTGGCACCCGCAGCCGCACCGGACCCTCGAGGGTGGGCACCACCACAGAGCAACCGAGCACTGCTTCCGCCGGCGAGAGGTTGAGGGGATAGAGCACCCGCAGGCCGTCGATGCGCAGGCCCTCGGGGGTCCGCACCCGCAGCTGCAGGAAATGGTCGCCGCCACCGGGGCTGACGCCGGCGAGCCGCAGGCGCCAGCCATCGCCGGCCAGGGCGGGGGTGCGCACCTCGACCACGGTGCCGCCAGGCAGTTCCAGTTCCACCCGCTCGCCGTGGAGGGCCTGCTCTGGGCTGAGTTCCACCAGACTCTCCTGATCAGCGGCCAGCGGCACTGGTGGCGGCGAGGGAGGGGAGGCGGCCACCCAGCCGCGCGCGTCGCGGTCCTCGGGTGGCGCCGCGGCCGGGCGTCGGCCTGTGGCTTTGCGGCCGGATTCCTGCCGGTCGGGGGTGTCCTGCTCGCTGGCCCGGTCGCTGCGCGGCCCGTCCCTTTCCGGCTCCATCGGCCCGGAGCGGCGCTCGAAGCCGTCCAGTTCCGCCAGATAGTCCTCGAAGTGCGGGAAGCCGCTGGCAAAGGGATCGGGCGCAGCGGCGCTGGAGGGGTCCTCCCCTCGCTCCCAGGCCCGGCGGCGCACCGGATCGGAGAGCACCGCATAGGCCTCGTTCACCTGCTTGAACCGCTCCTCGGCGACGGGATCGTTGCCGTTGAGGTCGGGATGCCAGCGGCGGGCCTGCTGGCGGAAGGCCCGTTTCAGGGCGGCGGCATCGGCGCCGGGGGCGAGGCCGAGAATCTGCCAGTGATCCTGGGCGGCAGCGCCGAGCGGATCCCGGGAGGAGGGGGAACGCACAGGGCTCAGAGATCCCGCCAGGGATCGTCGTCAAACCCTTCGGCCCGCCCGCTCCGCTCCAGCTCGCTGCCGCTGCGGATCCATCGGCTGTCTTCAGAGCGAGGGCCTTCACCTCGGCGGGTTTCAGCTCGGCTGCGATCACCGCCTGGGCCGTCGCCGTCGCCTCGCCTGTCGCCTCCTCCCCGCTCATCGCTTCGGTCGCTGCGTTCTCGCCGCTCTTCACCGCGAGGGGCTTCCCCTCCACGGGCTTCCTCCCGGCGGCCATCGCCAGCCCAGGGGTCGCCGCTTTCCCCTCCTCGCCGCCTGTCGCTCAGCTCAGGGCCTCGCCAGCGCTCGGGCTGCGGCTCGCGATCCCTGAACCAGTCGCTCTCCTGCCGGAAGGGCCGCGACCCGTCGTCGCCGCTGTCGCCCCGGCGGCCGCCGCGCTCCTCCCGTCGCCAGTCGGGTTCCCCTTCGCGGGACCATCCCGGGCCGTTCAGGCCGCTGCCTTCGAGCGGGCGGAACGAGCCACCCTCCCCCGAGCGCTCCCAGGCAGCAGCAGGGCGATCCCAGTCCCGGGAGCCGAGGGGATCGCGCCGGCGTTCGGGACGGTCCCGATCCCAGTCATCCCAGTCGTCATCAGCGAACAGTTCATCCTTGAGGGAGCCGAGCGTGTTCTTCAGGCCCTGCAGGGGCCCCCCCTCGGAGCGTCGCTCCTGCAGCAGGCGGCGATTGAGCCCGAACAACGACTCCTGCAACTGCGAGACGGCCAGTTCCAGGCCGGTGCTGTCGTCCTGGCTGAGGGCATCCTGCACATCGCGCACCGCCAGCTCCACGGCCCGCTGCTGTCGCTCGGCGCCATAGGGCCCCAGCTCGAGGGCGGCATCGCGCAGACGGCGCTCCGCCTGGGCGATCAGGGTGAGGGCGCGGTTGCGGCGATCGATGGCGGCGCGGCGGCGGCGATCCTCAGCGGCCTTCTGTTCGGCCTCCTGCAGCAGGGTCTGAATCTCCTGTTCGCTCAGATTCGAGCCCCCCTGGATGCTGACGCTCTGCTGGCGGCCCGTGGTGCGGTCGGTGGCCGACACCTGCAGCAGACCGTTGGCATCGATGTCGAACGACACCTGCACCTGGGGCACTCCCCGCGGCGCCGGTGGGATGCCGGAGAGACGGAAGCGTCCAAGGGACTTGTTGCCATCGGCCATCTGCCGCTCGCCCTGCAGCACATGGATCTCGACCGAGTTCTGGTTGGCCTCCGAGGTGCTGAACAGATCGCTCTTGCGCACCGGAATCGGCGTGTTGCGGGGGATCAGCACCTTCATCACACCGCCGATCGTCTCCAGCCCCAGCGACAGCGGCGTGACGTCGTTGAGCATCAGATCGCGCAGTTCGCCGGTGAGGATGCCGGCCTGCACGGCGGCGCCGATCGCCACCACCTCATCGGGGTTCACCGACTGGCACGGGTCGCGCGGGATCAGGGTGCGCACCATCTCCTGCACCATCGGCATGCGGGTGGCCCCGCCCACCAGCACCACATCGTCGATGTCGTCGGCGCTCCAGGCGGCATCGCGCAGGGCCCGCTGCACCGGCCGCAGCAATCGGTCGAGCAGATCGGGGCAGAGGCCCTCGAAGCTGCGTCGCTCCAGGGTGGTCTCGATGTGCAGCGGCCCCTCCGGACCGGTGGCGATGAACGGCAGCGAGATCGGGGTGCTCTGCACACCGGAGAGCTCGATCTTCGCCTTCTCGGCCGCTTCGGTGAGCCGCTGCAGCGCCTGGCGATCGCGGCGCAGATCGAGGCCGTGCTCGCTCTGGAAGGCATCGGCCAGCCAGTCGACGATGCGCCGGTCCCAGTCGTTGCCCCCCAGCTGGGTGTCGCCGCTGGTGGCTTTCACATCGAAGACGCCGTTGGCGATGCGCAGCACCGAGACATCGAAGGTGCCACCGCCGAGATCGAAGACCAGCACGCGCCGCACGGCGCTGCGATCGAAGCCGTAGGCCAGGGCCGCGGCGGTGGGTTCATTCAGGATGCGCTCGACGCTGATTCCGGCCAGGCGACCGGCATCGCGGGTGGCCTGACGCTGGGCGTCATTGAAATAGGCCGGCACCGTGATCACGGCGGCCTCCACAGGCTCACCGAGATAGGTGGCGGCGTCATCGACCAGCTTGCGCAGGATGCTGGCCACCAGCTCCTCCGGGGCGTATTCACGCTCGGTGGCCGGGCAGACGACGCGCACGTTGCCCTGCTCGTTGGCGCGGATGGTGTACGGCACCGCCAGGCTGCCCTCCTCGAGCTCCTCCCAGCTGCGTCCCACGTAGCGCTTGAGGTTGGCGAAGGTGTTGCGGGGGTTGAGCACCAGCTGGCGGCGGGCCAGCTGCCCCACCAGCAGCTCCTTGTCGCGGCTGAACCCCACCACCGAAGGGGTGGTGCGACCGCCTTCGGCGCTGGCGATCACCTGGGGACGTCCCCCTTCGAGCACCGCCACCACGGAGTTGGTGGTGCCCAGGTCGATGCCCACGATCCGTCCGACGGCCTCGCCGCCTGGGCGAGCACCGCCGCGGCCGCTGCCACCATCGCGGGCAGGGTCACGGGCTGCAGGGTCCTTGCCGGCGCTTCTCGCCATGCCTTCCTTCGGTCCCGGCCAGGCTACCGACCCCTGTTCGTCGCCATCGGGTCCGCCGTGTGGGGAAGGCGCCTGTGCCTGGCCAGCGCGCTCGATCCGGGGCCCGCTGCCGGCCCCAGGCCCTGCAGCGGTGCAGCAGAGCGGCAGAGCGGAACAGCTGCGGCGAGGCAGGGGTGCGGCGATCGCTTCTGTTAAACGCCTGTTAATCGCAGGTGCCCCGGGCCTGCGTACAGTCCGATCACCCAAGCGGAATTCGTCCCGGCGGCAGCTTCCATGACCGGCGAACCAGCTCCCAACAGGGACTCTCCATTCACCCGCCGCCTGCGCCCGGCCAGCGAGCGGATTCTCGATATCACCTTCCGCCAGCTCGTCCTGGTCCTGTCGGCGGTCGGCACGCTTGTGATGCTCGGGATCTTCCTCACCCTGGTGCAGGGCTCCCGTGAGGCGATGGCCAGCTTCGGGCTCCGCTTCCTCACCACCTCGGCCTGGGATCCGGTCAACGAACAGTACGGCGCCCTGGTGGCGATCTACGGCACCCTGGCCAGTTCCTTCCTGGCGCTGCTGATTGCGGTGCCGCTCGGGGTGGGGACAGCCCTGTTCATCACGGAAGACCTGATCCCGGTCTGGCTCAGCGATCTGATCGGTCTGATGGTGGAGTTGCTCGCGGCGATCCCCTCGGTGGTGCTGGGGCTGTGGGCGATTTTCGTGATGGAGCCAGCGATCCGGCCGCTGCTGCAGCTGTTGCATCGGCTGCTCGGCTGGCTGCCGTTGTTTTCCACTTCGCCAATGGGCCCTGGTATGGCCCCCGCCATCTTGATTCTGGTGGTGATGGTGCTTCCGATCATCACCTCGATCTCCCGCGATGCCCTGCGTCAGGTGCCGATCGAGCTGCGACAGGGGGCCTACGGGGTAGGCACCACCCGCTGGGGCGCCATCTTTTCGGTGATCCTGCCTGCGGCGATTTCTTCGATCATCGGCGGCGTGATGCTGGCGCTGGGACGGGCGATGGGCGAAACGATGGCGGTGACCATGATCATCGGCAATTCGCTCAATCTCAGCTTCTCGCTGCTGGCGCCAGGCAACACGATTGCTTCGATGCTTGCCAACCAGTTCGGTGAAGCCGATGGGATCCAGGTGTCAGCGCTGATGTATGCCGCGTTGATCCTGATGCTGCTCACCTTTACGGTCAATGTGATGGCGCAGTGGGTGGTGCGCCGCCTCAGCCTTCGGTACTGAACTCCCGTCACGATCCGCCGTTCGCCATCCCATGACCTCCACCACAGGCCCCGCCTCCTCCGGGCTGTTCGAGCGACGGCCCCTCACCTTCGATCCGCGTCTGCGCCGCAACCGGATCAACGCCCTGCTGACCGGCACCTCGGCCCTGTTCGCCCTGATCGCGGTGCTGCCGCTGGTGCTGGTGCTGCTCTATGTGCTGCTCCAGGGAGGACGGCTGCTCAGCCCGGGGCTGTTCCTGACCCTGCCCCCGGCTCCTGGAATCGATGGCGGTGGCATCGGCAACGCGGTGCTCGGCACGATCGTTGTCACCCTGCTGGCCAGTCTGATCGCGATTCCGGTGGGGGTCGGCGGCGGTATCTATCTCTCTGAGTACGGCGGCAGCAGCGCTTTTGGGCAGCTGGTGCGCTTCTCCAACGATGTGCTGGCCGGAGTGCCCTCGATCATCAGCGGCGTGTTCGTCTATGGCGTCATCGTCGCCTCGCGCCTCTTCCTCGGACAGAGCTATAGCGCCATGGCCGGCGGGATCGCCCTGTCGGTGCTGATGCTGCCCACGGTGGTCAAGACCACCTACGAAGGCTTGCGATTGGTCTCCAATGACCTGCGCCTCGGGGCCTACGGGGTAGGAGCCTCCCGCTTCGTCACCATCACCCGCATCGTGGTTCCGGCGGCGATCACGCCGATCTGCACCGGTGTCGTGCTGGCGATCGCCCGCGCCGCCGGCGAAACGGCTCCCCTGATTTTCACGGCGCTGTTTTCTCCCTTCTGGCCCGATGGCATCTTCAATCCGATCGCCACGATTTCGGTGCTGATCTTCAACTTTGCGATCATGCCTTACCCGGCCCAGAACGAATTGGCTTGGGCGGCTTCGTTCGTGTTGGTGCTGATGATCCTGGCCGCCAATCTGCTGTCCCGTTGGATCAGTCGCCTCTCACGTTCCTGAGCGGCTGCGCCGGAATCACCGGATCGCGATCCATCCCCCGGCCCAGGGTTCCGGGCCCGCTGCTCCGGTGCCAGCTTCAGCTGTTCCCTTCTCTCCCCCTTGCACTTCTGTCATGACCTCCACTCTCACCACCCCTGCGAGCAGCGTGAGCACCACCACCTGCATGGCCCTGGAGGGGGTGACGATCTCCTATGGCAGTTTTGAGGCGGTGCGCAACGTCTATATGGATATTCCCTATGGCAAGGTCACAGCCTTCATCGGCCCCTCAGGCTGCGGCAAATCCACCGTGCTGCGGGCCCTGAACCGGATGAATGATCTGATCCCCGGCTGCCATCTCAAGGGAAAGGTGATCTTCGAGGGGCAGGATCTCTATCATTCTCGCGTCGATCCGGTGGAGGTGCGGCGGCGCATCGGGATGGTGTTCCAGAAACCGAATCCCTTCCCTAAGAGCATCTACGAAAACATCGCCTTTGGTGCGCGGATCAACGGCTACCGTGGCAACATGGATGAGCTGGTGGAGCGTTCGCTGCGCAAAGCAGCGGTGTGGGATGAATGCAAAGACAAGCTGCAGGAGAGTGGCCTGGCCCTCTCGGGCGGCCAGCAGCAGCGCCTCTGCATCGCCCGGGCGATCGCCACCGAGCCTGAGGTGATCCTGATGGATGAACCCTGCTCCGCCCTCGATCCGATCTCCACGTTGAAGATTGAGGAAACGATGCATGAGCTGAAGCGTAATTACACGATTATCATCGTTACCCACAACATGCAGCAGGCCGTGCGCGTCGCCGATCGCACCGCGTTCTTCAATGCCGAAGCGATCGAGGGAGGCAGCGGCAAGGTGGGTTATCTGGTGGAGTACAGCGATACCGAAAAGATCTTCAATGCCCCCGCTCAGAAGGTCACTCAGGATTATGTGAGCGGCCGCTTCGGCTGATCGCCTGTGCTCTGGGAGTTGGCATCGCGGTCGGGCTGGCGGCGGTGAGGCGGCGCCGGCGAACCCGGCAGGGGCTCGCGGTTCCGTCGCAATCGCCTCCCTGGTCCCCGGGCAGCCTCAGGTGGTGCCGGTGGCCTCAGTTGTTGCCGCCAGGCCCAGTCCGTGCCGTTGCATCACCAGCGGGAGCGCCTGCGCAGGCGGGCGGATGCTTCCCCGCGTGATCGCTGCGCCAGGCCTGGATCGCTGCAGCCGACAGGTCGCTCTGCTGGTGTTGCCCTGAAGGCTGTTGCTGCAGTGAAGGCTGTTGCTGCCATGAAGGCTTCGCAGACGGCGTTGAGGCAGGGCCAGCTTCCCCGGCTGCATGCCGCCAGGGCCGTCAGGGCCGCCAGGGCGCCTCAGCCGGCTCCGGGTCCTGGCGGCACCACGAGCCTCTCTCGGCCCCGAGCCTGCTGCAGCTGCCCTCCCCGGAACCGTTGTTCTGGATCCTGCGCCACCTCTGCGCCACCGGCCACCACGCACGGCCCAGGCGAAAAAAAACCGGCCCTGGGGCCGGTGTTGGAAGCGGAGAGGGAGGGATTCGAACCCTCGATAGAGTTGCCCCTATACAGCATTTCCAGTGCTGCGCCTTCGACCACTCGGCCACCTCTCCAGCGGCGAATGGGGCAGATGGCAATGTAGCAGCCGATCCATCGCCCCCCGTTGGGCTGCCGCGG
Organism: Cyanobium sp.; assembly: GCA_046075505.1. GTDB lineage: Bacteria > Cyanobacteriota > Cyanobacteriia > PCC-6307 > Cyanobiaceae > Cyanobium. The sequence continues at coordinate 101 of JBJTQH010000019.1, read as the reverse complement.
CACCACCGCCTCGACCCGACTGCCTCCACCCGATGCCTGCCACCCATCCGATCACGATCCACTGGCGCCAGCAGAACCAGCTCCTCCACGCCGAGGTGCCC
>JBJTQH010000018.1:0-6767 GCA_046075505.1 Cyanobium sp. | reverse complement strand
AAACTCCGCAGAGCCCAGCAAATCCCGTCTATGTCTGACGTCCGGCCCTCAATGAGGGCACAAAAGCGAGGCGCCACGGAAGATATGCCTCTATGCGTTCTTAGGTATTCCAGTTGTGCGGCGCTTTGTTGCTGATCAAGTGGCTGCTTACCTGCCTAGCTGACAAGCTGGCTCACTGAAGGGCTGAAAGGCACCACAGGCCCCCCGGATCGGGTCGTACGCGCAGGGGGCAGGCTGCAGGAGAGCGTTGGCGGCTGCACCCTCACATCGGCGCCATGGGCCCGGCAGCACACAGCACCTCACAGCTGTCGGCAGCGATCGCTCGAGACCTGGGCGGCGATGACCGCCTACACTGCACATCCCCCCTCTTCAACTCACGCCTTCCGCATGATCGAGACCTCCGGAGTGATCGAGAAAGAACAGGGCAACGGGTTCTACCTCGTCACCCTGGAGCAGCCCGCCGGTCACCAGTGCCTCTGCAGAGCCGCCGGCAAGCTGACCAAGTTCCGCATCAAGCTGCTGGCGGGCGACAAGGTGCTCGTCGAGATCAGCCCCTACGACCTCACCCGCGGCCGGATCACCTACCGGGAGCGCAATGCCGGAGCCACCGGTCCCCGTCCGGGTGGCAACCGCCCCGGTGGTCCCCGTCGTCGCTGAAGCCAGGCTTCACCGATCCAGCCGGGGTCGAGCCGGTTGAGCGGGTCACAGGCCGCTGGGCAGGGATGTGCTCCCTCTCCACTCGCGATGGTCTGCACGTGCCACGTCGATGGCCAGCCTCGCCGGCACAGATCGGCCTCCGGTTCATGGCCCGCCTGCGCTGATGCAGACATCGCCACGGCCCGCGCCAACCACGGCCATCGACCAAAAGGCAGGACCGGTGCGGTGGTGGCCGGACTCCAGGCAGAGACCTTCGCCTGACAGGCGAAGCGCGGGCCCCGGTCCGATTCCGGGGGCCTTGAACCGGGAGTGCCAGGTGTGATGGCCATCAGCCTGCGGAGCTCACAGCCCCGGAACGACCACTGTTGCGGTTGCGGGGTTGCGGTTGCGAAAGGAGAGAGGCCCCAGCCCAACCGGCAGGTGACGCGGTTCCGCTGGGCCCCGCTTCCGGATGAGCGTGGTCGCCAGCAGAAGGGTTGAGGCCGCTGCCCAGGCAGCATCCCTGCCTCAGACCGCGGCCGGTTGCAACAGGCCCTCGATGGCCTCCTTGAACTCACTGCGCTGCTTGACGCCCTTGAACTGCTGCTTCAGCTCCTTGTTGAAGAACAGCTGCACGGTGGGGGTGCCGGTGACGCCAGCCTGCTGGGCGATCTCCTGATCGGCCTCGATGTCGATCTCGACGCCCTGGGCGCGGCCGCCCAGCTCCTCGAGCACCCGCTTGAGCTGGGGCTTGAGCACATGGCAGGGGCCACAGGTGGGTGAGGTATAGACCACCAGCAAAGGTCTGCTGCTGTCGTGATACAGCTTGCGCAGGGCATAGCTGCCCTTCTGCCAGAGGGCATCGGGTTCGAAGTTGGCCTCGTCGCTCTCGGCGGTGCGCTTGCGTTCGCCCACCTGCTCGGGTTCCACCACCTCGCGCCTGACCTCGACCGCCAGGTTGTGGTGGCTCAGCCAGCGCTCGGCCGCCAGCGCCGCCTGGCAACCGCTGCCGGCGGCGGTGATGCCCTGGCGCCACTCGGCGTCGGCGACATCACCGGCGGCGAACACCCCTTCGATGCTGGTTTCCGGCCGTCCGGGCCGGGTCACCAGGTAGCCGTGGCTGTCGACCTCCAGCTGATCGCGCACCAGCCGGGTGTTGGGGGTGTGACCGATGGCATAGAAGAGGCCCTTCACCGCCAGCTCCTCGGTGTGCCCGCTGACGACGTCACGCAGGGTGATCGCCTCGAGCCAGTCGCCTCCGCTGCAATCGGCGACCTGGCGATTCCAGTGCACGGTGATGCCGGGGTTGGCCAGCACCCGGTCGGCCATCGCCTTGCTGGCACGCAGCGTCTCGGAGCGGACGATCAGATGCACGTGGTCGCCGTATTTGGTGAGGTAGACGGCCTCCTCGCAGGCGGAGTCGCCGCCGCCCACCACCGCCACAGCCTGGTTGCGGAACTGGGGGGTGGCGCCATCACAGATGGCGCAGGCGCTGATGCCGCTGCTCCAGAAGCGCTCCTCCTGAGGAAGGCCGAGCCGATTGGCGCTGGCACCGGTGGCCAGGATCACGCTCTGGGCCAGATAGGTGGTGCCGTCGGCACTGATCCGGAACGGCCGCTGCGACAGATCGATGGCGGTGGCGTCGGCAAACACCAGCTGGGCGCCCCAGCGCTCCGCCTGAGCCTTCATCCGATCCATCAGATCGGGGCCGAGGATGCCGTCGGGGAAGCCTGGGAAGTTCTCGACGTGGGTGGTGGTCATCAGCTGACCGCCAGGGATGCCACCGTCCTGGAACCCGGTGATCAGCACCGGGGCCAGGTTGGCGCGGGCGGCATAGATGGCGGCGGTGTACCCGGCCGGGCCGGAGCCCACGATCACCAGGCTCTCCACGGAAGCCGCCGCGGCAGCGGCGTCCTGGGGGACACCGCTGGCGGCCGTCGCAGGGGACAGGGGGGCCGTGACGCCGGGGGCGACCTCCGTCATGGGCTTGAGCGGAATGACTTCGAGTTGGGACCCTAAGGGATCCGCAGCGGCACCTGGTGCGGTTCCCACGCCAGCAGGACTTTTCCCAGGCCAGCAGGACTGTGCCGGCGCCAGCAAGCCAGCCGGCAACCGACGGCAAAGCCCTGCCCCATCGCCATGACAGCAAGGACATCGCCAATGGCAAGCGACAACCCCGAGACAGAGCCACTGGCGATCGACGGGACAAGCCCCACGCCGCCCAGCGCAGTCAGCCAGGTGCCATAACGCGATGGCAGGGATGTGACGGATTGAGAAGCGGGACCGCCCGTGCGGACAGCTTCTGCAGATTTGCTTTAGATTTCCAGCAGGCCGTCCGATTCGGGCCTGGCCCAGTCAGGCCTGAAGCCACCGCATCGCAGCCGCTCCTCCAGATCCCTGGGCACCATCAGCACCGAGGCCTGCAGCTCCTCGGGGTGATCCTCCAGGCAGACCAACCACTCACGGAACTCCTCATTGAGCGCATAACTCTCCTCATAGAGCTCGCGGCCATCAAGGCAGGCGCGGCGGGAGACCGCCCAGCAGACCGCCACGGTCAGCCGTCGGTGCACAGCGGGATCGATCTCCACCTCGCCCTCGGCATCGGTGGGGAAATGTTGCCAGGTGGGATCGTGCTGCGGGGGTTGGGGCGCCCCCTCCGGGAGCAGCCTGTCATCAGGCAACGTCATCGTCGGGCTCCGGGTGAACGCACTCTGTCCTGGGATGGGGACACGATGGCGATGCGAGGGGCACACAGTTGTGTTGGTTGACACACCTTCGCAGAACCCACACCAACACGCCACCGGGTGCTACGGCCAGCATCAGGCGCTGCGGCGCAGGAAGCCAGGCAGCTCCGGACCCCGCACCCGGATCATGGCGCCGGCATCATCGGCCAGTGCCTTCAAGGGAAGTGAGGCGCTGGCACCCCCTGATCCCACCGCCTCAGCAGTCCCCTCCTCCTCATTCAGCCGGATGTGATACGGCTCACTGAGGGACCAGCTGCGCGCGTAGCGGATCAGCAGCGGATCAGCAGGTGCAAACACATGGGAGCTGCGCCTCGGGATCGGTTCGACGGCCGAGCGCTCACCATCCATCCGCACCGCCCGGGTGATCGCCTGCACAAAACGGCTGCGGGTGACCACGGTGCTCAGATACGCCACCACCCGCAGGCGCGGCGCATCGAAGCCCTCGGCACACATGTCGATGCTCACCAGCCAGTCGGCCTCCCCGGCCTGAAAGGCAGTCAGGCGCATCGCCGCCTCCGGGTCCTGGGAATGGACCAGATGCACCCGATCCCCCTGCTCCTGCAGCAGCGCCTCGATCGTACGCGCATGCTCGATGTCGCGGGCGATGACCAGCCCGCCCGCCCCGGGGTGATCGCCACGCACCTTCTGCAGACGGATGCGGGCCTGCATCAGCAGTTTCAAGGCGATGCCGCCCCCATCCCCCAGCCGGATGGCGCGGCGCAGGTTGCGGGCTCGCCAGCTTTCGCGCTCTTCGCTTGAGAGAGGTGAGGTCTGACGATCACCGGCCTCCGGGCGGCGGCCATGCTCCACCCAGCCGTCCTGGAAATGGAAATCCAGGGGCCGCACATCCCCCTCCACAATCAGCTGCCGCGGCTCGACGCAGAGATCGGGCACGATCCGCTCCAGCACCTGGCCGTTCTCCTCCACCCGCTGCCGGCGCGCCGCGCAGAAGGCCAGGTTGTCGGCGCGGAAGGGGGTGCCGGAGAGTCCCAGTCGCAGCCGTGCCCGGCCCGTGAGGTGGGTGAACGCATGACCCCACGCCGTCGCTTCCGGTTCCTGGGGATCGAAACCGAGGTGATGCACCTCATCGGCCACCGCCATCCAGGGCCGCCCCCGCAGTTCGTGCTCCAGCTCCAGCTCCAGCCGCTGGCGATGCAGGGCAGCCGACTGATAGCTCAGCAACAGACCATCCGATTCGCCCTCCCCCGCCTGTTCAGCCGCCGCCTCCCAGTCCTGCAGGCTGAGGCCGACCCGTTCGGCGGCCTGCCGCCACTGGCGGGCGATCGAGCTGCGATGGCAGAACACCACGAAGCGCTGCAGGCGCCCCTCCTGCTGCAACTGGCGGAAACTGAGCAGAGCCCCGAGGGTCTTGCCCGCCCCCGGCCCGGCATGAACCAGAACATCGTCGCCGCCATGAGCGCGACCAGGCTCACCGCCACGCACCAGGCGGGCCCGCAGCAACTGGATCAGCTGTCGCTGCCATTGGCGGGGCTGCAGCGGAACCGCACGCGCCCCAGCGGCATCACCGCCGGCGGAACCGAGATCGAAGGATGGAGCCATCGGGCGATTCTGGGGGCAGGACAGGTTGAGTAGGAGTTCTCATGGGCCAGAGCGCCACCGCTTCTAGCTTCCGGCCATCCGCCCCCCGGGACCCCGGCCCCGCCCATGCCATGGCCACTGCCCCCGATCCGTTCTCCGCAGACCTGCCGCTCCGCCGCGCCCATCTGGAGCGCTGCTGGTGCGAAGACTGCGATATCGATCCGATGATCCTGCGCATGCGCCTGCTGCGCCATCTCGGTGCCCTGCCCCAGGCCGCCTGCCTGGAGGAGGAACTGCAACCGCTGTTCTGACGCCGATCAAGCAGCGGCGGAATCTGGGGCCGTCGGGCTGTGCTGCACGCGCCCGGCTGCCCCGACCTCATGGACCGGCGACCCGATCGCCAGCCGGCGTTCAGCCGACCGCCTCGGCGTGGTTGATCAGCAGGTGCTCCACCTCATTGAGGTCCTCCCCCGCCCAGCGCTGGGCGTGCTGGACATCACCGCCGGCCTCCTGCACCAGCCGCTCGGCCGTGCGATCGAGCAGGGACTGGCGGTTCTGCTGCACAAAGCCGAGCAGCTCCGACTCGATCAGGTAGCGGATGCCCTGACCGCGCAGCTGGTTGCTGCTGGTCTCGGCGAAGGTGCCCTGCACCAGTTCCTTGACGAACAGCCGCTGCACCTCGCTGCTGCGCAGAAAGCTCTCCATGGCGTTGATGGCGCCATCCACCATCGTGCGCTCCACCTCCGCCTGCTCGGCGCTGAGCTTGAACTCCCAGTCGAGATGGCGACGCTGCCAGCCCTGGCGCTGCAGATCGGGCATCACCGTCTGGCAGAAACTGTCGACGGCGATCTCATAGATGCGCTCGGCCAGGCGCTCGCACCAGTCATGGCCGTGGGCCGCCAGGTTGCGCTGCACCTCCTCACGGGCCACCGCATGGCCGCCATGGTGGCTGTGACAGACGCCATTGGGGCATTCCAGAGCGGAGAGAGCCATCGGGTCTTCGCAAGAGCACGGAAGCACCTGCCTTAGCCAGGAGGCGCCGGCGGGCCGCAGGCGCTTCAGGAAATCTGCGCATTGACCTGCCAGGCCGGGAGCGCTCCGTGCCGCGGGACCGGTGGGGGAGTCCGCACATAGGGGCACCGGTGTCTTGTCGAGGCTGCCGGCGTTCTTCTAATGAGAACCGGTCCATGGAGGAGGTGGTTTGCTCACGATGCTGGTACCCCGGGAACGGAGCTCCGGGGAACGCCGGGTGGCCGCCACCCCGGAAACGGTCCGTCGCCTGCTGGCCAAGGGCGTGCAGCTGACCCTCGAGCAGGGGGCCGGCCTGGCCTCGGGCTACAGCGACGACGACTACAGCGCCGCCGGCGCCGCCCTGGCTTCCCCTGAGTCCCTGCCCTGGGATGGGGTCGACGGGGTGCTGTGTCTGCATCCGCCCGCCCTTGAGGCCCTCGAGCGGTTGCGGCCGGGCAGTCTGCTGGTGGGCCTGCTGGCTCCCTACGGAGCCCGCGAGCTGGTGGAGCGGCTTTGCCAGCGCCAGGCCTCTTCGATCGCCCTCGAGCTGCTGCCTCGCATCAGCCGGGCCCAGTCGATGGATGTGCTCTCCTCCCAGGCCAACATCGCCGGCTACAAGGCGGTGCTGCTGGCGGCGGCCGCCCTTGATCGCTATGTGCCGATGCTGATGACGGCCGCCGGCACGATTCAGCCCTCGCGGGTGCTGGTGCTCGGCGCCGGCGTCGCCGGACTGCAGGCGGTGGCCACCGCCCAGCGACTCGGCGGTGTGGTGTACGTCTCCGATATTCGTCCGACCGTCAAGGAACAGATGGAATCCCTGGGCGGACGATTCATCGA
>JBJTQH010000017.1:0-36797 GCA_046075505.1 Cyanobium sp. | reverse complement strand
CAGCACCGCGATTCTGGTGTTTCTGTTCAGCTGGAATGAATACCCGATCGCGCTCACCTGGCTGAGCCGCACCGAACTGCTCACCCTGCCGGTGGCGATCGCGCGCCTTGCCGGCTCCTCGGTGTTCGTCGTTCCCTACGGACCCTTTGCAGCCGCCACGGTGCTCGGCAGCCTGCCGCTGCTGCTACTGGTGCTGCTGTTCCAGCGCTCGATCGTCAGCGGCCTCACCCAGGGAGCGATCAAGGGATGAACGCCCCCATCGACCCGCCCAGCAACAGGAGGACCGGGATGAACGACAGCAACAGCACCTCCCATCACCGCACAGGCCCTGAGGCCCCGCCGGGCCTGCAGCTGCAGCAGCTCAGCCGCCGCCAGGGGGAACGCCTGCTGCTCGATGAGCTCAGCCTGAGCGTGGCGGCGGGGGAATGCCTGGCGCTGCTGGGGCCGAGCGGCTGCGGCAAGACCACCACCCTGCGCCTGTTGGCCGGCCTCGATCCGGTGAGCGGCGGCCGCATCCGCCTGGCTGGCGAGGACATCACCGCCCTGCCGGCGGGTCAGCGGCGGGTGGCGATGGTGTTTCAGAGCTATGCGCTCTATCCCCACCTCAGCGTCGCCGACAACCTGGCCCTGGGGTTGCGCATCCGCGGGGTGCCGGCACGGGAACGGGAACAGCGGATCGCCGCCATGTTGGAGCTGCTGCAGCTCACGGATCTGCAGCAGCGTCGACCGACCCAGCTGTCCGGCGGCCAGCGGCAGCGGGTGGCCCTGGCGCGGGCCCTGCTGCGGCAGCCGCGCCTGGTGCTGCTCGATGAACCGATGAGCAACCTCGATGCGCAGCTGCGCGAGGAGCTCAGGCCGGAGCTGCGGCGCCTGCTCTGCGGCGGGGAGCCGCCGGTGGTGTACGTCACCCATGACCAGCAGGAGGCGATGGGGCTGGCCGATCGCATCGCGATCCTGCGGGCCGGACGGCTGCAGCAGGTGGGCACGGCACAGGAGCTCTATGAACGGCCCGTCAATCTTTTTGTGGCCTCCTTTCTGGGCCGCCCGGCGATCAATCTGCTGCCGCTGGAGGGTGGTGGTTGGCTGGGGCTGCGGCCGGAGCGGCTGCGGCCCGTGGCCGAGGCGGGGCTGCACGCCCGCATCCAGCGGCGCGAATGGTGGGGAGCGCAGCAGCTGCTCTGGCTCGAGACGGAGCGGGGCGAGCTGCGCATGCTGCTGCCGGCTTCCCGGGAGCTGCCGTCGGAGCTGCAGGTGAGCTGGAGCGCCGGCGATGGGCTGCGCTTCGGCGCCGACGGCACGCTGCAGCCGGGGCCGCCGCCGGCGGGCTGAGCCGCCGCGGAGCCGGGCCCGAGGAGAGCAGACGCCCTTTGGTAGGGTGCGCTGGATGTGGGCAGTTCTCAGGCAAGGCCGGGCCGCCATCACACGCGTCGTCAACCCTGATTTCTCCGATCGCCATGTCCCGGGTCTGCCAGCTCACCGGTAAGCGCGCCAACAACGGCATGGCCGTCAGCCATTCCCACGTCCGCACCAAGAAGCTGCAGCAGGTGAACCTGCAGGAGCGCCGTCTGTGGTGGGCCGAGGGCAATCGCTTCGTGCGGCTGCGGGTCTCCACCAAAGCGCTGCGCACGATCCAGAAGAAGGGTCTCGGCGCCTACGCCCGTGAACTGGGCGTCGATCTCGGCCGTCTTTGAATCTCCATTTCGGATGCCCTCCGGATCCTGTCTTCCGTCACCCCCTCGTCCGCAGCAGACCCCAATGGCCCTGCGCCGCCGTCAGATTCTGAGCGGCCTTTCGCTTGGCCTCGCCGGTCTGCTGCTGCGGCCCGCTCAGGCTCGCGCCCTGGGCGGCACAGCCCCATCGCTGGGAGAACCGGCGCCGGACTTCACCCTGGAGGGGGTGGTGCCGCTGGCCGCTCCCGAGGCGGCAGTGCAGGCCGACAGCGCGGCTGAGGCTGCGGTGCGCACCGCCCAGGTGAACCTGGCTGATTTCCGCGGTCGCTGGCTGGTGCTCTACTTCTATCCGCGCGACTTCACCAGCGGCTGCACCCTGGAGGCGCGCGGTTTCCAGCGCAATCTGGAGGCTTTTCATGCCGCTTCCGCCGAGGTGGTCGGGGTCAGTGCCGATGGCACCGACGACCATGCCGCCTTCTGCGGCAGTGAAGGGCTGGTCTATCCGCTGCTCTCCGATCGGGGCGGCCAGGTGAGCCGGCGCTACGGCTCCTGGCTGGCCCCCTTCTCGCTGCGCCACACCTTCCTGATCGATCCCGAGGGAGTGCTGCGCGCCAGCTGGACCGCCGTGCGGCCGGCCGGTCATGCCAGCGAGGTGCTGGCGGAACTGCAACGCCTGCAGATAGCGGACCACGGCGGCTGAAATGGGGCACGCGTGACCGGATGCGCTGATCCGGTGCGACCGACCGCTCCGACGCCAATCCGACCTCCCGAACAACAGACAAGCGATCAGGTTCACTGCGTTCAGGGTTGAGCCTAACCTCACTGCCCAGTGGGCGATTCAGCGTGGCGTCATGCATCAAAGCCGTTCAAAAACACCAGGATCTGACGAAGAGAGGGCCTGGAAGGGAGCATGGAATCTCCAGGGTCCCAGTTTCAGGCTGCGCACGATGCCGATGACCCGATAACCAGCCTTGGCATGGGCCCGCAGGGCTGCGTTGTTTTCCGGCAGCGTCAGCCGGATGGCCGCCGAATGGCCTTCCTCACGCAGATGTCGCAGCCAGGCCATGCTCAGCGAGGGGGCGATTCCCTGTCCGCGTGCCGCTGGTGAGGTGAATCCATCGAACTGAAACGCCTCGCCGGGAGCAAGTTCCAGATCCCGCCCCAGATAGGGCGATTGCGCCCGGATCGTCGAACCCCACATGACCCCGACAATGACATCCTCATGCCAGGCGACGAGGCAGCGATCACCAGCGACGAGCCGTTGAGTCACCGCCTCGACGCAGATTTCCGAACGCAATGCCTGATAGGCAATCACATCGTTGAGTCCCAGCCAGGCGATGGCTACGGGGAGGGAGGGAATGCAGGCTGGAATCGGGGTGGACAACGGCCGGCGCAGAACAAGCAGACGCCTATAACCAAGAACGGCCCAGGAGCCGAACCAGAAAGCCCGCAGCCCCTCATGGCGCAGGGTTGTCCAGGCGCGCAGCAGCAATGGAGTGTTCATGCGCTGTGAAACTGCAGCCGACGATTGGTGAAGCCGAGTGCTCGAAAGGCGGCCGGCTTCATCACTGATCGTTCGAAGAGCGTCGCCAGTTGATGCACACGCTTGAGGAGATCTGCATTGGTTGCCAGGTGCATTCGACCCGGATCGAGCCAGAGATTGTCTTCAAGGCCGACCCGAACACCACCCCCTTCAAGAATGGCGATGGTGTTGGCGCGCAGCTGCGCAGCTCCAAGACCCCCAAGCGACCAAAAAGCCTTGGCAGGCAGGCTATTCAGTAACGCGGCAAGCTGCAATAAGCCTGCCTGGGCTCCCGCAAGGCTGCCGACAATGATATTAAAGTAGTAAGGTGGCGTCAAAACTTCTTTGCGAATTAGGTAGTTGGCATAATTGACCATGCCTGCATCGAAGCATTCGAGCTCTGGAACTACTCCAAACCGCTTCATCTTATCGATTAACTTTAGGATTGTTTCAGGCGTGTTGATGCTTGCCTCACGGATAAAATTGAGAGATCCGAGCGTGAGTGATGCCATGTCGGGTTGCAGTTCCAGCACGGCTGATCGCTTGTCGAACTCTGGAAAGCTGCGACCACTGAGCGAGGCACAGATTGGCAGATCTGGGCAATATCGTCGAATGCCTGCAAAGATCTCTGCGTAGATCTCGGGCTTATAGGCCGGGCTCCCATCGGGGTGCCGGGCATGAAGATGAACAACCGTGATGCCGATCTGATAGGCCTCATGCACCTGTTCTACGATCTCTGCCGGGCTCACAGGTATGTGTGGCGAATTCTCTTTTGTCGGCACCAGGCCAGTTGGCGTGAAATTCACGATGAGCGGTGATACCGGTTCGACTCTCATGGCATGAAGGCTGTTGCTTGGCAGGAGAAATCATCGTAGTACGATGAGCGAGCGATCGCATGGACAGCGATATAGTGGCCTGTGATCCAGCGACTGGGCAACGGCTCAAGTCGCTCGCAGGCCATGAGGCAGTCCATCATAGTTTCGCCGCATGCGCTAGGTAGGCGCTCAACAAGTCGCGCAAGCGCCACGGCAATCACCCTAGGACAATGCATCACGGCGGTGATGGTCAGCGGGTCGAATCCAGCGGCTCGCACTGCCTTCGCTAGGGCGCGAGGAGCCAGGGTGGCACCAACCTGATAGGGAACAATCCCGAGCCCCCGAAGCGCCGGCAAAAGCGGACTGTTACGTAAACAGATCAGAGGATTGACCGGATTATCCATCGTCAGAATCAGCCTGCCACCGGGACGCATCACGCGCCGGATCTCACAGAGAGCAATCTGAATGTCATCCCTGGAGTCGAAGTGATCGAGCGTGGACCCGGAAAAAACATAGTCAAATTGCGCCGCTTCAAATGGCATTGCTCTCACATCAGCCACGAATGCATCCAGCTCTGGATGACGAGAAAGCGTCGCAGCAACGATCACAGGTGAGAGATCCACAGCGGTCACTTGCAGACCAGCCGCCGCCAGCCTGGAAACGATTCCGGTTCCAGCCACCTCATCAAAGAGGTCGGTCTTGAGCACCCTGTTGCATGCGGCGTCCTGATGCGACCCGATGGCGTCGCCATCTTGCGACTGGAACCAGCGTGCAACCAGTGAAAACTGATGCCTGTCCGCGAAGTCGCGCCACAGGCGCTGGGGGCGCTTCTGCACCCACGCGGCACCGATGTCGTCCCAGTAGAGGGTGTCAGTCATGGCGTGGGGCCGTGACGTGGCCCCGTGGCGCAGAGACCTAGAGATGGCAGCCATGAAGATTCCAGTCTGCATCGCTCCTGATGTGGCGCCAACCCGCATTCAAATCAATCCCTGCAGGCATGGATCGCTTCACACTGTAATCCCTGCCTTCTGACAACGAGTGCATCCAGCTCGCAGTTTATCGGTGCCCGCCAAGGCTCGCACCATCCCATGCAATGACGCGACATCCTCTTCCCCGGAGAGGAGGCCGGCAGACATCTTGCCTAGACGGAGCCAGAAGCATTGAGAGCCTGATCATCAATCACGATTGTAACGTATCAGATCATTCGATGTCAGTTGCTCGTTGAAGGCGGCTCGGTTTTGGGGGTCGGCGCCGATGCGATCCAGCGCGCCACGGATCAGAATACGCCACGGGGCTTCGCCGAAGAGGCGACCACCGGGACCTACCGGAGCCGCCCTCCATGCAATCACCGGAGATGTTTCTAGTGTACTCTCCACAACAGCAGACAATCAGATAATGCGCCCATCGGCAGATCTTGACTCCCAGGCATTGTTCCGGCGCTTCGGCATCGAGCCCAATATCCGGTCGTCCGGTTCGCTGGAGCTGCAGCTGCGCTGCTTCGTGAGGCTGCTGCGTGAACTCCACGCTGAGATCCAGTCCTGTCGCGGCATCTCCTGGAGCCGCAGAATTCAAGCCTGGCGCCTGGGCTTCCGATCTCGTTCTGCTGCTCTCTATCAGATCGATGCCTGCAACAGGGCCGGCTATATACCCGACTTTGCCTATGCCTGGCGCAGCCATGCGATCAATGGCTTCTGGAACCCGATCATCGGCAACAAGCTGGTCGTCTCCCAGGTTCTGGCTGCCCATGGTATCCCCCGCCCGCGCGTGCTCGGGATCGTCTCCCGTGGCCGCATCCTGATCCCCTCCCCTCAGCCTGGTGATGATGGGAAGGAGGCGCTGCAGGCCTGGACCGCCGATGCGCAAACGGTCGTGTTTCGGCCCCACTGGTCGGGAGGGGGTGAGGGGGTGTTCTTTGTGCGGCGGGAAGGCGAAACCTGGTTTATCAATGAACAGGAGGCGACCATGCACGCTGTGATGCACCTCATCGGTGGCATCGATCGGTACATCGCCACCACTTTCGTTGAGCAGGCTGCTTATGCGCGGGCGATCTATCCGCAGAGTAGCAACACGCTGCGCGTTCTCACGTTGGGGGATGCTGCAGGGCCGTTCATGGCCAGTGTTGTTCACCGCTTCGGCACGTCCAGATCGTTTCCGGTCGACAACTTCCACAGGGGACGTGGCGGTGTCTGCGCTGCGGTGCATCTCGACGCGCAGCGCCTCGGTAGGGCCTTGTCGGTGGACCGCCACGACAAGCCCCACTGGCACAGCGTTCATCCGGAAACGGGCAGCCCGATCGAAGGGGTGCTGATTCCCGGGCTGCACAGTGCGCTGCAAGGCGTCCTCGCTGCAGCCCGCTGCTTTCCCGAGGCGCGCATCGTCGGCTGGGATCTGCTGATCACCGACGCGGGATTCAGCATCCTCGAGGCCAACGCTCCCCCGGGTATCGTCGTGTCGCAGGCGACCGGGCCGCTCCTGGCGACCCCGCGCACCGCCGCCTTCTTCGCCGAGCAGGGCTTCCGAGTACCGGTCGACATGGCATCGGCCAGCCGGGCCTGAAAGGCGGGCAGGCCTTGCGGCGAAGCCGATGCCGATCCTTGCGCTCCGCTCTTGGCTGACCACGCGTTACCCCGCGTCCGTTGCGCGGCCACGCCCGCTGGCGCTCTGATGCACCGGCCAAGGGCAGCAGGGGTGATCCCATCACCGCTCCGGGCCTGCAGCACGAAGCACCAGGGTCGGAGCCAGCGGTTGAGAGCGACTGCCGTTGCCGCACAGAAAAAGGCCTTGACAATCAGCAGGACATCCCTTCAATCGCGTCCAGATCAATGGCGTCCAGAACGCCGATCCCTCCAGAACACCGCACACAGGCCGACTCCGCCAGACCGTTAAGGGCAGGTCGCCACGTCGCTTCCGCGAACTCCTAATCTGCCGTCCACCGTGTGACCCGGCGACCCGCTTGACAGGATTCATGCCGCTCAGCCGCCGCCAGCTGTTGCACATCGCCCTGGGCTCGGCCACCGCCCTGTTTGCCGGCCGTACCCGCTCCGCTCCGGTGGCCAGGGCGGATCACCTCCACTGGCTCGCCACCGCCGACAGCGGCAGCGGTGATCGCCATCAGATTGCCGTGGGCAGCGCCATGGCGGCCTTGCATCGGCGCCATCCGGCGGATCTGGTGCTGCTGGGCGGCGACAACATCTACAACGACGGTGACATCCGCCTGGTGGAGCGGGCTTTCCGCCGGCCCTACCAGGAGCTGCTGGCGGCCGGCGTGCCCTTCCATGCCGTGCTCGGCAACCACGACATCCGCACCGATGGCGGTGCCGGTCAGCTGGCCTATCCCGGCTTCGGGATGAAGGGGCGCTGGTACACCCTGCGGCGCGGGCCGGTGCAGTTCTTCCTGATCGATACCAATGTCGATGTGCCGTGGCAGCACCAGATGCCCTGGCTGCGAAAAAACCTGGCCGAAAGCACCGCCCCCTGGAAGGTGGTCGTCGGGCACCACCCGATCTATTCCTCCGGCTTCTACGGCGACGATCCGGTCGCGCAGAGGCGACTGGGGAGCCACTTCCAGCGCCATGGCGTGCAGCTGTACATCAACGGCCACGATCACCACTACGAACGCAGCACACCGATCCACGGCACCACCTATCTCACCGTCGGCAACGGCGGGGCCAGCCTTAGGCCGGTGCTGGCCGGAGCGAACACCGCCCGGGCCGTGAGCACCTTCGGGTTCACGTCGCTGAAAGCCGATGCCACCGGCCTCACGATTCAGGCCTGGGATACGGCGGGCAAGCGCCTTGATCAAGCCCGGCTCGCGCTGAACGGCTCCCTGCAGCCGCTCTGATCCATCAGCCTTTCTGGCTTGCAGGCTTTCTGGCTTACATGAGGTTCTGGCTGATGAGCCGTTCTGGCTGGCAACCGTTCTGGCTTGCAGGCCGGCGCAGCTGCTGTGCGGCCGGGCGGCCGTGCGATGTAGCGATGGCGACCGCGTGCCGGAGCGGCCAGGCTCAGCGGCCGCTGGGGGGCAGCTGGAGCTCGGCGGCCGGCTGCTGCTGCTGCGCTGCAGCCGGCAGCTGCTGCAGCAGCGCGGCATGCACCGCGCCACCCTGACGCAGGCGGGACAGGGCTTCCGGGTCCGGGGCCTGATCCAGCAGGGCCGCCCAGCTCTGCTCCAGTTCCGATGCCGCAGTGGCGCTGATGGCGCCATCGAGATCAAGGCAGGGACAGGGCAGGGCCGCAGCCGCAGCGGCCACCTTCGGGTCGTAGCTCAGGGCCGCGCAGGGACTGCCGGCCAGGGCCGCCAGAATCAGGCCATGCAGCCGCATCGCGATCACCAGGGAGGCACCGCTGAACTGCGCCATCGCCGCTTCTGGATCGGCACTCTCCACCAGATGGCTGCGCTGAAGCAGCGAGGCCGGCATCACGCCGCGGCGCTGCAGATCCTGCAGCAGGTCCCGGTCCTGGTGGCGATGGAAGGGAAGCCAGTGCACCGGGCGCTGGAAGCGTTCGGCCAGCTGATCAACGGCGGCCAGCAGGGTCGTCCAGCCCCTGGCATCCAACTGCGCCACAGGCCGCCAGCAGAGCACGATCGGCCCGCCGCAGCCCTGCCAGCGGTGGGGCGGCAGGCTCCAGACCGGATCGCTGCCGACGCCAGCCCGGAGGCCCCAGCCGGCGGCCAGCTGCGCTGAAGCGGGATCGCGCCAGGTGATGCCGTTCACCAGAGGCAGCAGACAACGCACCAGCAGGCGACTGCGACGGCGCCGCAGCGGCCCGAGACCCTGGCCCCAGAGCAGCACCGGCAGGCCGCGGCGGCGGGCCGCCAGGATCAGGGCGGCGTAATAAAGAAGGCTGCGAAAGCTGGTGCTGTCCTGCAGCAGGCTGCCGCCACCGAGCACCAGGGCCCGGCAGCGTCCCAGGGCCGCCAGCACCGCCGCCAGCCGGCGCCGATCCACCGTTTCCACCCCGAACGCCTGTTGCACCAAGGCCTGATCGTGGGCGGTGACCAGGGGCTGCCAGCCGGGGGGAAGCTGCTGCAACAGCACCTGCAGCAGGGCATCATCGCCGAGGTTGTGCTCGCCGTAGTAGCCGCAGAGCAACACCCGCGGGCCCTGGCCCCCGGGAGCCGATGAGCCGGGATCCGTCGAGACTCCAAGCTGCGAGGCGGCAGTCAGCGAGGCGGCAGGCGGTGAGGCTGGCTCCGATGAGCCGGAATCCGGCGACGCTGGAGCTGGGGGACTACCTGCGCTCACGGCCCGCCGTCGCCTCGGCTCCGTACATTACGGGGCCTGCCCACAGCCGCGATGCACGCCCTCTCCCTGGGCACCTGGTGGATCCACATCACTTCGGTGCTGGAGTGGATCGCGGCGATCGTGGCGGTTCAGCACTACGGCCTGCAGCGCCGCGAGGGGGGCTGGCGCTGGCTGGCACTGGCGATGGTGCCGGCCCTGGCCAGCGCCATGGCGGCCTGCACCTGGCATCTGTTCGATAACAGCGAAGCGTTGCGGGGGCTGGTGGTGCTGCAGGCGGGCCTCACCGCCCTGGGCAACCTCGCCCTGGCGCTCGCCGCCTGGAACCTGCTGCGCCAGCAGCGTCCCAGCCCACCACCTGCGGCCCAGCCCCCGGCCAGCCCCGGAACCTGAACGCCAGGGGCCTGATGCCAAGCGCCTGGATGAGGCCAGCCGTGGGCGCCCAGGCCTGCGGCCCCCAGCCCCGCTGCCCGATCCCCCGGCAGCACGGCCGCCCGATCCTGCCCCAGCACAGCTCGCCCGACCGCCAGGCCCCGCCCGAGTACCCGACCCCATCCCCTCCGGGACACCAGCCATGAGCGCCCCCGCCACCGATCTGCTGCAGCGCCTGGCCGGCATCGACCCCAGCCCCCTGTTCGTGCTGTCGCTGCTGCCTTACCTGGCGTTCCTGTGGTGGGCAGCGCGGTTGCGGGCCTTTCCGCGGCTGGCCCTGCGCGGCTTCCAGCTCACCCTGCTGTTCGTGGCGGTGACGATTGCGGCGGCGATCGTCGCCGAGACGGTGGTGGGCCGCCAGCTGGCCGATGTGGACCCGCTGCACGGCGGCGCCGAAGCCTTCCTCACCCTCAGCAATCTGCTGGTGGTGCTGGGCTTCGTCGGGGCAACCCGCCTGGAGCCCAGGCCCGCCGCGGCGGCTCGAACCAGCGCGGCAGCCGAGGGCTCCGGCTCGTCAGCGGCTGGCCCTGAGATCCCTGGGGAAGCGCCAGCCCCCGGGCCGCCGAACGACTCAATCCCCTGGCGATCCGCCCCGACGATCCACAGACCCGAGGATCCATAGACGCGACGATTCACAGGCCCGAGGATTCCACGGGTCCCAACGAGCCCACGGGTCCCGACGAGCCCACGGGCTCTGCAGATCCCGTGAGCAGCCGGAGCTCAGCCTGCTGGGTGAACTGCTGGGTGAACAGTTCTAACGATGCAGCGCCCTCGAGGCAGCAGCTCCGTCGCCGGCCCGGAAGATGGGGCGTCGGCAATGGCCCCATGATCGCTCCGCTTCTGGCTCTGGCACCCGCCACCGTCACCTGGTCGCCCAAGGTGGCCCTGGTGATGATCGTCTGCAACGTGATCGCCATCGCCATCGGCAAGGCGACGATCAAGCAGCCCAATGTCGGTCTGCAGCTGCCCAGCTCCTCCCTGTTCGGCGGCCTCAGCCACGGCGCCATGCTCGGCACCACCGCCCTGGGCCACATCCTCGGCATCGGCGCCATCCAGGGCCTGGCTGCCCGCGGCGTGCTCTGAAACCCACGGGCCTGTCGCCCAGGCCCCCGCAACCGCCCCATCCGACCGGCCCCATCCCCTAGTGAAGCCCAGCTCCATCAGGGGATGCCGTTGCGACCTGATTCCTAGGGATCCAGCTCCGGTCGCATCCAGGGTGGACCGTTCCCCAACCCAGGTCCGTCGGCACCGATATTCCATTCCGCCTCTGGTCCTGCCCTGCGCGTTGACGTTCGGCGCGCTGGGTCTGGGTGTCTGGTCGGTCAGCCGGGGCTGCTGGCTGTTTTTAGCCACCGATCGCCCCTCCAGCACCGGTTCAGCGCCAGCCCAGCAGATAGGGCATGGCCCGCAGGCCGTAGCGCTCGAAGCGATAGTCGAACAGCAGGGCGGAGAGGGTTTCGGCGGTCTCCTGTTCCAGGCCGCTCAGCAGCCGGTTGAGCCTCCGATCAGCCCGTGCGTTCTGCAGGCCGAGCCAGGTGCGTCGCGCCAGGCGACCACTGAGGCTCCAGCGGGGTCCGAGGGCTCGCCGCAACAGGCGCGGATAGGGCCGAAGCGGCTCTGTGCTGTCCTGCTGCACGGCCGCCAGCAGCAACGGCGCCAGCACACGGCTGCTGCTGAGGGCATGGCGGATGCCTTCGCCGCCGAGCAGATTGGCGGTGCTCACCGCATCCCCGAGGCCGATCAGCCGCCCGCGTCGGTGCGCTTCACGGCGCCGCACCGTGCTGCGGATCAGGCCGCCGTGGCGATCGAGCACCGTCCAGCCCCCGGCCGGCGCCGGACCCAGCAGGCGATCGATCAGCCGCTGCAGCTGCGGGGCCAGGGGTGGCTGCGGCCGGCGTGGATCCTCCAGCCGGCAGATCCCCAGCTTCAGCACCCCCGGCTGCATCGGGAACAGCCAGCCGTAGCCCTGGGGCACCCAGTCGGACCCCAGGCAGAAACTGAGCCGCCCGCACCACGCCTGCCACAGCGGTTGCGGCACCTGCAGCAGCCATTCCACCCCCACACCGCTCTGCAACGGTTCCGGGCCGTCCGGTTCCCCCAGCAGGGCCCGGCCCTGGCCGGAGGCATCGATCACCCAGCGGCTGCGGCAGTGCAGCAGCCGGCCCTGGCGGTCCCGCAACCGGGTCACCAGGCGGCCATCCGGCAAGGATGAACAGCTGAGGGCACGCCAGCCCAGCTGCAGCTGCGCGCCCCACTGCTGCGCTTCGGTGGCGAGCCAGCAGCGCAGGGCACCGAAATCGAGCACCGCTCCCAGGGGCGCAGGGGCCATCCAGAGGCGGCGGCGCTGATCAGGACCGACCAGCTGCCAACCGCTCCAGAGACTCGCCACCACCTGCGCCGGCAGAGCGAAGCGATCGAGGCACTCCAGCGGCAGGGCCGCACTGCTGAAGGCGGCCTGGCGTAGATCGGGAAGCTGATCCACCAGCAGCACCGCAATGCCGGCGCGGGCCAGCTGCCGGGCCAGATCCGCACCTGCCGGCCCGGCCCCCACCACCAGCACGGTGGTCTCCAGCACTCCGCCGGGCAGGGGAGCGCCAGGCAAGGGAATCCTCAGGCCACCACGGCCTGGCGCGCCGCACGGGCGGTGGCTGTTCCGTAGCGCTTCAGGATCCGCTCGGCCATCTGCGGCGGTGTCAACCCCAGGCTCTGCTTGCTCTGATCCGGTGTGGCGTGATCGACGAGCGCATCGGGAATGCCAAGACGCAGCACCGGCACCAGCACATCGAGATCACTGAGGGCTTCCACCACGGCCGCCCCGAAGCCACCGGGCAGGGCCCCTTCCTCCATCGTCACCACCCGACCGTTGCGGCGGGCCAGGGGGGCGATCAGGGCTTCATCGAGAGGGCGCAGGAAGCGGGCATTGACCACGGTGGCGCGCACGCCCTGCTCCTGCAGCAACCCAGCGGTGGCCATCGCCGGATAGACCATCGAGCCGTAGGCCACGATCAACAGGTCCTCGCCTTCGGTGAGCAGCTCGCCGCGGCCGATCTCCAGCGGCTGCCAGCCCTCCTCCATCAGCGGCACCCCTTCGCCTTCACCGCGGGGGAAGCGGATCGCCGTGGGCCCATCGTGGGCGATCGAGGTGACGAGCATGCGCTGCAGTTCCGCCTCATCCTTCGGGGCCATCACCGTGAAGTTGGGCACGGCCCGCAGGTAGCTGATGTCGTACTGGCCCTGGTGGGTGGGGCCATCGGCGCCGACGATGCCGGCGCGATCGAGCACAAAGGTGACCGGCAGCTTCTGAATGCCGACGTCGTGGATCAGCTGGTCGTAGGCGCGCTGCAGGAAGGTGCTGTAGATCGCCACCACCGGCCGCAGGCCCTCGCAGGCCATGCCGGCCGCCATCGTGACGGCGTGCTGCTCGGCGATGCCGACATCGAGATACTGCTTGGGCAGGGCCTTCTCGAGGATGTCGAGACCGGTGCCGGTGGCCATGGCCGCCGTGATGCCGACCACCCGCGGATCCTGTTCGCAGATCTTGACCAGGGTCTGGCCGAACACCTTGCTCCAGCTGGGCGGCTTCGGCTTGCTGGAGGGATAGGCCTTGCCGGTGGCCAGATCGAAGGCGCTCTGGGCGTGATAGCCCACCTGGTCGGCCTCGGCGTAGGCATAGCCCTTGCCCTTGGTGGTGGCCACATGCACCAGCACCGGGCCCTCGCAGCGATGGGCGTCCTGGAAGGTGCGGATCATGGCGCCGATGTCGTGGCCATCGACCGGACCCATATAGGTGAAGCCGAGCTCCTCGAACACCGCACCCACCTTGGGCACCGCCAGACGACGCAGGCTCTCCTTGAGGTTCTGCAGCTCAGCGGGCAGCTCGCCATGCAGGAAGGGCAGGCTGCGGATGGCCTCTTCGGCATTGCCCTGCAGGAACTGCACCGGCTTGCTCAGTCGCATGCGGTTCAGGTGCGTCGACAACGCGCCCACCGGCGGTGAGATCGACATGTCGTTGTCGTTGAGCACCACCAGCAGGCGGGTCTTCGGCAGGTGGCCGGCGTGGTTGATGGCCTCCAGGGCCATGCCACCGGTGAGGGCGCCGTCGCCGATCACGGCCACACACTTGAAATCTTCGCCGCGCTGATCACGGGCCAGGGCCATGCCCAGGGCCGCCGAGATCGAGGTGGAGGCGTGGCCGGCACCGAAATGATCGAAGCGGCTCTCACAACGCTTCAGGTAGCCCGCCACCCCATCCTTCTGCCGCAGGGTGTGGAAGGCGTTCCAGCGGCCGGTGATCAGCTTGTGGGGATAGGCCTGATGGCCCACATCCCACACCACCCGGTCGTGGTCGAGATCGAGGGTCTGATACAGGGCCAGGGTGAGTTCCACCACGCCGAGACCGGGGCCGAGGTGCCCGCCGCTGGTGGACACCACCTCCAGATGCTTCTCCCGGATCTGTCGGGCGATCGCCTCCAGTTCACCGACGCTGAGCCCATGCAGCTGGTTGGGATGGCTGAGCTCGCTCGGATGCATGCCTACTCGACGTCCTGGGGAGCTGCAATCTACGGCGCCCCCCTGGACCGGTGGCGGCAACGGCGACCGTTCGGCGCACCGATTGGCAGACTCGTGCCATGAGCGAACCGCTGGCCCCCGCCCCTGCACCGGAGTTCCTGCCGCCGGAAAGCGGTGCCGCGGAGCCGGGATCCCGGCAGGTCCAGACCGCAGAACCCGGCCGGGCCGAGCGGGGCGCGGCTGCAGACTTCCCGGTCGCCAGCCCCTATCTGCAGCGGATTCTGCGGGCCCGCGTCTACGACGTGGCGATCGAATCGCCGCTCGATCCGGCCCCGAATCTGTCGCGCCGCCTCGGCAACCAGGTGCTGCTCAAGCGCGAAGACCTGCAGCCGGTGTTCAGCTTCAAGCTGCGCGGCGCCTACAACCGCATGGCGGCTCTGAGTGCGGCGGAGCTCCGGCGGGGGGTGATCGCCGCCAGCGCCGGCAACCATGCCCAGGGGGTGGCCCTCTCGGCCCGGCGGCTGGGCTGCACGGCGGTGATCGTGATGCCGGTGACCACACCGCAGATGAAGGTGCGCTCGGTCGCGGCGCGCGGCGCCGAAGTGGTGCTGCACGGCGATACCTACGACGAGGCCTATGCCGAGGCGAAGCGGCTGGAGCAGCAGCGGGGCCTCACCTTCATCCATCCGTTCGATGATCCCGAGGTGATCGCCGGCCAGGGCACGATCGCCCTGGAGATCCTGCGCCAGTGCTCCCAGCCCCCGGACGCGATCTATGTGGCGGTCGGCGGCGGCGGGCTGATCGCCGGTGTGGCGGCCTACGTCAAGAGCCTGTGGCCGCAGGTGGAGGTGATCGGCGTCGAGCCGGTGGATGCCGATGCGATGACCCGCTCGCTGGCCTGCGGCGAACGGGTGCGGCTGGAGCAGGTGGGGCTGTTCGCCGATGGCGTCGCCGTCAAGCAGGTGGGGGCCCTGACGTTCGAGCTGGCGCGTCAGTACGTGGATGCGATGGTGACGGTGGACACCGATGAGATCTGCGCCGCGATCAAGGACGTGTTCGAGGACACCCGTTCCATCCTCGAGCCCGCGGGCGCCCTGGCGGTGGCCGGCATGAAGAAGGACGTGCAACGACGCGGCCTGCGCGACCGCAGCCTGGTGGCGATCGCCTGCGGGGCGAACATGAACTTCGATCGGCTGCTGTTCGTGGCCGAACGGGCCGAACTGGGGGAGGAGCGCGAGGCGCTGCTGGCGGTGGAGATCCCGGAGCGGCCGGGCAGCCTGCGGCGCTTCTGCGGCCTGCTGGGGCAGCACAACCTCACCGAATTCAGCTATCGGCTCGCCGATGCCGAGCGGGCCCACATTTTCGTGGGGGTGCAGATCAGCGGCCGCAGCGATACCGCCGCCCTGATCGCCGCCCTGGAGGGCCAGGGCTTCCCCTGCCTCGATCTGAGCGGCAATGAGCTGGCGAAGCTGCACCTGTGCCACATGGTGGGCGGCCGCCTGCCGGCGGCCAGCGCCGAACGGCAGGGGCCGGTGCGGGAGCTGCTCTATCGCTTCGAGTTTCCGGAGCGGCCCGGCGCCCTGATGGCGTTCGTCAGCGCCTTGCATCCGAACTGGAACATCAGCATCTTCCACTACCGCAACCACGGCGCCGATGTCGGCCGGATCGTGGTGGGCCTGCAGGTGCCCGATGCCGAACTGGAGGAATGGCGCAGCTTCCTGGCGGCTCTGCCCTACCAGCACTGGGAGGAGACCGACAATCCCGCCTATCAGCTGTTCCTGAGCGCCGCGGATCCGGCCCTGCCGCCGCTCACCGCCCTGGTGGGGGCCTGAGGGGCAGGGCCGCAAGGTGATGACCGCGACCAGAGAACTCCGCTGAGGTGCCGCCATGGTCCAAGACAAGCGCCACCGGGCCGATCAGCCCGAGGCCACCGCTCCAGCCCTGGCGGCAACCGAGGGATGCCCCCCCCTGACCCGCTCTGCCACCAGCCCGGACGCGACGCCGGCCGGCCCGGCTCCCCCAGAAGACGACGACCGGGCCGGTGATCCCACCGGAACCGATCCCACCGCCGGCGATGACACCGCTGGCGATGCTGCGCAGCCGCCGAACGGTGGCACGCGGCGCGCGGCGCGGAGTGGTGCGGGCCGATCGACCCCACCCGAGACCGATGAGGGCACAGCAGCGACGGCCGCCCTGCAGAGCCTGTCGCTGCCGGCCCGGCTGGAGGCGATCCTGTACCTCAAGGGCCGCCCCCTGCCGCTGGCGGAACTGGCAACGATCGCCGGCATCGATCGCCAGGAGGCGGAGCTGGCCCTGATCACCCTGATGACCGATTACGCCCACCGCGACACGGCACTGGAGATCCACCAGGAGGGGCAGACCTACAGCCTGCAGCTGCGTGAGAGCCTCGGCGATCTGGTGCAGAGCCTGCTGCCGGTGGATCTGTCCACCGCAGCCCTGCGCACCCTGGCCACGATCGCGCTGCGCACCCGCATCCTGCAATCGGAACTGGTGGACCTGCGCGGCTCCGGCGCCTACGACCACATCAAGGAGCTGCTGGCCCAGGACTTCATCGAGCGGCGGCGCCAGAGCGATGGGCGCTCCTACTGGCTGAGCCTGAGCGAGAAGTTCCACCGCACCTTCGCGATCCAGGGCCAGGACAGCCTGGGCCGGCCGCGCCGGCGCCCCGGCACCACCGACGCTGCCGGCGAAACAGCAGCAGACACAACGGACCTGGGCGGTGATGCGAGCAGCGATGCGAGCAGTGATGCGGCCGGCTGATCCGGCCACTCTCCACCACCCTCTACCGGAAACGCCTCCATAGAGTTCCGTGGCACGCTGTCCCTTCCGCCACGGGCCTCGCCCGCACCCCCGCCGCCATGAATGCGCTCGTTTTTCTGCTCGTCGTGCTGGGCCAGACCCTGAGCCTCTACCTGCTGGTGCTGCTGGTGCGGGTGCTGCTGAGCTGGTTCCCCAACCTCGACTGGAGCAATCCGGTGCTGTCGGGGGTGAGCGCGATCACCGATCCCTATCTCAATGCCTTCCGCGGCCTGATCCCGCCGATCGGCGGTCTTGATCTCTCGGCGCTGCTGGCCTTCCTGGCGTTGCAGCTGCTGCAGAGCCTGCTGCAGTCGGCAGCGGCCACCGTCAGCGCCGGCGCCCTGCCGATGTGAAGCGGCGCCGGCGCCCCTGAGGGCCGGAGCAGCGCGGCTCAGGACGGCGACACCGCCTCCTCCAGCGGCAGCAGTTCATCGCCCTCAGCGGCCCGGGTGCGCACCGGAGCCTTGAAGCCGCGGGCGCGGGCATTGCGCACCACGAACGGCCCCGGCGTGCCGGCCGGCACCGCCAGCCGCAGGGCGAACTCCGACTCCCCCGGGGGCACATCGCCGATCGAGCCCACCCGGCTGCGATTGGGCAGCACCGGCTCACCGCTGCTGTCCAGGATCAGGGCGAAGACATCGGTGTCCACCACCGGCCGACGGCCGGGATTGCTGACCAGGCCGCGCAGCGCGTAGCAGCTGGCCCCGGTGGGACGCCGCAGCTCGGGCTGGCTGCCGGCATCCTCGGCCGGGCAGGGCTCAAGGCGTACCTGGCTCACCTGCAGATCCGCCGCCCAGGCGGGGGCGACCGCCACAGGAAATAGCAGCAGCCCGAGGGCCAGCAGCAGGCCCAGCACCGGGCCGGCCAGCCCTGAGCGGGGCGATCCGGGCCGGAACCGGAGGATCGGCAGACGCGGCCCGCCAATCCAGGCCGGGGCGATCGGGTGGGGCGATGCCACCACAGCTGCAGGTCGCACCGCCCGCCGGTGCTGCTCTGCGTGGGCCTGTGCCGCGCCTGAGTGCGGTGCCTTGACTGGCGCTGAAGGGGTGTCAGCTGAAGTGGCAACAGCTGAAAGGGTGTCAGCGGCAGAACCCTGGGTTGGATGGCTGTCTGGATGGCCCTGGGCTGGATGGACCGGGAGAAAACCGTTGGCGCCGTACCTGTCCATCCTGATCACCGCCGATCGCCGCTGCCTGCAATCACGTTACGGGCGGCGCGGCTGGCCAGTTTCTCCAGATTGGCGGCGGCGATGTCGGCCAGATCCAGCTGCAGCTCGGTGGCCAGCTGGGCCACATACCAGAGCACATCGCCGAGCTCGAGGCGCAGATCCTCGATCACGGCCGCATCGAACACCCCCTCGCGGTCGCGCAGCACCTTCTTCACCTTGTCGGCCACCTCGCCGGCCTCGCCGCACAGCCCCAGGGTGGGATAGATCGGATTGGCACCGGCGTCGGGGTAACGGGCCGTCTCACGGGCGCGCTGCTGATAGGTGCTCAGGTCCATGGCAGGCAGGCGTGGTCGGCCCCGGATGGTAGTTTCCGGCTGAGTCTCAGCGGCTGAGGGCCTGCCGCGATCCCATGCGTCGCACCAAGATCGTGGCCACCATCGGCCCCGCCACCGAGTCGCCCGCGGTGCTGCGGCGGCTGATCGATGCCGGAGCCACCACCTTCCGTCTCAACTTCTCCCACGGCGACCACAGCGAGCACGCCGCCCGCATCGCCACCATCCGGGCTGTCGCCCATGAGATGGGCGTGCACATCGGCGTTCTCCAGGACCTGCAGGGGCCCAAGATCCGGCTCGGGCGCTTCGCTGCCGGCCCGATCACCCTGGCCAAGGGGGATCGTTTCTCGCTCACCTCCCGCGATGTGAGCTGCACCCAGGAGATCGCCACCGTCACCTATGAGCGCCTCGCCGATGAGGTGACGGCCGGCAGCCGCATCCTGCTTGACGACGGCCGCGTCGAGATGCTGGTGGAGTCGGTCGATCAGGCCGCCCAGACCCTGCACTGCAGCGTCACGGTCGGCGGAGTGCTCTCCAACAACAAGGGGGTGAACTTTCCGGATGTGCAGCTCTCGATCCGGGCCCTCACCGACAAGGACCGTCGCGATCTGGCCTTCGGATTGCAGCAGGGCGTCGACTGGGTGGCGCTGAGCTTCGTGCGCAACCCCTCCGATATGCAGGAGATCCGCGAGCTGATCCGCAGCCATGGCTTCGCCACACCGGTGGTGGCCAAGATCGAGAAGTTCGAGGCAATCGATTCGATCGATTCGATCCTGCCCCTCTGCGATGGCGTGATGGTGGCCCGCGGTGATCTCGGCGTGGAGATGCCCGCCGAAGAGGTGCCGCTGCTGCAGAAGGAGCTGATCCGCAAGTGCAACAGCCTCGGTATCCCGGTGATCACCGCCACCCAGATGCTCGATTCGATGGTGAGCTGCCCGCGGCCCACCCGTGCTGAGGTGAGCGATGTCGCCAATGCCATCCTCGATGGCACCGATGCGGTGATGCTCTCCAATGAGAGTGCCGTCGGCGATTTCCCGGTGGAGGCGGTGGCCACCATGGCCCAGATCGCGCGTCGCATCGAGCGGGATTACCCGCAGCGGGTGCTCGACAGCCACATGGCCACCACCATCCCCAATGCCATCTGCCAGGCGGTGAGCAGCATCGGTCGCCAGCTGAATGCGGCGGCGATCCTGCCGCTCACCAAAAGCGGCTCCACCGCCCGCAACGTCAGCAAGTTCCGCCCCAGCACCCCGATCCTGGCGATCACCAGCGATGTGCAGGTGGCGCGTCAGCTGCAGCTGGTCTGGGGGGTGAACCCCCTGCTGGTGGCCGATCAGGCCAACAGCGGCAGCACCTTCAATGTCGCCATGGGGGTGGCCCAGAACCTGAGGCTGCTGCAGGAGGGGGACCTGGTGGTGCAGACCCAGGGCACCCTCGAGGGGGTGAGCGGCTCCACCGATCTGGTGCGGGTCGGAATGGTGTCGGCGGTATTGGGCCGCGGCCTGGGCATCGGCAGCGGCTCGGTGAACGGCAAGGTGCGCGTCGCCAACTCGCCGGAGGAGGCCGCCTCGCTGGAGAACGGCGAAATCCTGGTGGTGCGCGAGACCAGCGCCGCCTATCTGGAAACGATCCGCCGCTGCCGCGGTGTGATCACCGAAGCGGAAGGGGCCCAGAGCCATGCCGCCGTGATCGCCGAGCGCCTCGGCATTCCGGCGGTGGTGGGGGTGAGCAATGCCACCACCTGCCTGCGTCAGGGCGAGATCATCACCCTGGCCGTGGAGGAGGGCATCGTCCATCGCGGCGCCCTGAGCCCCATCGAGCTGCGCAGTACGCCATCGTTTCAGGGCTGAACAGCGCTGAATGCCCGATCGCCCCGTCCTGCTTCCGGCCCGCTGTGCCTGGGGTGATGCCGTGGCGATGGCTCCCGTGTGGTGGCACGGCGCCGCTGTGATGTCGTTCTGCTGAGCCCTGATCGATCGATGGCCCCCAAGCTCTCGCCGCTGGAAACCATGGCGATGGCGCTGCGCACCCTGCGGGCGAACCGCATGCGCAGCCTGCTGACGATGCTGGGCATCGTGATCGGCAATGCCTCGGTGATCACCCTGGTGGGGGTGGGCCAGGGGGCCCAGAAGCTGGCGGAGGGGCAGCTCAGCACCCTGGGCGCCAATGTGCTGTTCATCGTGCCCGGCCGCAACGACACCCGCCGCCAGGGCATCGAAAGCCCGCGCACGCTCGTGCTGGAGGACGCCGAAGCGATCGCCGAGCAGGTGCCGAGCGTCCGCAGGGTGGCACCGCAGATCACCCTCAGCGAGGTGGTGCAGGCGGGCTCCCAGGCAGTCTCGGCCTCGGTGTCAGGGGTGACGCCGGCCTTCCTGCCGGTGCGCAGCTTCGAGGTGGCCCAGGGACGCTTTCTGAGCGACAGCGACCTGCGCGGTGCCCGCAATGTGACGGTGCTCGGCCCCGATCTGCGTCGCAAGCTGCTGCCCACCGGCCAGGCGATCGGGCGCCAGGTGCGCATCCGCGACCAGTCGTTTGAAGTGATCGGCGTGATGGCACCGAAGGGGGCGGTGTTCGGCGCCAACCAGGACGAAGTGGCCTACACCCCGCTCAGCACGATGGTGAACCGCCTCAGCGGCCGTGATCCCACCTATGGCATCTCGCTCAGTTTCATCAGCGTCGAGGCCCGCGATGAGCAAAGCACCGGCGCTGCCGATTTTCAGATCACCAACCTGCTGCGACAACGTCACCGCATCCTGCGGGAAGACGACTTCGCCGTGCGTTCCCAGAAGGATGCCCAGGCGATTGTGGGCACGATCACCGGTGGCCTCACCCTGATGCTGGCGGCGATCGGAGCGGTATCGCTGCTGGTGGGTGGCATCGGGATCATGAACATCATGTTGGTGTCGGTGAGTGAGCGCACCGAAGAGATCGGCCTGCGCAAGGCCCTGGGGGCGCGCAGCAGTGATGTGCTGCTGCAGTTCCTGGTGGAATCGATCGTGCTGGCTGGTCTGGGCGGCGTGGTGGGCAGCGGTCTGGGGCTGGGGGCCGTGACCCTGGTGGCCCTGCTCACGCCGCTGCCGGCGACGATCGCCACCGGCACGGTGGTGGGCACGGTGCTGCTGTCCGGCTCGATCGGCCTGTTCTTCGGGGTGGTGCCGGCGCGGCGCGCCGCCCAGCTGGATCCGATCGTGGCGCTGCGCAGCCTCTGAAGACCGCCGCGGAGCGGCCGGGAGCAGGCCGGCGCCGCGATCCGGAAGGCGCAGAAAACCTTAAGGCCCCAAAAGCGTGTCGATCGTCACCATTGCCCCCGTGCTGCGGTGGGTAAATGACCTCTACCCTGCAACGGATCGCAACTTTGGAGCTCCAGACCCTGCTGGATTGCGGCTATCGCAATGTCTCCGACCGCATGGTCATCCTGCGCTGCTGCGGACCCCATTCCTTCTTCCTGGAGCGGGTGGTGTTCCCCTTCGAGCTGCTCAGCTTCCAGTGCCCCCGGGCCAGTGAGGTGGAGATCTGGACCCATGGGCTCGGCGGCCCGGAACTGCTCGAGTCCTGCCCGGCCGAAGAGCTGACCTGTGAACCCCTGGCCGCGGTGGGCTCCAGCCAGGAGGGCCCAGCCGGCAGCGGCCGCGACCCGATGGTCGGTGAGGCGCTCAACCCCTGGCTCGAAGCCGGCTGAGCCGCCGGCGGGCCGTTGACGATGAGGGTCCGTTACACTTCGTCAACTTGTCCGCTCTCCCATGAACCAGCGCTGGCGTCAGATCGCTCTCTGGCTGCTGCCGATTGCCTTTGCATTGTTTCTGGGCTGGCAGGTGATCGGCAGCGGCAGCAACCGCATCGGCCTCAATGGCCCGACGGTGGCGCCGCGCAATGCCGCCGTGGCCCGCATGAGCTACGGCCGCTTCCTCGACTATGTCGAAGCCGGTCGCGTCACCGCGGTGGATATCTACGACGGTGGCCGCACCGCCGTGGTGGAAGCGGTGGATCCCGATCTCGACAACCGCGTGCAGCGTCTGCGGGTGGATCTTCCCGGTCTGGCGCCGGAGCTGATCAACAACCTCAAGCAGGAGGGCATCAGCTTCGACATTCATCCTCCTCGCACCACGCCTCCGGCCGTCGGCCTGCTCGGCAATCTGCTCTTCCCGCTGCTGCTGATCGGCTCGCTGGTGCTGCTGGCCCGCCGCTCCAACGGCATGCCCGGTGGTCCCGGTCAGGCGATGCAGTTCGGCAAGAGCAAGGCCCGCTTTGCGATGGAGGCCCAGACCGGTGTCAAGTTTGATGATGTCGCCGGTGTGGAGGAGGCCAAGCAGGATCTGCAGGAGGTGGTCACCTTCCTGAAGACCCCGGAGCGATTCACTGCCGTCGGTGCCCGCATCCCCAAAGGTGTGCTGCTCGTCGGCCCTCCCGGCACCGGCAAGACCCTGCTGGCCAAGGCGATCGCCGGTGAGGCCGGTGTGCCTTTCTTCTCGCTGTCCGGCTCGGAATTCGTTGAGATGTTCGTCGGCGTCGGTGCCAGCCGCGTCCGCGATCTGTTTAAGCGCGCCAAGGAGAACAGCCCCTGCCTGATCTTCATCGATGAGATCGATGCCGTCGGTCGTCAGCGTGGTGCCGGCATCGGCGGTGGCAATGATGAGCGCGAGCAGACCCTCAACCAGCTGCTCACCGAAATGGATGGTTTCGAGGGCAACAGCGGCATCATCATCATCGCCGCCACCAACAGGCCCGATGTGCTCGATTCAGCCCTGATGCGCCCCGGCCGCTTCGATCGTCAGGTGACAGTGGATGCCCCCGACATCAAGGGCCGCCTCTCGATCCTGGCCGTGCATGCCCGCAACAAGAAGCTGGCCGATGGGGTATCGCTGGAAGCGATCGCCCGCCGCACCCCTGGCTTCACCGGTGCCGATCTGGCCAACCTGCTCAATGAGGCTGCGATTCTCACCGCCCGCCGCCGCAAGGAGGCGATCAGCCTGGCTGAAATCGATGATGCGGTGGATCGCGTCATCGCCGGCATGGAGGGCAAACCGCTCACCGATGGTCGCAGCAAGCGCCTGATCGCTTATCACGAAGTCGGCCACGCCCTGGTGGGCACGTTGGTCAAGGATCACGATCCGGTGCAGAAGGTCACCCTGATCCCCCGCGGCCAGGCCCAGGGTCTCACCTGGTTTGCGCCCGATGAGGAGCAGATGCTGGTCAGCCGCGCCCAGCTGCGGGCCCGGATCATGGGTGCCCTCGGCGGCCGTGCTGCCGAAGATGTGGTCTTCGGCCACTCCGAGGTGACCACCGGCGCCGGCGGCGACATCCAGCAGGTCGCCTCGATCGCCCGTCAGATGGTCACCCGTTTCGGGATGAGTGAGCTCGGCCAGCTGTCGCTTGAAGCCGGCAACCAGGAGGTGTTCCTCGGCCGTGATCTGGTCACCCGCACCGATGGCTCCGATGCTCTGGCCAGCCGCATCGATCTGGCGGTGCGCGACATCGTGCAGACCTCCTATCGCGACACCGTTGAGCTGGTGGGCCGCCACCGCGAGTGCATGGATCTGCTGGTGGAGATGCTGATCGAGAAAGAAACACTCGACGGCGATGAATTCCGCGCCGTCGTGGCCGAATTTGCCCAGATTCCGGAGAAGGAGCGCTTCAGCCCGATTCTCAGTTCCACGGCAAGCTGAACCTTCCGGTGATGCGGTGATGCCTCCGGCCTTGTGGCCGGGGGCTTTTTTGTGCCGATGCAGGCCGGCCCCAGAACCGCCGGGCGGCAGGCCGCCCCTTCAGGAGATCTCGAACAGGCTGGGCTGGGCCGGCTCCGCCGCTGCTGCTGCAGGGCCTGCCAACGCAGAGACGGCCCCGGCGCCGGGCTGCAGCGATCCCGCACGAGCCTCAGCCCCCGGATCAGCATCCTCCCCCTCCCCGTCGAGGCGGCGGCGCACCGCCTGCAGGTCCTGCCAGGTGAGCCATTTGGGGCTGCCGGGTTCGCGCGAGGCGTTGCGCAGCAGATAGGAGGGATGGAAGATCGGCATCAGCCAGCGACCCTCCAGGCCTTCGCCTTCCCCTGGCCGCCACTGGCCCCGCAGCCGGCTGATGCCACCGCGGATGCCCAGCACCCCCTCCAGGGCGGTGGCACCCACCAGCAGCA
The DNA here is from genome assembly GCA_046075505.1 of Cyanobium sp. Lineage (GTDB taxonomy): Bacteria > Cyanobacteriota > Cyanobacteriia > PCC-6307 > Cyanobiaceae > Cyanobium. The sequence continues at coordinate 12,159 of JBJTQH010000017.1, read as the reverse complement.
CCACCTGCGGATTCACCAGCGCGATCTGGCGGCGCAGAAACGGCAGGCAGGCGCTGATCTCGGCTGGGGTCGGGCGCCGGTTGTCGGGCGGACGGCACTTGATCACATTGCAGATGTAGGCATCCAGCTCACTGTCCAGCCCGACGCTGGCCAGCATCCGATCGAGCAGCTGACCGGCGCGACCCACGAACGGCACCCCCTGGGCATCCTCCTGGGCACCAGGCGCCTCGCCGATCAGCAGCAGAGGCGCCTGCGGGTTGCCGCGGCTCACCACCACCCGGCTGCGACCCTCGGCCAGCGCGCAACGCCGGCAGTGATCACACTCCTGGGCCAGGGCTCCCAGGGCCTGGCTCAGACCCTGGCCGGCGCCATCCTGCGGCGGCTGGGATGGGGCGCCCACGGGGGTCGCATCAGGTTCCAGGGGGGACTGCACCGGCAGATGGCGGCTTGGGTGTGCTGAATTGTTGCCGCTCCGCACGGTCCTGGTGAAGGGTGTGCGCGAAGATCGCGAAGCTCCACAACCGGTGTCCGGCCCGTCCGTCACGCTGCCGGCCTGCATCCCCGGGATCACGATCGATCCCCCAGGCCCTCACGGGATGCCGGTTGCGCTTCGTCGCGACCACTCGAGACTCCGGCGCCCCCATCTCCCCAGATGTCCCTTCCCCTGGCCGCCCGGGCCCGCGACCTGAAGCCCTCCCTCACCCTGGCGATCACCGCCCGGGCCCGCCAGCTCCGCTCTGAAGGACGGGACATCTGCAGTCTCAGTGCCGGCGAACCGGATTTCGATACCCCCGCCTTCATCCGCCAGGCGGCCATTGAAGCTCTGGAGGCCGGCCACACGCGCTATGGACCGGTGGCGGGCGAGCCGGCCCTGCGGGAAGCGATCGCCACCAAGCTCAGCCAGGAGAACGGCATCCCCACCAGAGCCGAGCAGGTGCTGGTGACCAACGGCGGCAAGCAGGCGCTGTTCAACCTGTTCCAGGTGCTGCTCAATCCGGGTGATGAGGTGCTGGTGCCCTCCCCCTACTGGCTCAGCTATCCGGACATGGTGCAGCTGGCCGGCGGACGGGTCACCTTCCTGCCCAGCGATGCCGCCACGGGCTTTCGCCTCAGCGCCGAACAGCTGGAGGCGGCGATCACGCCCGCCAGCCGCCTGCTGGTGCTCAACAGCCCCTCCAATCCCACCGGCATGGTGCTCAGCCGGCCGGAACTGGAGGCGATCGCGGCGGTGCTGCGTCGTCATCCACACCTGGCGGTGGTGTGCGATGAGATCTACGAACACCTGCTCGCCCCTGGGCATGAGCACCACAGCCTGGCGGCGGTGGCCCCGGATCTGAACGAACGGATCCTGATCGTCAACGGTTTCGCCAAGGGCTGGGCGATGACCGGCTGGCGCATCGGCTGGCTGGCGGGTCCGGCCGCCGTGATCGCCGCCGCTGCCGCCCTGCAGAGCCAGAGCACGAGCAATGTCTGCAGCTTCGCCCAGTTCGGTGCCCTCGCCGCCATGCGCGGTCCGCGGGACTGCGTGCAGGAGATGGCCGCCCACTTCAGCGAACGACGGGCGCTGCTCAGCCAGGGGCTCGCAGCGCTGCAGGGCGTGCAGCTGCTGCCCCCCGAAGGGGCCTTCTATGCCTTCCCGGATGTGAGCGCCTGGGGGCTGGATTCCCTCACCCTCTGCACCCGCCTGCTCGATGAAGTGGGGCTGGCCCTGGTGCCGGGCATCGCCTTCGGGGATGACCGCTGCATCCGCCTCTCCTGCGCCGCCTCCCCCGACACCCTGCAGGACGGTCTGGAACGTCTGGCCCGCTTCCGCAGCTCCCTGGGCTCCTGAGCCTGCCGCGGGGGCGGCTCCGACGGGATCCGGCAGGATCACAGCCACTGCAGTGAGGCCGGTGGTGCTTGCCGTTCCCAGGAAACTGATCGTGGTCGGCGACAGCGGCGTCTACGGCTGGGGGGATCCCGAGGAGGGCGGCTGGTGCGAACGGCTGCGACGCCACTGGATGGCGCTGCCGCAGGGGCCGGTGCTCTACGGGCTCGGGGTGCGGGGCGATGGACTGGAACGGGTGCGGGCGCGGCTGCCCCAGGAGGTGAGCGGCCGCGGCGAACTGCGTCGTCAGTTGCCCCAGGGCATCCTGCTGGCGGTGGGTCTGAACGACTGCGCCCGTATCGGTCGCGTCGATGGGCGACATCAGATGGCACCGGAGGCGTTCCTTTTCGGCCTGCAGGATCTGCTGACCCAGGCGCGGCAGCTGGCCCCCACCCTGGTGCTGGGGTTGACGCCGGTGCTGGAGGAGGCGATGCCGTTCGCCGAGGTGCTCTGGTATCAGAACGAAGCGATCCGGCGCTATGAGGCCCTGCTGGAGGAGGCCTGCCTGGAGGCGGATGTGCCCTTCCTCCCCCTGCTGGAGAGCATCGTGAGCGAACCGGGCTGGCAGGACTGGCTCTGCGACGACGGCCTCCATCTCAACGCTGACGGCCATGCCCATGTGGCGGCCCGGCTGCGGCGCTGGCCGGCCCTGCTGCGCTGGGCGGGGCTGGAACTGCTGCACCAGCCGACCGGCTCACGCTGAGCAGCGCGAGCGGGCCTCAGGGATGCAGGGATGCCGATAGACCCGGCGCTGCGATGAGGCCCATGGGGAGATAGCCGGAAATCCTGAGGCTGCCGTGGCGGATGCGAGGAGCGCCGCAGACCGCCCCCAGAACGCCTGCCGCTGCTGGCGGCCAGCAGTCAGGAGAAGAGCATGGAGCAGGGGCCTGGGAATCGGGAGCAACCCTATAGGTCTCCTGAAATCATGATCAGCCTGTGAATCTTTGCAACTATCACGGATTGCAAGCGGCTGGGCTGGCGTCAGGTTGCAGGGATGTCCGGCGCCGATTGATGCCGTCCGCCCGTCCTTCCCCATCCGGCCGCGCTCCCCTCGCCGGGGTGACCGGTGGCTCCCCTGGCTCTGGCCTCGGCCGCCGACCGCGCAAGACGTGGAGTGCAGCGGCCCGAAACCGTGCGATGCAGCCGAGCGGCGAGCCGCAAGAGGACAGCGAGCAACCGCTGCGCCGCCCCAGTCGGACTGAGCAGAATCAGAGCGATCTGATCGCCTTCCGGCTGTGCAGCGATGAGCGGCAGCGCCGCCTGCTGCGGGAGCGACTGGTGCGCAACAACCTACCCCTGGTGTATGCGATCACCGCCCGCATGGCCCGCACGGTGCAGCTGCCCAGCGACGATCTGCAGCAGATCGGCAGCATCGGCTTGCTGCGTGCGATCGAGGCCTTTCAGCCCTCGCGCGGCCGCAGCCTCAGCTCATTCGCCGTTCCCTACATCCGCGGCGCCATTCAGCACGAGCTGCGCGATCGCTGCAGCCTGGTGCGCATTCCGCGCGATCTCTGGGAGCTGCGGCGGCGCGCCACCGCTCTGCAGGAGGCACGCGAACGTCGCGGCCAGGCCAGCCTGGCGCCCCAGGCCCTGGCCGAGGCGCTCGGCTGTGATCCCAGCCGCCTGCTGGAGGCACTGCAGCTCAGTGCCGTGACGCAGATGCGCAGCCTCGATGCACCGCTGAACGACGCCACGGAGGGTGAGGCGCGCGGGCGATCCCTGCTGGAGCACGTGGCGGATCCGGCCAGCCTGGACGGTCTCAGCCCGGAGGCCTTCCGGACTGGCGACCTGGATCGCAGCTGGGGCACCTCTGCGCCAGCCCAGGGTGGAAAGGCAGCCCACCTGGCGATGGTCCGACCGATCGCCGGTGAGGGCTCCCGCAGGCAGGGCAGCACGATCGCCGACCGGCTCGAGCAGCCGAACCCCGCCGATCCAAACCCGAGCGATCCGAACGGAGCCGCCGGAAACAATCAGATCCGGCCCCACACCGCCGCCCGGCCCCACAGCAAACAACATTGGCTGCGCCACCACATGGCCGGCCTGGAGCCCCTGCAGCGCGAGCTGCTGCTCGGCCATGTCTGCTGCGGACGCAGCTGGGCGGAACTGGGTCGTGAGCTGGGGCTGCATCCCCGCCAGGCGCAGCGGCTGACCACGGCGTTGTTGCTGCGGCTGCAGCGCGAGGGGCACCAGTGGCGCCAGGGATCCACCGGCAGCGGCAGGCCGGAGGAACCACAGGACTCTCACCCCAGGGCCCCAGCCCCCTGATCGCCTGCCGCAGCGCGCAGACAGGCAGCGTGCAGACAGCATCCAGGCAGGAGCCGGCACCGCCCATCCCGGGCCCGGCTCCTGCCATGAGCTTCAGGTGCCGGCGGACAGCCACTGCGGACCGACCCCAAGGGCAAGCAGCGCCGCCAGCAGCGTCTGCAGCGCGTTGACCGCCTCGTTGCTCAGCCAGGGCCAGCGGCGTTGCAATGTCGCCCCGATCAGGCTTTCCAGCAGGGTGGCCACCAGGCCGATCACCGTCACCAGCAGCAGGGCCCGGCCGGTATCGATCAGCCCCAGGGCCGCCATCGCCCCGGCCATCAGCGCACTGCCGAGCAGGCTGGCAGCCGTGCCCTCGGCGCTGATCGCACCTTCGGTGCCGGGCGGTACGGGCTGACCGGTGCTGATCAGCACCGCGTGGCGCCCCCAGCGTTTGCCGATCTCACTGCCGAAGGTATCCGCCAGCTTGGCCGCGAAACTGGCCGCGAAGGCCAGCAGCAGCCAGGGTCGCCAGGGCAGCGGAGCCAGGGGGGTGAGCACCGCCAAGATGCAGCCCACCAGGGCCGATCCCCAGACATTCTCCGGGCCGCGGCGACCGCCCCGGGCCTCCGCCAGACCGCGGGCCTGCTTGTCGCGCAGCCCTAGCCGCGTCACCAGCGAGCCGAGCAGCAGGTAGAGCACCACCGCCAGCCAGCCGCGCCAGCCGAGGCTGCCCCACAGCAGCGCCCCGAGCAGGGCGGCATGACGCCAGCCGGCGGCGGTGAGCAGCGGCGCACGCCCGGCCAACAGCAGCAGCGGCGCATGGATCAGCAGGGCGATCAGCCAGGGCAACAGCCCGGCGCTGGCGGTGGATCCGGAAATGGACAGCGCAATGGGGGCGGGAAGCGCGGCGTGGGGGAGCGTCGGCAAAGGCTGCACGGGGGGAGGCGCCGCACTTGTGTTGCACAGATCTAAGACCAACGCCGCCACAGCGGAGCGGCAGCGGATAATCGCCCCATTCGCATCCGGACCGGCGCCATGCTGTTCAAGCCCAGGTTCTTCCTCGATCTCGGCAGCGAAGGCGAGACCCAGAAGCCCGCCACGATCGCCCCTCCGGTGACCGCAGCGCCCGCCAAGCCGGCCGCCGCCAAGTCCGGGCCGGCAAGTCAGCCTGTTGCGGCAACAACCGCGGTTGCAGCCGACAAGGCAGCAGCCCCCGAGGCCCCATCGGCCCCCAGCAGCAGCCAGACCACGGCCGAGGCGATCGCCGCCGAACTGGCCGCGGCCCAGGCCAACCGGCCGGCACCTTCCCTGGTCACCTTCGCCCCCGATTGCGTCACCCCCGGCGGTGCCCAGCCCCGCCGCCGCCGCCGCGGTGGTGCCGATCTGGCCGGCTTCCGCGACATGGCCCAGGGAATGATGCGCAGCTGAGCCCCAGACCCATCTGCACCCACCAGGGCGCTCCGGCCGTGGCGGGGCTCTCCCTGGTGTGGTGATCGGACACATCGCAGGCAGCAGCAATGCGCAGAAGCGGAACTCAGAGGTTGCGTGGCCGCGACTCCCGCCAGGCGCAGAGCCTGCTTGCCGCCGCTACCGCCGCCGTGCTGCTGCGCAGGATCGAGCTCCCCAGGCTCACCGGTATCCAGCCACAGGCCTCGGCGCGCGCCTCCTCCGCCGGACTCCAGCCCCCCTCCGGTCCGATCGCCAGCGCGATGGCGGTGGGATCTGAGCGCAAAGCATCAGCGGCAGACACCTGCTGCAGGGCCTGCTCCAGCGAAGGCAGCGCCTGGCGGCGGGTGGTGGCCAGCAGGGCCGGTCCGCCGTGCGGTGACTCCAGCCAGGCCTGGGCCGGCAGCACCTCCGCCAGCGCAGGCAGCCACAGCCGTTCGCACTGCTCGGTGGCTTCCCGCACGATGCTGCGCCAGCGCTGCAGCGGCACCTGCCCACCCGCCTGGCTGCGCTCCGCCTGAAGGGGCTGCAGCCGATCCAGGCCCAGTTCGGTTGCCATGCGCCACACCAGCTCGAGATCGCGGCGCGGCAACCCCAGGGCCAGGGTCAGCTGCGGCAGGGCCGGCGGCGACTGCTCCCCCACGGGTTGCAGCTGCTCCAGCCAGCCCCCCTCCCCCAGCTGGGCCTGCCACAGGCCGCCGCAGCCATCGATCAGCTCCACCCCGTCCCCGGGCCGCAGCCGCAGCACCCGCTGGAGATAGTGCTGTTCCGGCGCCTCCAGCAGCAGCCGCGCCGCGACAGCCGCCTGCAGCCGCGGCGGCGCCATCAGCAACCGGCGTCGTTCGCGGGCCATCGCCGCCGCTCAGGAGTCGGTGTCTAGGAACGGGCTGAGGCGCTCCTCCTCGATCGGCCAGTCCTCCTGCAGGCCGCCGATCAGCAACTCCTCGATCTCCACGATGTCGCGATCGAGCTGCCGCAGGGTGTTGATCAGCACATCGAGGGCAAAGGCATCGCTGGTGCCCAGATCCACCCACACCCGCGCCCAGTCCTGCTGGTACTCCAGCGCACCCATGTCATGCATCAGCGCCGGCAGGGCCTGCTCGGCATCGGCGGCATCCCAGGCCATCCAGCTCAGCTCGGCGCCGGCCTCATGGGCCTGCAGGTTCTCGGCGTTGAAGCCCCCCAGCTTGCCGAGGAAGAACCAGCTGTCGAAGGCGGTCTCCAGGTAGCCGCGCTCCCCCTGGCCGGGGGGATGGGCGAAGCGCAGCCAGATCCAGCAGTTGAAGGGATCGATCTCGCGGAAGCGAACCTCCATGGCGGGGGAACTCCAGGGCGTTCTGCCATGCAACCACGCGGCCCCGGCGGCAGGGGCCGCGCTCGCCCCCCATGCTGGGGCGATGCTTGAACTGCAGTCGCTCTCCTATCACCCCGCCACGGCTCCGGAGCCCCTGCTGCGGAACATCACGCTGCAGCTGCCGGTGGGCCATCCCGCCCTGGTGGCCGGTCGCAGCGGCAGCGGCAAGACGACGCTGCTGGAACTGATCAGCGGCCTGGCCGATCCCTCCCGCGGCCGCATCCTCTGGAACGGCGAACCGCTCGATGCCCGCCAGCGACGCTGGTTGTGCGGTCTGGTGTTCCAGTTTCCGGAACGCCATTTCCTTGGGCTGAGTGTGGCCCAGGAGCTGCGACTGGGCCAGAAGCGCCTCAGCGGTGAACGGCTGGCGGCGGTGCTGCAGCGGGTGGGCCTGGAGGCGGTGCCCCTGAACACCGCGCCGGAGCGCCTCAGCGGCGGCCAGCAGCGGCGCCTCTCCCTGGCGGTGCAGCTGCTGCGCGATCCGAAGGTGCTGCTGCTCGATGAACCCACCGCCGGTCTCGACTGGGCGGTGCGGGAGGAGGTGCTGCAGCTGCTGGCGGATCTGGGCCGGGAGCGGGCCCTGCTGATCGTCACCCACGAACCGGAGCTGTTCGAGGGCATCGCCGATCCCTGCTGGCATCTGCAGCGGGGCCATCTCCGTACGATGCCGCCAGACGTCAGGGGTTGATGGCCGATCAGTTGCTGCGGGCCACGGCCGCCGGGGGCGGTATCCGCCTGGTGGCGGTCTCCACCACCGACACCGTGCGTGAGGCCCGCCGGCGTCACGGGCTGTCCTTCCTGACCACCGCCCTGCTGGGCCGGGCGATGACCGCCGGCCTGCTGCTGGCCAGTTCGATGAAGGTGCGCCACGGCCGCGTCAACCTGCGCATCCGCTCCGATGGCCCCCTGCGCGGCCTGATGGTCGATGCCGGTCGCGATGGCAGCGTGCGCGGCTATGTGGGGCAACCGGATCTGGAGCTCGATCTGGTGCAGGAAGCGCAGGGCCTGGCCCATTTCGATTTCCGCCGCGCCACCGGCACCGGCTATCTGCATGTGGTGCGCGACATCGGCGAAGGGGAACCGTTCAGCAGCACGGTGGAACTGGTGAGCGGCGGCATCGGCGAGGACGTCGCCTCCTACCTGCTCCACTCCGAGCAGACCCCCTCGGCGGTGTTTGTGGGGGAACGGATCGATGCCTCCGGTGTGGTGTGCAGCGGTGGGGTGCTGGTGCAGGTGCTGCCGAAGGCGGCACAGGAGCCGGCGCTGGTGGCACTGCTGGAGGAACGCTGCCGCGAGATCACGGCCTTCTCCGATCGTCTGGCCGCCTGCGGCGATCAGCTCGAGCAGCTGCTGATCGATGTGTTCCCCGATCTCGATCCCCGCACCCTGGAGGCCGGCGAGGCCTGCACCCCGGTGTGCTTCCACTGCCGCTGCAGCCGACAGCGCAGTGTCGATGCCCTGCGGCTGCTGGGCCGCGATGAACTGGACAGCCTGCTGCGCGAGGAGGGCCAGGCGGAACTCACCTGCCATTTCTGCAGCGCCGTGTACCGGGTGGAGGCGGAGGAGCTGCGCAGCCTGATCGGCGAGCTGGAGGCGGCATAGCGCCGCTGCTGGCCGGCAACGGCTCTGGCTCAGTGAGCCCCGGGGCCCCTGTGAATCAGCGCTCCAGCAGCTTCCAGAAGCTCCACTTCTGCGCGAAGACCTCCCGCAAGCGCCCCGCAAAGCTGGCGTGGCTTTCAAAGCCCTGCCAGTCGTCGATGCGGGCCTCCAGCTGTTCGCACTGGCGCAACTGTTCGGCGGCGTAGCGATAGCGCTTGCTGCGGCCCATCGACAGGGTGAACACCACCAGGCTGCGCAGCAACAGGGTGGCGGCCAGGGGATGGTCGGCGCTGAGGCGCTCCGCCGCCGGCTCGTGGATCTCATAGGCATCGCCATCCCAGTCCTGCCAGTGGTTGAACACGTGGCGGGCCGCCCGCGGCAGCGCTGGCCAGAGGATCAGAAACTGCAGCGCCAGCAGCGATGACGGGTGGGTTTCCACCACCGCGAAGGCCCGCTCTTCGGCTTCCACATCAGCGAAATCATCGAGCCGCTGCAGATAGTCGCGCAGCAGGGGAATCGAGAGGGTTCTGGTGAACACCAGCCAGCGATGCTGCTGCGCCTCCTCGCTGCGGCCCAGAGCCTCGAGCACAGCGATGCGGGTGGCGTGCCACGCCTCAGCCTCCATGATCTGGCTTGCCCTGGCAGCGCGATCGAGCACCGCCAGGGCCTGCTCGGCCCGGCCGCCACGGAGCAGATGGCCGGCCACCTCGGCAGCGGTGTCGGGCCAGGTGAGCTGGGAGGGCTCGAACAGCTCCAGGTAGGCGTCGAGATCGCCGCGGCCCCGCACCAGCTGCTCCATGGTGAACAGGTCGACGCCACCGCGCTCCAGCAGGGCCTGCTCCAGCTGCTGCAGCCCCGCCTCGCCCAGCAGCGGCGCCAGGGCCGGGATCAGCCCCTCGAACTGGCCGAAGCCGTTCCCCTGAAAAAGATCAACCGCGTGCTCCACCAAGGCATCCGTACTGGTGCCAGCAGTTTTGGCAAGGACCGCCAGGGCCTCCACCCCCCGTTGGAACAAACCGATCACGACCCCGGTGGAATCGGAGCTGCGGTCCAGCACCCCCTCGCTCAACTCCAGCAGACGCACCTGCAGGTCCACCGCCAGGGCGGGATCCGCCGCCGCGATCGGCCCGCTGATCGCCTGCTGCTGGGCCTCCAGATCGGCCAGCAGCGCCTTGCGCCGGGCGGAATCGAGGAAGGTGGTGGAGCGGGCGATCGCCGAGAGACGCTTGCGCACTTCCTGGGCGGCGTCCTCAGCCCCAGCGGCGGCCGCCAGGGCCAGCCGCAGGCGCCGCTGGATCACCGCATGACCGGCACTCACCTCGATCAGCAGCTGCGCCAGGGCCGCCGCACCGAGCGTCTCCAGGTTTCTGGCGTTGAGGGTGCGCTTAGCGGCCATGGGCTGCAGAAGAGTCCCCCGAGGATGGCGGGTGCGGCGGCCAGGCGGCAGCGCTCGCCGCGATCCGCCGCCCGGCATCCCCCGGCCAGCGGCCCAGAAGCAGCCGGCCGCCCATCCGAGGCCAGGCGGAGAGGATGGTCCCTGCCCGGATCTCTGCCCTGATGAGCGACCGCCGCCAGCGCATCCACGAGCTGGTGCTCGCCCTGCTGACCCAGCAGCACGACCTGGACCTGCTGAGCGGCGATGGCACCGGCCTGCCGAGCGGCGATGCCGGCAGCTGGATCGAGCGCAACCGCCGCGTCGTGCAGCGCTACCACGCCCTGGTGCGCTCCGCCGTCACCCTCGATGCCCTGGTGGACCAGGAGGTGAACGGGGGGTTTCAGACGCCGGTGCCGCCTGCTTGACGGTGTTCAGGAGGATTCCGACTGACCAAGCCCACGCAGCTGCTGGTCCGCGAAATCCACAACGGCACGCGCCACCTCCAGCGCCAGGGCCCCATCCCGTTCATCGAACAGATCCACCGGCGCCTCATCGCCATCCGGGTAGCGGCTGGCCGTGGTCATCCGCTGCAACGGTTTCAGCGGTTGCTGCCGCAACGGGGCTGTCTCGATGCCGAGTGACTCCAGGGCGCCGACCAATCGTTCGATCGAGTGGGTTCTCTCCGGCTCCTGATCGAGGGCCAGCAACACCGCTTTGAGGGCCTTTTCAGCAGCCTGGGAGCAGTGGTAGCAGGCCTGGGCGTGGAATCCCCCCTCGCTGGCGTAGGCCGCCATGGCCAGGTCGCTGTGGGCCTGCCGCAGCCAGGCGTGCAGGCGGCCGGTCATGGCTTCGGGGGCGGTTGCAGGCGGATCGCGTCGCGGCAGATGCCCCGCCACCACGGATCGTCGCCCCGTCGGCGCTCCAGCCATCGGCCCTGGCTGATGGCGATCACATCGTCGGCCAGGCCTGCTCCCAGCAGCTCCTCGGCCAGCTGGTCAGCGCTGCTCTGCTGAGGCGCCACCGCCAGCAGATCCACGTCCGAGCGCGCATCCCAGTCACCACGGGCCCAGGAGCCGAACAACCACACCTCGGCTCCATGCCGTCCGGCGAGCAGGGGCTCGATGCTGTTGCGCAAGGCCTCGATCCGATGGACGCGCAGCCGCTTTCGGATGTCCTCCACGCTCGTCATGGGCTGGCCTTGAAGCGATGGCAGGAGCGTAGTGGCTCCCGTGGAGATGGCGGCGGGCTTCAGGGGCAGTCACCCTCGCACGATGTCATTCAGCAGATGGATCCACCGGGGAATCGGTGGAGCAGGCCAACACGACAACCCGGCAGAAAGATGCGCACTAAAATGCCTCTACTTCTCAGTTCTTGAGTATGCGCACCACTCCGGAGCTGCCGGATCCGCTGTTCGCGCGGCTGAAAGCCCGGGCGGCCAGTGAGCGAGTCAGCCTCAAGCTGCTGCTGCGCAGCTACGTGGAGCAGGGGCTCAGCGCCACACCCACTCGGCCCGAGCAGAAGCGCTCCGCGGCCACGCTGCCGCGTCTGGATGGGGCGCTGGCCAGCGAGGGGATTGAGCTCAGCAACGCCACCCTGTTCGAGCTGCTCGACGCATGAGCGCCACAGCCGACCTGCCGGATCTCAACTTCTGGCTGGCGTTGGTCTGCCCCGAACACACCCATCACCATCACGCCGTTCACTACTGGGAACAGCAGGCTGCTGAACAGGCGCTCTTCTGTACGGTCACCGCGCTGGGGTTTGTGCGGCTGGTGTGCCAGCCGGCCGTGATGGGTACGGCCGTCAGGAATGCTGCAGACGCCTCAGCCCTGCTGGAGGCCCTGTGCCAGCAGCCCGGCGTGGAGCTGGCCGAGCCCCAGAACGACGGCTGGGAGGTGTTTCATCAGTTGCTGCGTGGCGGGGAGATCCCGGTCCGCCTCTGCACCGATGCCCATCTGGCGGCCCTGGCGATCGCCAATGGCTGGCGCCTGGTGAGTTTCGATCGTGATTTCGAACGGTTTGCTGGCCTGGAGAGGCTGTCGCTGCCGTGATTCCTTTCGCCGTTGACCAGCGGCTCGGACCGCGGACCGCGGAATCGCTTGCCTGGCGCCCCGCGCCGACAGCCACCTCTGGCAGGCTGGGCGCAACTTTCCAGCCCCGATGGCGCGCCCCGGCCTTTCCGCCCTCACCTCCCTGCTGCGCCGCGCCGGAGGCCGCGCTTCGGGGGCGTCAGCGGCGGGATGGAGTCACGGCAGTGACAGCCTCTGCAGACCTGCA